>DATDFB010000256.1:0-69663 GCA_036522835.1 Thermoanaerobaculia bacterium | reverse complement strand
CGGCCATGGTCCGGGCATCGTCGACCGGAACGAACGAGGCCGCGCCCTCGTCGACCACGGCGCGGTACGCCGGGATGTCGGAGAGAACCAGCGGCGCTCCTGCGGCGATCGCCTCCAGCACGGCGTTCGGATGCCCTTCGGTGAACGAGACGGCCGCGAGGGCGTTGGCGCGCTTCAACCACGACGGCACGTTTGGCACGAAGCCGGTGAAGACGACGCGCTCATCGAGCGCCGCGGCGCGGACTTGCGCGGCCAGCGCGTCGCGCTGCACCCCGTCGCCGCACAACGCCAGCCGCGCGCGCGGCCGTTCGCGGCAGACGATGGCCATCGCTTCGATGAGCCGCGGCAGGTTCTTTTCCTGCGAAAGCCGCCCGACGTAGAGCACGAGCTCATCGCCGGCGTCGATGCGCGCATCATCCAGCGGCGGGGCGCTCTCGATCTCGTGCAACGGCACGAAATTCGGGACGACGGCGATGCGCGCGGCGGCCACGCCGCGGTCCTTCCAGTAGTCGGCGCCGCCCGTCGAATTCGCGGCCACGAGGTCGGCGTGCCTTCCGACGGCGACTCGCGCGCGGTTGAGCAAGATCGGCGGATACATCGACGCGGAGCTTCGCTCGCTCATCACCCACGGAATGCGCAACAATCGCGACACGAGGCCGCCGAGGATATCCATCTGCGTCAGCCACGTGTGCATCACGTCGGGGCGGACCCGGCGGACCAGACGGACGAGGCGCGCCAGCACCAGCGGATCGTACTTCCACGATTTCGCGACCTGGTGCAGCGTGCACTCACTCTCGGCGAGGCGCGCCGTGTAGACGCCCGGAACGGTGAAGGCGAGGTGGACGTCGTGGCCGCGCCGGGCCAGCTCCGGCGCGATCTCCGCCAACTGCCGCTCCGCGCCGCCGCCGGCCAGAGTCCAGACGAGGTGCATGATCCTCATGCCCGCCGCCGCCGCACCCGGCTCAACACCATCTCCACGAACTTCGTCGCCAGCAGCACCGGCAGGAATCGGTACACGATGTAGTAGACGAACCAGAACGTCGACGCGCGCATGGTGCTGTAGATCCAAACGGCGACGAAGAGATAGAAGAGCGTCGGCCAGAAGTGCGTGGCCCGGCGGACGTACCAGCGGTGCAGCAGCGCCAGGAAAAGCGCCAGCACGAAGCCGCGCAGGGCGAGCTCGGGCCAGCCCAGTCCGACCGCGGCCTGCGACATGACCCCGAACATGAATCCCGTCGAGTATCCGGCCTGGCCGATGATCTGGATGTACCAGTTCGCCGGGTCGATCTTCTCGAACGGAAGCAATTGGCTCGGAATCTCCAGATAGAAGTCGGCCGCATAGATCTGCCACGGCACCGGCGGCAGGCTGCCGTTGTTTTTCTTCTCCTGGAGATCGAACGCCGTCGCGTAGAGGGCCTGGAACTCGTTGGCCGTGGTGAGGACGTTCTTCGGCTGCTCCGCTTCGTGCCCGAGATTGCGCAGCGCGCCGGCGACGAGGAACATGGCCAGGAGCAGCGCGCCGACGAGGACGAACGTGCGGAAGCGCACGGGCCGCACCAGCCGGTGATAGAGCAGGCCCGCGCTCATCAGAATCAGCACGACCGTGGTGCGCGCGCCGAGGTGGAAGACGACGGTGCTGACCTCGTACGCCAGCCACACGATGAGGACCGCGCGGCACCAGCGCTTCCGCCATTGCGACAGGAGCAGGATCACCACCGCCTGCTTGAGGAGCAGCAGCATCAGGGTCACGTTCTCCGAGACCTGCCGGACGATGTACGGCATCCGGCTCAGCATCTCCATGCGCGTCTGGAGCTCTTCGGGCGTGTAGGAGATGTCCATGCGCAGGTCGTAGACCGCGGCCACGGCGACGACGAAGGCGTAGACGGCGCCGAAGACGATGACGATCGCTTCGATCAACTGCGGGCGCGGGACGTCGAACGCGGTCGTCTTCACGGCCGCGCGCCCGCGGACGACCAGATACGTGGCCACGAAGGCGGCGGCGTAGATCACGTAGCCCCAGCCGAAACGGCCGAGGACGAAGGGATCGAACGCGTACTGCTGCAGGCGAAGATCGGAGTAGCGCTCCCAGTCGCCGTGCATCATCAGAAACCCGGCCAGCGGGATCATGCCGTAGACGGCCGTGGCCAGCACGGCCAGCGTGCCGGCCTCGAAGACAGGCGGTCTTCCATCCCGCTTCCAGAGAACGGTGACGTAGAAGAGCGCGAGCTCGCCGAGGAGCAGCATCGGCGCGGCAAGTGCCCGCTGATCGTCGGACGCGACGGCGAGGGCGACGGCGATGACGGCCAGCGCCAGCACGTTCAAGGCGATGGCGATGCGCCGGCGCCGCAGCGGCAGCCCAATGACGAGGACCCGAGTACGACGCCGCCGCGCCGCCACACCTTGGGGAAGGGTTGATGGGACGGTCATTCAGTCGATCGAGCGTGAGCCAGCCGCCGCACAAGGCCGCGGCCGCCGCTGGCCGTGAAACGGACCAGGCCACGCGCGAACGTCGGCAGGTCATAGCGCGCGGCTTCCAGGTACCAGCGGCTCATCTTAGCAGGCGACCCGCCGACCGACAGCGTTGCCAGCCGCGCGATCAGCGACGCGGCCTGCGCGCGGATCTCGCCCGTCTCCTCCGCTTCCGGCCAGCGCGCCACGAAGCGCTGATAGCTCTCGTCAATCCAACGGACCACGGGTCGCAACGTCCGCAGCGGAGGGCAGATCTCCGGACTCATGCCCTGAAGCAGCGCGTCGAGGCCGGCCTCGCCGGCTTGATCGAGTCCGACGATGTCGCGAGCGTACGCGGCGCAGACCTCGCGCACCTTTTCCATCGACGCGGGCGTGGCCCGGCCGGACATCGACGTGGAGCTTCCGCGCAGTGCGACGAGCGACTCGGGGAGGTTGCGCAGCGGATATCGCCGCGCGATCCGCGCCCAAAGCTCGAAGTCCTGGTTGATGGGGAAGCGGTCGTCGTACCCCTGGAACTCCCCGACGACGATGTCGCGCCGAAACATGACCGACGAATGCACCAGCGGATTCTCGAAGATCATCTGCCAGCGGATGCCGACGGACGTCTCGCACTTCATCCAGAGGTGAAGCGGCCTGCGGCGGCCGCGCTGATCGATCGAGTCGAAGCGCGTTCCGAGCACGGCCACGTCGGGATGGGCAGCGAGAAACTCCACCTGCCGCCGAAACCGGTCGGGATAGGAGAGGTCGTCCGCGTCGTGACGCGCCACGAGCGCGCCGCGAGCCTCGGCAAGACCGACGTTGAGCGAGCGCGCCAGGCCGATGTTTTGGGGGTTGCGAACCGTTCGCACGCGGCGGTCGCCGTAGGAACGGACGATGTCCGGCGTCGCGTCCGTGGATCCGTCGTCGACGACGAGGAGCTCGAAGTCCTCGTAGGTCTGGGCCAGGATCGAATCGATCGCTTTGGCGAGGAAGGGCGCGCCGTTGTACACGGCCATGAGGACGGTGACGTGCGGGCTCATTCAGACAATCTCGTAGCCGGTGTCCAGCGCGAAGCGCTCCGCATCGCGCAGAGCGATGAGGTTCTCGATTTCTCGCGACTCGTAATCGTCGGGCAAACGCTCCAGCCGCGGCTCCTCGCCGAAACGAAAGATGAGGAAGCCGGCAGCACGCAGCAGATCGTACACATCGCTGCAAGCGTAGCCGTAGCGCGCGAAGAGCTGGTCGGAGGACTCGAAGTAGATGGCCTCGACGGTCGGCAGCAGTGCGCGCGCGCCGTCGAGCGCGAATTTCTCGTACCCTTCGACGTCGAGCTTGAGGAGCCGCACCGGCGTGCCCGCGGGGATGAGCGCGTCCAGCGGTTTCATCGTCACGGCGATGCCTTCCCCCCCGGGCAGGATGTGGTTGGAGTCGTCGGTGATGCGGTCGGAGAACGCGATCGTGCCTTCCGTGTCGCCGACGGCATTGTGGAAGATCGTCACGTTCGTCGCGTCGTTGAATGCAACGTTCGAGCGGAGATAGCGCGCCAGGCGCGGATGTGCCTCGATGGCGTAGACCGCGCCCGTGTTTCCGACGATCGATGCGGAGACGAGCGTCAGCAGACCGACGTTTGCGCCGCAGTCGACGACGGTATCGCCCGGCCGCAAATAGCGGCGCAGCAGCCCGGTATCGCGGCGGAAGTAGTCCGGCGTCTCCCACAGAATGTTGCACCACACGGCCGGAAAGAAGCGGAGACGGATGCCGCTCGTGTGGATGGTGAAGAAGCGGGACAGGCCGATGCGGCGCAATACGACCGAGGCGAGGCGGCGCGGCCTGCGCAAGCCCCAGAGTCGTTGGATGAATGTCGGGTCCCCGCTCATCGCTTCCTGCTTCCGACCAGGCGCGCGGGCACTCCGACCGCAATCGCATACGGTGGAATGTCTTTGTTGACCACCGCGCCGGCGCCGATCACCGCCCCGGTGCCGACGCGCACGCCGTCGAGCACCGTGACCCGCGCGGCGAGCCACACGCCGTCCTCGATGACGATCCCTTTCGCCGTCAGGCCCTGCGCGCGGATCGGCATCGTGACGTCGGCGATGTTGTGATTGGCGGGGATGATGACGCAGCCCGTGGCGATCAGCACGTCGTTGCCGATCGTCAGCCCCCCGTGGCCGTAGAGGACACAGTACGGATTGATGCTCGTGTTGCTGCCGATGGTGATTCGGCCTCCGTACGCATAGAGCAGCGATCCTCGCAGGACCGCGCAACGGTCGCCGAGCGTGATCTGTTCCGCGCCGCGCGCCACGAGCTCCGCGCCGGAGGCGATGATCGTTCCGCTGCCGAGTCTCACGTTGCCGTGCACGCGCGCGCCGCGCTCGATGCAACGCCAACCCATGCGCAACGCGATTTTTCCGCGCAGCGTGAACATCACGACACTCCCTTCGGCGCGAGGCCGAGCCGGCGGACAACCCTCATCGACTGCTCGCGCATCGCCGGCTCGACGAGCACGACTGCGGCGGTCGCCATCGCCCAGGTCGCGCCGAGAACCGCCAGCATCGCGATCGGATTCGCGAGCGAGCCCACGAGCAGGCGCATGGCCGCGGCGACCGCGATCGCTGCCGCGCCCGGATAGAAGAATGCACGGCGAGCCCAGATCGTCCCGCCGCCGCGCAGGTAACGCGTGTGCAGAATCGGAACGAGGAGCAAGTATGCGGCGTTCTGCGCGCACCAGACCGCCGCCGCGCCGATCGTGCCGAACCACCGCGAGCAAATCCAGAATGACGGCAGCGAGAGGAGTGCCGTACCCCAGGTGAACCCGAGGGTGAGCCGGAACCAGCCGTAGCTGAGCGCGACGTGCATCGCGACACTGACGAGCGCGACGAGCGTCATGCCGAGCACGAAGAGCACGACCAGATGCTGTGTCGCAGCCGCGATGGCCGGCTTGCGGGTCCAGACCGCGATGGCATCGTACGAAAAAAACAGGAGCACCGCGCTCACCGGAACGAGGATCGTCGCCAGCAGTTGATTGGCACGATCGTATTCGACCGCCAACCCCTGCTCGTCGCCGAGCGCTACACGCTGATTGAAACGAGGGAACGCCGCCACGCACACTGGGTGCGCAAGCGTCCACAGCAGAGTTGCCACGCTGCCTGCCAGCGTGTAATAGCCGAATTGCTCGAGCGGCAGGGTCTTGATGAGAATCACCTTGTCCGATTGCTGTGCGACCACGATGCCGATCGTATTCCCCGCGGTTCCCGCCGCGTAACCCCACAGACGCCCGACCCACGTGCGGACGAAGCGTCCGCGGCCTCGGTGGCCCACCATGGCGCGGTCGAGGACGATCCAATTCGCGAATGCAGCAAGCACGGCGATCAGGACCTGCCAGACGAAAAACGCTTCGATGGTGGGCGAGATGAACCAGAGCACGATCATCACGCCGAGGCCGCGAACAGTCGCCGAGCCGATGAGGATCGCGTTGTACTCGATCTGGCGCTGCAATCCGAGCAGGCCTCCCTGATACAGACCGGTCGGGAACTGCAAGGCGATGAAGAGGCCCATCAGCCGTACGCACGTGACGATCGCCGCGACGGACAGCTTGCCCGCATGCACCCACTTTGTGGCGATCGACGGCGCGAGGAACCAGACCGCCACACCGACGATCGCCGCCAGAATCCAGTAAATGACATTGAACGTCGTCAGCAGGTCGCGCTGCTCCTGTTCGGTCTCTTCGACCGCGGAAAGATTCGCCAGCTCGCGGCTGAAGGCCGCTCCGAGCCCGAAGTCGATGAGGCCGAAGAGCGACTGCATCGTCGCGCAGAAGCCGACCAGCGCGTATGACTCCATTCCCAGCACGCGTACGTAGAAGGGAATGAGCACCACGCCCAGCGCCGCGGCCCAGATGCGGCCGACGAGGTTCGCGGCGGTGTTGCGGCTCAGGCTCAACCGATGCCTTTTCGAACCGCTCCGGCGCATTCGTCGCTATAGGGAACGAACGGCGCGTTCTCACGCTCTCGCGTTTCGACGAACGTGCGGGTCATCGCCGGAATCAAATGGTTGCTCTCGGAGTCGGACGAGCGGTGCTCGTTGATGATGCTCTTTCCAGGAGCATACACCAGCGGCCGTTGCGCCGCGAACCGCCGGACCGCTCAAAGTACCTCATGCACGTTCAGCCAGACTGCGAGAGTCAGGAGGATCCAGCTCGCGTAATTCTCATGGCCGAGGTCGTGCGGGGTGAGGCCGGGCAACAGGCGCCGCAGCCGCGAGCCCGGCGCGGCAGCGGATTCGAGGAGATCGCGGACGGCCGGCTGCCGCATCCACTGCTGAATGGGCGAGCCGAATCCCTGCTTCGGGCGATGGCGGATCTCCTCCGGCCAGAGGTCGGAGAACGCCGCGCGCATCACTCGCTTCAATTGCCCATCCTGTACTTTCAGCCCGGCCGGCAGCGATAGGGCGAATTCCGCGACGTCGCGGTCGAGAAACGGAGCGCGCGTCTCCAGGCTGCTGGCCATGGCCGCCCGATCGACTTTCGCGAGAATGTCGCCCGGAAGATAAAAGCGCAGGTCGAAATCGAACGAGCGGTTCAATCCGGTGACCGAAAGGCCCGGCTCGTACGGCACGGGCTCGTACGATTCGACGGCGCCGTCCGCCCAAAGCCGTCGCCGCTCCGGCTCGCGGATGGCTGTGTGCACCATCTTCGCGCGTGTCCAGAGATCGCTCCATCGCGCCACCAGACCGGCCGCGAGCGAGCGGTCGCTGAGCCAGCGCCAACGGTCGCGCAAGGCCACGCTGGCGGTGCGCAGCAGAATCCACTGCAGGCGCGCCGTGGCGCCGATCGACATCGAGCGCCGCAGCGGTTCGTTCCAGCCATAGCCGCCGAAAAGCTCGTCGCCGCCGTCGCCGGAGAGGACGACTTTGACGAAGTCGCGCGCGTAGCGAGCCACCAGGTACGTGGGGATGTGCGAGGTATCGGCAAAGGGCTCGTCGTAGACCGAGGCCATGCGCAGGAGCAGTGGCGCTGCGTCGATGTCTCCCAGGTCGATCTCGTGGTGCTCCGTGCCGTAGCGCCGCGCCACCGCGGAGGCGTACGGCAGCTCGTTGATCATCGTGCCGAAGCCGACGGAGAAGGTCTTCACCGGATGCGCCGACTGCTCCTGCATCAGGGCCACGATGGTGCTGGAGTCGAGGCCGCCGCTCAGAAACGCGCCGACCGGCACGTCCGCAATCATCTGCCGCTTGACGGCGCGCGCAGTCAGGCTCCGCAGCTCCTCCGCCGCCTCCTCCATGCCGATCCGCCGCTCGTCCCACCGCGGCGTCCAGTACGCAGCGACGCTCACGCGGCCGCCGCGCCACTCCAGGCGATGCGCCGGCGGCAGCGAGGCGACGCCGCCATAAATCGTGCGCTCCGGCGGAACGAATCCGTAGGCGAGGAAGGCATCGACGGAATGGAGGTCGAGCGCCGTGTCGACGAGCCCCGAGGCGACGATGGCCCGAATCTCCGAGGCCACGATCAACGTGCCGTTTGCGAGCAGCGAGTAGTAGAACGGCTTCTCGCCGAAGAGATCACGCGCGGCGAAGAGCGCCTTCTCCCGCGTGTCCCACAGGACGAAGGAGAACATGCCCCGAAAGCGGTCGAGGCACTGCGCTCCCCACTCGTCGTACGCGGCGATGATGACCTCGGTGTCGGACTGGGTGCGGAACGCGCGCCCGCGCCGCTCGAGCTCGTCACGCACCTCCGGGAAGTTGTAGATCTCGCCGTTGTAGGCGATCCAGTAGCGCTCGCCGCCGTCGGTCATCGGCTGATCGCCGGAGCTGAGATCGATGATTCTCAGCCGAGCGTGGCCGAGCGCGCAGCCGTCGACCGCGCGAACACCGCGAGCGTCAGGCCCGCGATGCTCGAGGGCATCGATCATGCCGGGGAGTCGATCGGACTTCGACGCATCCGGGCCGACGATGGCCGCGATGCCGCACACCGCCTGATTCTAAGGCTTGACGGCCCGCCGCCTCGGGGCCAAATCCTTGAGCATGACGACGAGGAACTTCCCGTCGGGGGCGCTCAGCAGTAGCGGGGCGTGGTCGGGCATGGCGGCGAAGCGCGCCGTCGCTCCGGCGGCGCCGTCGAATGACTCGACGACGAAGGGGGCGTCGGCGGGCGCGACGTAGCTCCCCGAGGTGACGCGCTTGATGACCAGCCAACGGCCGTCGCCGGTCGCGGCCGGCATGGTCAGCACGTTCGGATCGCCGTTCGCCAGAATCGCGGCCGAGGAGGCACAGTTCCAGGTGTCGCAGGCCTCGACCACCCATTCGTGCGAGAGCGGGACGCACGGACACAGCTGTTGCCCGGACGTGACGGCGGCGGAGAGCATCAGCATCGCGGCGGCGAAAATCGTTCGTTTCATATCGGTCACCCGCCGCGGGTGGCCTGAAATCCTCATGCCAAATAACCGGCAAAGAACCTGCACCCGGATGGGAGCGTCATGGCTACGCCGAAGCTCCTCTTTCCCATCGCGCTGCTCGTTGCCGGCGCCGCTGCAACCGTGTCGGCGGCGACCTTCGCCGTCCGTCCGGACCGGGACCTGGTCCATACCTCCGACGCCGTCGTCATCGCCACCCCGATAGCGTCGTATGCGACGCCGGCGGAGACGGGCGGGATCGAGACCGTCACGCCGATGGCCGTAGAGGAGGTCATCAAAGGCGACGTGACCGGCACGGCCATCGACGTCGTCGAGCCGGGCGGCGTTTATGGCGGAAACGCGATGATCATCGCCGGCGCGCCGCGCTTCGCGGAAGGGCGCCGCGTGCTGCTCTTTCTCATGAAAACCGGGCAGGAGCGCTGGAGCGTGCTCGACCTGGTCGTCGGCAAGTTCACCTTCGCCGAGGACCGGCTCGGGCAGCGGCTGCTCGTGCGCGATGAGGACGAGATCGTCGGCGTCGACGGCGACCTCCAACCGCATCGGGAGACGCGCCGCTCCGCGGAGCGGTTCCTCGACTTCGTGCGCGCCGAAGCGCACGGCCAGACGGGCGCGAACAACTACAGCGTCCCGAAAGCGGAACTGACGGAGCCGACGGCCGCGCCGCACGGCCGGCTCGGTGCGGCGGCATTCCAGGTCATACCGCTCATCGCGCCGTACACCGCGACGTCGTACACGATGACCATCAGCGGCTCGCTCGGGTCGCGGTGGAACGTCTTTCCGAACGGCGTCAACGTTTACATGGGATCGACGCAGGAGCCGGGCGCGCCCGGCGGCGGCGCCACGGCCGTGCAGACGGCGATCAATTCGTGGGACGGCGACTGCGCCTCGAACGTCAACTACGTCTACGCCGGCGTCGACGACGGCACGCACACCCAGGGACTGCACGGCGCCGACGGCCGGAACACGGTGCTCTTCGAGCGCGACTTGAGCACCTGGGGCATCCCCGCCTTCTCGTGCAGCGGCAGCGGCTACAGCGGCACGCTCGGCATCGGCGGCATCACCTCCGCCGGCGGCAACAACACGGTGAGCGGCGAGACGTTCGTCACCACCCAGGAGGGCGACGTGGAGATGAACCGCGGCATTGCCAACTGCTCGCTGCTGCTCAACAGCGGCGACTGGAACAGCGCCGTGACGCACGAGGTCGGCCACACGCTCGGGTTTCGTCACGCCGACCAAAACCGCGCCTCCAGCGGATCGTGCTCGAGCGATGCCACGCTCGAATGCGCCAGCAGCGCGATCATGACCGCCTTCGTCACGCGCGGAGTGAACGCCGCGCTGCAGACGTGGGATCAGCACGCGGTGCAGGCCGTGTATCCGGGCGGCTCGTGCGGTTGCACGGCGCCCACGGTCAACATCTCCGCATCGTCGACGTCGATCACGCCCGGCCAGAACGTCACTCTCTCGTCGACGACGACGGGCGGCGTGACCGGCTATCAGTGGTACATCGGCACGAGCCCCAACACCGCGCAGCCGATCGGCGGCGCCACCGGCCCGTCCACCAACGTCGCGCCGACCACGACCACGAGCTATTGGCTGCGCGTCACGAACAGTTGCGGCTCCGCGAACAGCAACACCATCACGATCACCGTAACGTCCACAACGCCTGCTCGCGTCAAGAACGATTTCAACGGCGACGGCAAAGCCGATCTGATCTGGCGCAACGCAAGCAGCGGCGACACCTGGATGTGGCTGATGAATGGAAACGTCGCCACGTCCACGCAGTTGATCGGAAACTTTTCGAGCGCGTGGATCGTCGCCGCGGTCGCGGATTTCAACAATGACGGACGCGCCGACATCGTCTGGCGCAACACCAGCACCGGCGACACCTGGTTATGGCTCATGAACGGCGCCACGGTCACGTCATCGCAGCTCATCGGGAACATCGGCACGACTTGGAGCATCGCCGCGGCAGCGGATTTCAACAACGACGGTAAGGCGGACCTGGTCTGGCGCAATGCGGCCAACGGCGACACTTGGCTGTGGCTGATGAACGGCGCCGTGACCACCTCATCCCAGTCGATCGGCACCGTCAGCACGAACTGGATCATCGCCGCCGCGGCCGATTTCAACAATGACGGCAGGGCCGACCTGGTCTGGCGCAACACGACCACAGGAGACACGTGGATCTGGCTGATGAATGGTCCGAGCGTCACGTCATCTCAATCGATCGGCGCTGTCGCCCCGAATTGGATCATCGCCGCCGCCGCGGATTTCAACAATGACGGCAAGGCCGATCTCGTCTGGCGCAACACAACCACGGGCGACACGTACCTTTGGTTCATGAACGGCACGGCCGTCTCGCAGACGGCGCTGATCGGCACGATCAATACATCCTGGATCGTTGCCGCCGCGTCGGATTTCAACGGCGACGGCAATGCCGACCTGGTCTGGCGCAATACGAGCAACGGCGACACTTGGCTCTGGCTCATGAACGGCGCCAATGCTTCGTCGACTCAGCCCATTGGCACCATCGGCACGGCCTGGAGCATCGTCCCTAAGCCCTGAGCTGTTCGGGCGCAGGCCGTGCGCCCCTACTGGCGCTCGTACCAGGCGATGGTGCGGGCCAGACCTTCCTCGAGCGACGTGGCGGCGCGAAAGCCGAAGCCGCGCTCGGCGCGGCTGACGTCGAGCAGCCGCCGCGGCTGACCGCTCGGCTTGGTCGTGTCCCAGACGATGCGGCCCGCGTAGCCGACGGCGCCGGCGATGACGCCGGCGAGATCGCTGATGCGGATCTCGTGGCCGGAGCCGACGTTCACCGGCTCTGCGCCTTCATATCTCTCGGTCGCGAGCACGATCCCCTCGGCCGCATCTTCGACGTAGAGAAACTCGCGCGTCGGCGAGCCGTCGCCCCACAGCACAACCTCGCCGTCGCCGCGGTCGCGCGCCTCGACGAACTTGCGGATCATGGCCGGGATGACGTGGCTCGTCTGCAAGTCGAAGTTGTCGCGCGGGCCGTAGAGATTCACCGGCAGCAGGAAGATGCCGTTGAAGCCGTACTCCTCGCGATAGGCCTGCAACTGCACGAGCAGCGCTTTCTTGGCGATGCCGTACGGCGCGTTGGTCTCTTCCGGATATCCGTTCCAGAGGTCCTCCTCGGAGAACGGCACGGGCGTGAATTTCGGGTACGCGCAGATCGTCCCGAGACAGACGAACTTGCTGACGCCGGCGCGGCGCGCTTCCTCGATGAGCTGAATGCCCATGATGGCGTTCTCGTAGAAGAAGCTCCCCGGATGCATGCGGTTCGCGCCGATGCCGCCGACGACCGCCGCGGCATGGATGATGAGGTCCGGCCTCTCCGCGGCGAGGTAGGCGCGGATGGCCTGGCCGTCGCGGAGGTCGAGCTCGCGCTTGCGCGGCGCGAGGAGCGCCGCCGGCCGCTCCCGCTCCAAGCGCTCGCGGAGGAAGCCGCCCAGGAAGCCGCCGCCGCCGGTCAGGAGAACGCGGCGCGCCGGCCAAAACCCATTCGTCGCCGGCATCATCGCCCCTCATCCGGCGCTGCGCGCCACCTTCTCCCCGCAAGCGGGGCGAAGGATCTGACCAGAGGTCCCTCGCCCCGCGTCAGCGGGGAGAGGGTGGCCGAAGGCCGGGTGAGGGGCAGTCCGATTCGCACGATTGATCCCTAGACCCTCACTGCACGCGCCTCGGCCTCCGCAAGACGAAGGTCGGCCTCGCTCATGAGCCGCACGAGATCGTCGAAGCTCGTCCGCGCCGTCCATCCGAGCTGCCGCTTCGCCTTCGAGGCATCGCCGAGCAGAAGATCGACCTCGCTCGGCCGGAAGTAGCGCGGGTCGATGCGCACCACCACGCGCCCGGAGCGGACGTCGACGCCCGTCTCCTCCTCGCCGCTGCCGCGCCACTCCAGCGCGACGCCGGCGCAGGCGAAGGCGCGCTCGCAGAAGTCGCGCACCGAATGCGTCTCCCCCGTGGCGATGACGTAGTCGTCGGGCCGATCCTGCTGGAGCATCCGCCACATGGCTTCGACGTAGTCCTTGGCGTAGCCCCAGTCGCGCCGCGCTTCGAGATTGCCGAGGTAGAGGCACTCCTGCGACCCGTGCACGATGCGCCCGACGGCGCGCGTGATCTTGCGCGAGACGAAGGTCTCGCCGCGCCGCGGCGACTCGTGGTTGAAGAGGATTCCGTTGACGGCGTAGAGGTCGTAGGCCTCGCGGTAATTCACGGTCATCCAGTACGCGTACACCTTGGCGGCGCCGTACGGGCTGCGCGGATGAAACGGCGTCGTTTCGCTCTGCGGAACTGCGACGGCTTTGCCGAACATCTCCGACGACGAGGCCTGATAGATGCGCGGCCGGATCTGCAGCTCGCGGATGGCTTCGAGCAGGCGCGTGGCGCCGAGGCCCGTCACCTCGCCGGTGTACTCGGGGGTGTCGAACGACACCTTCACGTGGCTTTGCGCGCCGAGGTTGTAGATCTCGTCCGGGTTGACCACGCGCAAGATCCGGTTCAGCGACGAGGCGTCGTTGAGATCGCCGTAGTGCAGGCGCAGGCGCACGCCCTCTTCGTGCGGGTCCTGGTAGATGGCGTCGATGCGCTGGGTGTTGAAGGACGACGAGCGGCGGATCACGCCGTGGACCTCGTAGCCTTTCTCGAGGAGCAGCTCCGCCAGGTACGAGCCGTCCTGGCCGGTGATGCCGGTGACGAGCGCCTTCTTCACGATGCCATTCTCCCTTATTCCGGCCGCGCGCTTGACGCGCCGGGTTGCCACTGCGATGCTAGCCCGTCATGCCGAACGCTCACCCCGCCGAATCTGCCGAAGTCCTCGACAGACCGATGTCCATCTCGCAGCTCGTGCACACGCTGCGCGCGTATGCGCCCGTCATCGTCCTCTCCCTTGGCGCCGTGGCCCTGTTCTACATCGTCTTCGCCGTGGCTGTGTACATCTTCTCGCCGTCGCAGCGCATCACCAGCCAGGGGTTTCGTCTCGACTTCAAAGGCGCCTCGGAAGGGCTCTATCCGAACGGCGTGAAGTTCTCCAGCAACGACATCCTCTCCACGCCCGTCCTCCTGCAGGTGTTCCAGGAGAATCACCTCGAGCAATTCACGACCTTTCCGAGCTTCACGCGGTCGCTCTTCGTGCTGGAGTCCAACTCCGAATACGAAAAGCTCGCCGCCGAATATCAGGCCCGCCTGGCGGACCCGAAGCTCTCCGCCATCGACCGCGACCGCCTCCAGCGGGAATGGCAGGCGAAGTCGGCGTCCGTCGCCAAGAGCGACTACTCGCTGAACTGGCTTCGCTCGCAGAACACCGACCGCGTCCCGGAGAGCCTGGTGCGCAAGGTGCTGACGGACACGCTGCAGACGTGGGGACGCTACGCCGCCAACGAGCAGCACGTGCTGCAGTACCGCGTCTCGATTTTCTCGCCCGACATGCTGAACGGGAGCGCCGACGGGGAGCCGATCGTCTCCGCGCACGTGCTCCGCTCGAAGATTTTCAAGGTGATGCAGAACGTCGACGAGCTGCGGGAGGTGCCGGGCTCGGACCTGATCCGCACGAGCAACGGAATGTCGCTCGAAGAGATCCGGCTGCGCCTGACGGAGATCGTCCGCTTCCGCCTCGAGCCGCTCGTGGCGCGCGTGGCTACGAGCGGCCTGACCGACCGCGCCGCCACGCTGCGCTTCCTGGAGAGCCAGCTCGCCTACGACCAACGGCAGCTCAAGTCGGCGCAGGACGGAGCGGAGGCGATCCGCCAGTCGCTGGCGGTGTACTCGTTCGATCAGCGCGGATTCACCGGCGAAAACGCGAGCGCGCCGCAGACGACGACGTCGGGCCAAGCGCGGCCCCTCCCCCGCCCCGCCGAGACGGTGATGCCGCAGATCAACGACTCGTTCATCGACCGGCTGATGACGCTGACGTCGCAGTCGAGCGACGTGCAGTACCGCCAGAAGCTCGTCGACGATTACCGCCGCGCCACCGTGTTCACCATCCCGCACCAGCAGGCCGTGAACTACGACCAGGAGGTGCTGAATCTGGTGAAGAGCGGCGCCGCCGGTGCGGCCCCGGTCCGCGCCGAGGAGGTCCACAACGAGCTCGTGGCGACGGAGAAAGAATCCCGCCAGCTCCTTGGACGCGTGAACGAGATCTACTCGATCGTCTCGATCAATCTCAACCCGTCGAAGGAGATCTATTCGCTGACCGCGCCGCCGGTGGGACGCACGGAGCACTCCCGCAGCCTCAAGCAGCTCGCGCTGTACGGAGTGGCGCTCCTGGCCCTCTCGCTGCCGGTGATCATCATTCTTTGCCTCCTGCACGCGCGCGTGCGGGAGGAAGAGGCGAGCGAGCCGTACGTGGGGGGCGAAGCGGCGGCGGTGTAGGGTTGGGCGCGGCGGCTAGACCGCACGCGCCTTACGCATTCTACGCCGGCTCCTCTTCCGCCACCTGCCGGATATACGCGCCGTACGTGCTCTTCTTCAGGCGCTCGGCGGCGGCGCGCATTTGCTCGCCGGAGATGCGGCGGAGGTTGTACGCGACCTCCTCGGGGCAGGCGATCTTAAGTCCCTGGCGCAGCTCGACCTGCTCGACGAAGTTCGCGGCGCCCAGGAGCGACTCCTGCGTGCCGGTGTCGAACCAGGCGTAGCCGCGGCCGAGCTGCTCGACGTGCAGCGCCCCCGCCTCGAGGTACCGGCCATTCAGCTCGCCGCCTCTCCGTGGATAGTCATCGCGCGGAGCCGCCGGTGCCGGCGCCAAGAGCAACACCAGAAGTGAAGAGACCGCGAGCTTCCTCTTCATATCCCCTCCGGGCGTTCTGCCGAAATGGTGGGGCGCGCGCCGCGACGCGCGCCCCACCGAGGGGTCAGTTGGTGAGGTCCTTCCCCGCTTTGAACTCCGGCGCCTGCCGCGGATCGTCGATCTCCACGATCTCGGCGAGGCTGAACTGCGGCGCGACGACGGCAACGGCGTCGAGCGCGCCGACGAAGACCTTGATCCCATCGCGCCAGCTCGGCGGAAGGATGACCTGCGTCGAGAGCGCGACGAGCAGCGGCTTGATGGAGCCGTAGATCTCCACGAGGCGCTGCACGCGGCCGTTCGCCGTGCCGGCGATCGCCGAGCTCTCCGTCTCCACGCCGGCCGTGCCGATCGTGCTGATGGACGTGGTGATGTCGTGATGCTGGATGTCGGTGTGTGCGGTACTCATGACGGAAATCTCCTTTCCAGTGTTCATCGGCGGATATGAGAAGGTGCGCGAGGCGGCGAAGAGCTGCTTGCGGATGCCGACCTGCAACCAGCCGTTGGCGACGATCTCCTGCACGCGGCCGCCGATGCTGAACAGCTCACCGGCGACGTCGATGGTCGCGCTCGCGAATTCGAAGAAATCGGCATCGGCCGTGAGCCGCTCGGTGAGCGTCACATACCAGATGCGCCCCAGCACCTCCCACGAGTAGCCGCCCAGCTCGATGGCATCGAGGTAGAACGCGTGGTTCGGAATGCCGGAGTTGATGTGAACGCCGCCGTTGTCGTCGTCCGTGACGATGTAGCCGCGCATGTGCGCCGGCTGCGGGTCGCGGCCGAGGATTGGGTCGTCGTAGGCCGTTCCGGGTGCGGCCATCGAGCGGATCGCTTTGCCGCGCACGGCAGCGGTAAAGAGCTCGCTGCCGATGTACCAGTCGGCTTCCCTCGCGGTCTGGCGAAGCTTGAACTGCTTGGCCATGCTGCCGAAGGCGTCGGAGATGTGCTCGTTGAGAGCGCCGGTCTCGCCGGAGTAGCTCAGGACCGCGGCGTGCTGCGTGACGCCGTGCGTGTGCTCGTGGACGATCACATCGTACGACCGCGTGAATCGGCCGAACAGACGCCCGTCTCCATCGCCGTAGATCATCTGGCGGCCGTCCCACAGGGCGTTGTCGAAGCGGCGGCCCCAGTGCACCGTCGAGTCGAGAGGCATGCCGCGGCCGTCGACGGAGTTGCGCGAGAAGACCTTCGCGAAGAAGTCGAACGTGGCCCCCGAGCCGTCGTACGCTTCGTTGACGTCGACGTCGGCGCTGCGGGCCTTGTGGTCGTTCCTCGCGAGCTTGCCGCGTTTCTGCTGATGCTGGGCGTCGTAGACGTTGATGCGTTTCTTCGCCGTCGAGACCGCCCGTTGGGACGTGACGGTCTCGTCGAACGCGGCGAAGCTGTTGACGCGCTGGCGCTGGATCTCGCGCATTTGCACGAGGGTCGAACGGGCGTGGTCGGCTTCTTCGCGGGCGCTGGATCGCGCGATGTGATCGAGGATGTGCGGCGGGATGACGCCGCAGACAGGATGCGGTATCGTTTTCATGACACGAAAGCTCCTTTGTTTGGCGACAGGGGGTTTGTGAGTGTCGGACCGGGCCGCGCTTTCGCGCGGCCCGGCAACCTTGGACTATTTTTCTTTCAGGCGGCCATTCCTCCTTCCATCGGCATTCCCGGGATCGGCCCCGTCGGCGGCACCTTGGCCGGATTCGTCGAGCCCTTCTGGCGGCCACGGCGTCCGAGGTCGCGCTTCAGATTCGCGACGAGGGCGGCGATGTGGGCGCTGTTCGGGTCCCGCGCCAGCCCCTTGGCGATGGCGTAGACCTGCAGCGCGTCCGCCGCGAGGGTTGCCTTGCGCGAGTTCATCGTGTCGCTCAGACTTTTGGCGAACGAGACGATCTTGTCCACCACGGGGCGAAACGCTTCAATGAACTGAAGCGTGTCGCGCGCGGCCGGGATGTCGAGGCGGTTCGCGTTCAGGAGCTCGGGCACCTGCTCGACGACGGCGATGGCCGTGGCCAGGAACTCGGTCGAAACGTTGAGGTGAGAGCGGACGAACTTTGCCGTGGAGGCGTGCGTGAGCTCGAGCTTCGGGATCGTCGCGGCGATCTCGTCGAGCTGCTTGCAGAACTCGGCGGCAAGCTGCTGGTAGCGCGTCAGCGTGGGCGTGGTGCCGGGTTCGGCGGCGGCGTCGCCCGCGGTGACGGTGCGGTTGATGGCATTGGACATTTGCCACTCCTTTCTGCCGCGGCGAAGCGCTACGAGCGCGTCGGCGCGGACTGTCTGACTGCTGTTACCCGCCCCCGCCGGGGCCCCAACGTGACGGGCGTAGACTCGGATCCGAACCTGTTGGAAGATACGTCCGAGTTCGTTGTTGGTATTGTCACCGATCCGTGACGAGAGTCGGAGTTTCACCCCCCGCGCTGAGCCGTAAGCACTTAGAATTGTTCGATTTACTCCGGAGCGGCGGAAGTAAGCTCGACAGTTGTAACAACTTTCGGCCATTGACGCCTTAAACGACGGGAATCGCTCGACTTGGTGCCGCGAAAGGCGATGGCGGCCGTGATATGGAACTGTGGCACGGCGCAGCGATCGAGTTCCTTCATTCGATCGATGGCATAGAAAATCACTTAGCTGTACCTGCGCGCGGAGCCAACATGACCGCGGATCGGATTCGCGGCTCTCCAGGCGCGAAGCATGCCGCACGCGATCGCGTGAATCCGATCGCCGGATGGAATGCGCTGTCCCCTGGGCGAGACTCATGCGATGGCGCGATCGAATGAATGCGTGGCGGCGATCGCATTCTCTGTCCTCGGGGCGAGACTCGCCCGATCCGCCGATCGCATGAATGCGAGCGGCCGATCGCATTCATGCGATCGGCGAACGAGGCGCCGCGTGCGCCGCGCTGCAGGCATGCGACGGCCTTACGGCTGCTCGCGCGCCCGGCCGGGAAACGCAGGCGCCGGCGACGCAAGCATGCGCCGGCGCAGCGCAGCGCGGTCAGTCGGCTCCGGATGATTGCGTTCGCGGCCCGCACATCAGGAGCGCTCCGCCGGATCGGAGGCGTACTGCATCCAATTCATCGCCTCGGCGAATCCGGGGACGCGTGACAGCAACGCGTCCATCCACTCCGTCTCCAAATCATGCCGTTGGCGCGACACGAGATCGCCCGGCGTCGTCGCTTTCCCGGCCGCGAGGGAGTCGAGCATGGCGGCCTGATACTCGGGAAGGTTCAGCGTCACCGCGCGCGAGCGCAACGGCGCCGGCAACACGCGTGCGGCGTCCTCGACCCCGCGTGAACGTTCGGATCGTCGTTTCGGCGAGAAGCTCATCGATGCGCAGGCGGTGTCCCTTGAAAAGGAGGTGGCGTCTTTTCGGCTGACGTGTGGCTTCGCCTGTAGGAAGATGGAACGGATGCGTTCCGTGACCTCTATAGAGGAAATCAAAAGAGTCTGAAGAGCAAGTGCCGCGAGCGCGAATCACGAAGCCGGTTGCCCCTGATGAGGAGCGGTTCGGGAAGCGTCTCAAAGAATTGCGCGAGAAACACGGCTTCACGCTCCGAGCGCTGGCCGATGCGACCGGCATGTCGCTCGCGTTCATCAGCGACCTGGAACGCGGGCTGAAGTTGCCTAGCCTCACGACGTTGTTACGTCTCGCCGTGGCGCTCGACTGCAAGGTGACGGCGCTGGTGGCGCCGTTCGACAAAGCCAACATTCGCGAGATGCTGCCGAAGTGAGCGCGCGCCGCCGCCGAAGCGACACTTCGTGCACTCGATTTGTCGTAATCAACACGACGGTCCAGAGGATGAGTGCCCAAAGTGTCGCTTCACCGTCCACCCGGCGCACGCTCGTCGCGGCCCGTTCCTCCGCCGAGGCGCGTTCAGGCCATCCAGTTGTCTATCACGCTGCTTGCACTTCGCGCTCAGTTGCGTTGCGCTTGTCGCGCGGCGAGCGGCGCGCCAGCCAACAGCATGGCCCTCGGCGCGCCCCACCGGCACCGTCGCTGCTCCCGCCCGTTCATCTGCGCGGCCTGTCGCTCAAGGATTTAGGCTGATCGCACACGTGCGCGCAATCAAGAGCGTCACTACTGTGGTTACCGCGAGCGAGCACTCCAGTGCGCCGATCGTTGAGCTCGTCGAGGGCGACAGTCATATCCATTCGCAAACATTCAGCGCCCGTCACCGACATTGCTTCGGCCGCGACCGCCGAGCTGGACAGTATCAAGCCAATGAAACGATTATTGGCCACGCAGCACTACCTTCCCGTAAACCACGCGTCAGAGTGCTGTCGCATCGAGGGGTTACTCATGGAAACTGAGACAAAAACACTTTTCCAACACCTTCATAAGGAGTTGGTTGAATACCAAATGAGGTTTGTAGATCTCTCTTTGAAAGGTGGAGGGCTTGTTCTTCTTTTACTGGGGTGGATGCTGACTTCTGAATCGGCGCGCACCTTCATTGCTACAAGCTTGAATGCACGTTTTGCTGTGATCATCGGCATCGCTATTATGATTGCAGCCTACGTCGGTATCGTCACTCGAATGGCGCGGGTGTCGCAAAGTCTCACCGTGCAGATGGATGCGCTTGAGTACTTGCCACCTTCGTATTACAACTTTCGGAAACTTCCGCCGAGAGTTATCCTCGCAGGTGCAGCCGTAACAATAGTTCCGGCAGTTGTCACGATCGCTCTAATCTTATCTGGCCTAAAGTAAGCCGCGGATCGAGCGTGATGCGCGACTTCTTCGGCGGCTGCCCGGCTGAAGACACGCAGTACTACCACATGCGGAAGTGGCGTGTCGCTACGGAGTACGCACAGCGATTGTGGAAGTTGTCGGAGCCATATCTCGATGAAGGCCGCCCGGAGGCCGCGTCTCGGGCACTTCACGCGGTCGTTTGGGAGATGTACTTGGCCGCTTCGTTCGTGGATCGTGGCCATGATGTGAAGCCGCGCGATCAGAAGCGAAGACGCGACGGCGGTCCTGACATTCAAATTGGCGACGTGAGTGCTTGGATCGAAGCAGTGATCGCGACTGCCGGCGTCGGGCCTGATGCGGTGCCGCCGCTGAACACTGATCCCCATTCACCGGCCAGCGAAGTTCCCGACCGGGAGTTGGTGTTGCGTATCACGAACGCAATCGATGAGAAGTGGCGAAAGTACCTCAGATATCGCGAAGCAGAGATTGTCCGCGAGAAGGAGCCCTTCGTGATTGCGATCAACGGTGCGGAGCTGCCCACCGGAATTCTCGAATGCACCCCGCCTCGCATTGCGCGTGCTGTCTTTGGCATCGGATCGTTGGTGGTCTCCTTCGATCGAGAGACGCTGCAAGCAGTGGACGAGCATTACGCGGCGATGCCAGACGTGGCAAAGATGAGCGGCAGCACGGTGCCGACGAGACATTTCAGCCATGATCAGCGTTCCGAAGCCACTGGCACCCCGTTCCCGTTATTTTGCCATATACCCACGACAGATGTGCAGACGGGAAGATTCAACGTCACCGTGCGCGAGCGCAGCGGCGCCGGCAACACGCGTGCGGCCGCCGCGCGCTAGCAGGCTGCGTGGCGAACAATTACCGGGCGTCGACCGCGCGGCGGGCTTAGCCGGCACACTCACCTGGCTCTGGCCGCGCGAATTGCACCGCATCGCCAGACCGAACACGCTTCCGCCGACGATCAGTACTGCGCCGGTCGCGGTGCGCAGCGTATGAGCCGCCGTTTCGACGGCTTTTGTTGTTTTCTGGACGCAGTCGAGCGCGAGGTAGGGAAACAGCTGCTTCGCGGCTCTCCTACATACGGGGGGAAAATGCCCGACGACTGGACGGACGAGGACTGGAAGAACCTCGTCCTCAGCATCAAGGTCGATCAATGCACACCGTTCATCGGCTCGGGTGCGTGCCACGGGATCTTGCCTACAGGCAAGACCCTCGCAGGCGAGTGGGCAACCGAGACCGATTATCCGTTTCCCGACAGCGAGAATCTAATCAAAGTCGCGCAGTATCTTGCCGTCGACCAGCGTGCGGACGTTCCGCGGAACCGCATCGTCGAACGCTTCCGAAAGGCGGGCGCGCCGGACTTTTCCAACCCTCTCGAGCCGCACTGCGTGCTCGCGGATCTGCGCCGTCCAATCTACATCACGACAAACTACGACGATTTCATGTATCGCGCGCTCATTGCGCGCGCCGCCGCGCGCGGCGAAAAGAACTTCGCGCCGATGCGCGAGTACTGCCATTGGAACGACATCGTCAAACAGGGAACGAAGGCCAAAATACCGCGCACGCCGACGCCGGAGTCGCCTCTCGTCTACCACCTTCACGGGACTCTCGATAAGCCGACGGCGATGGTCGTCACCGAAGACGACTATATCGACTTCCTCGTTGCGATCCCCGATTCGCGGCTGATACCCGAGGAGGTGAAGAGCGCGTTGTCGAATACGTCATTGCTCTTCATCGGCTACAGCCTCGAGGACATGAATTTCAAAGTGATCCTTCGCCGCGTGACGACGTATATGCAGCGCGCCGAAGGCGCACGTCACGTTTCGGTGCAGATTGCGCCGAAGGCGAAGGGGGAACCGCCGACACCTGCAGAAGTGAAGCGTGCAGAACGCCAACGCGCCTACCTCACCAAGCACTACGGTCTGCAAAAGGTGGATTTGTACTGGGGCTCGGCGGCGGATTTCGCGCGCGAGTTGGCTGAATGGTGGGCAAAAGGATGACACAGGCCGAGCCGATGGACGCGCCGCCGGTCGACGACAATCCGTACGTCGGCCCGCATCCGTTCGGCCGCAACGACGAGCCGAAGCTCTTCGGACGCGATGAAGAGATTCGCGAATTGCTCGCCATGATCACCGCCAGTCCGATCACCGTCATCTACGCGCAGTCGGGAGCCGGCAAGACGTCGATCCTGAGCGCCAAGATTTTGCCGTTGCTCGCGCGGCGGCCATGCGAGGTACTTCCCTCCACGCTCTCTCCCGTGCGTGTCGCGTCGCCGGCGACGGCACGATCGAAAGTCAAGAACATCTACACGTTTCATGCACTGAGGTCGTTGTCCCCCAACGAAAAGCCATCGTCCTCCCAAACGCTCACACAATACCTCGCCGATCTTCCCAAGCCGGAGGCCCGCGTCGGCATCCGCATGCCGCGCGTGCTCGCGTTCGACCAGTTCGAAGAGTTGTTCTCGCGATATCCGGAGCGGTGGGCAAACCGCGCGGAGTTCTTCGAAGACATCGCGACCGCGATCGACGAAGACCCGCGTCTGCGCGTGGTCTTCGCGATGCGCGAGGAGTTCATCGCTTCGTTCGACTCGTACGGTAGCAATCTTCCCGCGCATAGCGTCAGCCGCTTTCACCTGGAACGGCTCCGCCGCGCCGCGGCTCGCGACGCGATCGTGAAACCGGTAGAGAACACGACGGTGTTCTTCACCGATCGCGCCGTCAACAAGCTGCTCGACAAGCTCCTCGTTCTGCCGTCCGCCGCCGATCGTGGCCGCTACGAAGAATTCGTCGAGCCGATGCACCTGCAGCTCGTCTGCTACAACCTGTGGCGGCGGCGCGGCGGCTCCAACGAGATCGACTCCGCTGCGATCAAAGTGCTCGGCGACGTCGACAGGGCGCTTCGCGACTACTTCGACTCGTGCATCGCCGAGATCGTCGACAAGAGCCGAGCCAACGTTCGCGCCGGAACGCTGCGCTCGTGGATCGAACAGAAATTCATCACCGCCGACGGTAAACGCGCGATGGTCTACAAGGGCGTTGCGGAAACCGAGGGTATTCCGAACGCAATTATCGATGAGCTGGAGCGGATGTATGTCATCCGCACCGAGCCTCGCGGAGAGTCGTTCTGGTGCGAGCTTGCACATGAGCGATTCGTGCAGCCGATCCTTACGTCGAACGGGCTCTGGCGCGGAAGGGCCGATGCCACGAACCGCATGACGGCGATCGAGCTCAAGGCCGGCTCGTGGGCGCGATTCAACAGAAACGATCAATATCTCATCGGCGGCGCGGAGCTCAAACGCGCACAGCAATGGCTTGCGAGCGAGGCGGTGGCAGAGGTCGGGATCTCGAGGAACGTTCAGGAATTCGTCGCGCGCAGCGCGGCGGTGCAGCAGAGGCGTGAGGCGCGGCGTACGCGCCTCTGGATCCTGTTCCTGATTCTGCTCGTAATCAGCGCCGGTGCATTGACCCTGTACTTTCTTCAATCGAGTAAACGAGAGCGCGCCGAGCGGTACCGAGTACAAAATGCGTTGGCGCTCGCGCACCGCGAAGTGGCGGAGGTCATGCTCGTCGAAGAACGTCCGCTCGATGCGCTCGCGTGGTCGGTGCGCGCCGTGGCTGCGGGAAAACTAAACGAGACGACGGCCACGCTGCGAAAAGCGCTCGCAGCGGCGGGCACGACGCGCTGGCTGCGCCGCCCCACCGCACCGACGACGATCGAGCTGTCCTTCGATGCGCAGCGCGCGGTAACGGTGTCGAGAACAGAAATGTGCGTGTGGGAGTTGGGCGGGGGCGGGAACGTTCGTTGCGTGCCGGCACCGCCGAAACAGTTGTGGTTCACGGCACAATTTTCACGTGGCGGCACCTTCATCGTGGCGACGAGCGTTCTCGCCGACGACGTCGCTGTAGGAGCCATGTCGATATGGCGATCCGATGGCAGTCCGGTTTCCAAAAACGTGCAGCGTTCGTTGGATCACGGAACTCTCCTTGCGGTCTGCGATCAAAAGGACCTCGTCGTCACGCTGAAAAGCGATGAGTTCCTGGTCTTCAACGCTGCCAGTGGGAACGTTCTCGGCCGACGCCGGTCAACGGCCACTCCGCAGGTGGATATCTCGCGCGACTGCTCGCGTCTCGGCGTGAACGGTGACGATCCCCCAGCGCTATGGGAAGTTCCGACTCTTCGAGGATTGAGAACGCTCGCGGATCAGCCCATGCCATACCAGTTCGTCAAGAGCATCGAGTTCGACGAGACAGGACAGCGCATCGTCGTCCTCTGGAAATCGTCGATCGTGGCCTCGTCCGTTGCACGCGTGTACAGCATCGACGGTACTCTCCTCGGATCCGTGAATGCCGGCGACGGCACCGAGGAAGTGCGCCCAGTGCGCAACGGAACCGAGCTTGCAACTGCGGCGGCCCATGCGGTCTCGTTCATCGACGTCAGAAGCGGGAAAACAGTAGCGAGCAAGTCTCTGGCCGGAGCCTCATCGAAAGTACTGTCCCGCCGCCGATTCGTCACCGAAGTGGCGGAGACGCCGAACGGCACGCGAATCGTCACGTATGACCGCGACTCGCGGAGCAGCCAGACCGTCGAGATCGAGGAGAAGGCGTTCGATGCCGCGGTCGTTTCCGACGACGGTCTCGTGGTGATGACGCAGAAAGGAAACAACATCCGCGTCTGGAATGCGCGCACGCCGAAGCTCGACATCGCGGCGTTGAATCATGATCAACTTTTCGAGGAAGCCTGCCGGCAACTCGACCGAAATGGCTACGTTCACGCCGATGTCGCTGTGGCATGCCGCAGAAAATCATCGGTTAACTGAGAATCAGACGCATGGATTTCGCCTTGGACTTCACCCCTCGCACGTCGCCCCGGATCGAACGCGCCGGCGCGGTGCCGGTGCGAGAGGAAGGGACGACGGATCTCGCCGCCCCCGAGGTGGCCGCGACGAACTAACTCTCCGCCGGCTCCTCCTCCGCCACCTGCCGGATATACGCCCCGTACGTGCTCTTCTTCAGGCGCTCGGCGGCGGCGCGCATTTGCTCGCCGGAGATGCGGCGGAGGTTGTACGCGACCTCCTCGGGGCAGGCGATCTTGAGGCCCTGGCGCAGCTCGACCTGCTCGACGAAGTTCGCGGCACCCAGGAGCGACTCCTGCGTGCCGGTGTCGAACCAGGCGTAGCCGCGGCCGAGTTGTTCGACGTGCAGCGCCCCCGCCTCGAGGTATCGGCGGTTGAGGTCCGTGATCTCCAGCTCGCCGCGCGCCGACGGCGCGAGCGACGCCGCGAGGTCGCACACGCGCTCGTCGTAGAAATACAACCCGGTCACGGCAAAGCTCGACTTCGGCTTCGCGGGCTTCTCCTCGATCGAAATCGCGCGGTTGCGCTCGTCGAACTCCACGACGCCGTAGCGCTCCGGATCGTGCACACGATAGGCGAACACCGTCGCGCCGTCCGTGCGCGCGGCGGCGCGGCGCAGCGTCTCCGTGAGGCCGTGGCCGTAGAAGATGTTGTCGCCTAGGATGAGGCAGCTCGGATCGCCGCCGACGAAGTCGCGGCCGATGAGAAACGCCTGCGCCAGCCCGCCGGGATGCGGCTGCTGGGCGAACTCCAGGCGAATGCCCCACTGCGATCCGTCGCCCAGGAGCCGCTGAAAGAGCGGCTGGTCCTCGGGTGTGGTGATGATCAGGATCTCCGCGATCCCGGCCAGCATCAGCGTCGTCAGCGGGTAATAGATCATCGGCTTGTCGTAGATCGGCAGGAGCTGCTTGGAGACGACGGACGTGATCGGATAGAGCCGCGTTCCAGAGCCGCCGGCGAGGATGATTCCTTTGCGCATCACGCCCTCACCACGTCGAGGCCGGCCACGCCGCGCGGAACGATGTTGCGCGTGTCGACGGCCAGGCGCACCTGCGACCAGAGCGCCGGATCCTTGAACTGCGTGTGCGGCGTCGATACGACCACGGCGTCGTACTTGCCGATCGCGTCGGCGGTGCACGGGATCGACTCGAGACCCAGGTCGTGCTTGCGTCCGCGGCGGGCCACGGGAACGAACGGATCGCAGTAGGCAACGATCGCGCCGCGCTCCTGCAGCAGCTCGATGAGCTCGAACGACGGCGACTCGCGGTCGTCGTCGATGTCGGGCTTGTACGAGAGGCCCATGACCAGCACCGTCGCGCCGACGATGCTCTTGCCATGCTTGTTCACCGCTTCGACCGTACGGTCGACGACGTAGCGCGGCATGGAGGTGTTGACCTCGCCGGCGAGCTCGATGAAGCGCGCCCACGTGCCGTACTCCGCCGCCTTCCAGGTCAGATAAAACGGATCGAGCGGGATGCAGTGGCCGCCCAGGCCGGGTCCCGGATAGAAGGGCATGAAGCCGAACGGCTTCGTCTTCGCCGCCTCGATCACTTCCCAGACGTCGATGCCCATCCGCTCGAAGACGACTTTCATCTCGTTGACGAGGGCGATGTTGACGGCGCGAAAGATGTTCTCCAGCAATTTCGCCGACTCCGCGACCTCCGCCGACGATACGGGCACGACCTTGTCGATGATGGCGCCGTACAACTCCGCCGCCGCGCGCAGCGACGGCGCGTCGATGCCGCCGACGACCTTCGGGATGTTTTTCGTGTTGAAGCGCTCGTTGCCCGGGTCTTCGCGCTCGGGCGAAAACCCTAGGAAGAAATCGCGGCCGCTGGCGAGGCCGCGGGCCTCGAAGCGCGGGAGAAGCTCCTCGCGCGTCGTGCCCGGATACGTCGTCGACTCGAGGACGACGAGCTGTCCGGGCCGCAGCCGCAGCGCGATCTGCTCGGCGGTGATGCGGATGTACTTGAGGTCGGGCTCGCGGTGCGTGCCGAGCGGCGTGGGGACGCAGATGACGATGGCGTCGCATTCGGCGAGGCGGTCGAAGTCGGCGGTCGCTTGGACGCGCTCGTTCGCGAAGGCTTTGGCGATGCGCTCGCGGCCGATGTGGCGGATGTAGGTCTCGCCGCGGTTGAGCATCTCGGTTTTCTTCGTGTCGACGTCGAAGCCGAGGACCGGGAAGCCCGCGTCTTCAAACAGAAGGACGAGGGGCAGGCCGACGTAGCCGAGTCCGATCACGCCGACGTGCGCAGTGCGGGCGCGGATCGAGTCGAGGAGAGCGTCCAAGGTTTGCGGGGCAGCCGTGGTGGTCATGCGATTCCGTAGTATTCCTTGTACCAGTTTACGAACCGTGCGATCCCTTCGCGAATCGGCGTGCCCGGGCGGAAGCCGACCGCGGCCTCGAGCTCGCTGACGTCCGCCATCGTCGACGGCACGTCGCCCGGCTGCATCGGCATGAGGTTCATCGTCGCCTTCCGTCCCAGCGCGTCTTCGAGCGCGGCGATGAAGTCGAGGAGGGGCACCGGCTTGTTGTTGCCGATGTTGAAGAGGCGGTAGGGCGCGAAGCTGCGCGCGGGGTCGGGCGCGTCGCCGCTCCAGCGCTCGTCGGGTTGGGCGACGCTGTCGATCACGCGCACCACGCCCTCGACGATGTCGTCGATGTAGGTGAAGTCGCGGATCATGTTGCCGAAGTTGTAGACGTCGATCGGCTCGTCGGCGAGGATCCCGCGCGTGAACTTGAAGAGGGCCATGTCAGGACGGCCCCACGGTCCGTACACGGTGAAAAAGCGCAGGCCGGTGCACGGCAGTTGAAAGAGCGACGCGTAGGTGTGGGCCATCAGCTCGTTGGCCTTCTTCGTGGCGGCGTAGAGCGACACGGGATGGTCGACGTTGTGGTGCTCCGAGAAGGGCTGCACGGTATTCGCGCCGTAGACGGAGCTCGACGAGGCGAAGACGAGGTGCTCGACGCCGTTGTGGCGCGAGCCTTCGAGGACGTTGAGAAAGCCCTGTAGGTTGGCGTCGACGTACGCCTGCGGGTTGATGAGCGAGTAGCGCACGCCGGCCTGCGCGGCGAGGTTGAGCACGCGCTGCGGCCGCGACGCGGCGAAGAGGCGGCGCATGCCCTCGGCGTCGGCGATGTCGAGACGCTCGAATTGGAAGTTGCTCGATGCGCGCAGCAGGGCCAGCCGCGCTTCTTTGAGCTTCGGGTCGTAGTAGTCGTTGACGTTGTCGACGCCGACGACGTCGTCGCCGCGGCCGAGGAGCCGCCGGCACACGTGATATCCGATGAAACCGGCCGCGCCGGTGACGAGGACCTTCAAAGCCGGCGCATTCTACAAGAGCCCGGTCAGTGCCTGGCGGCGAGCCGACGCTGCCGCAGGCGCTCGACACGCGCACCGAGTAGCTTGGCCTTCGGCATGGGACCTCCGGCAGCCGAAGTTTAAAGCGTGAATCCGGCCACGAGCTCTTCGATCTCCGAGCCGTTCCCGAGGCGCGCCAGCACGCGAAACCCGCTCTCGCCGCGCTCGAAGACCGTGGCGTCGTTGCGCCCCTCGCGCTCCGTCGTCCGCCCGACGATCCACGTGCCGCCCGGCTTCAGGCTCTTCCACACCGCGTTCGCGCCGCCGCGCAACCGCTCCGGCGCGAAGTAGGCGCGATTGAAGATGTTCATCGTGCGGATGACGTCGGCGGAGCGCTCGATCGGCTCGAAGGCGGAGTGACGCCGGATGGAGAAGCGCGGCTCGTTCGCCGCCAGCAGCCGCGCCTGCGGGTGCGTCAGCGGAAGCTTTCGCAGCGTCGCCTCGCCGGTGACGAGCTCCTCGGAATCGGAGTCGAGCCATTCCGGCGGGATGCGCAGCGGCCGCGCCGCGATGCGCCGCTGCGCTCTCCAGCCGATCAGGCGGTTGACGACCATGAGCGCCGGATCGGGGGGATCGAGCCGCACGACGAACGGACGCCGCACGTACTGCACGGCGTGCCCGTCCGGCTCGAGGATGAAGACGGAGCCGTTCGGCAGCGTCGCCTCGACGAGGGAGAGCATCAGGTCCGAGGCGGTGACGGAGGCGCGCGGGAAGAGCGTGAAGAGCGAGGCCGCCCATTCGAACGACGTCAAACAGTCCGAGGCAGCCCAGTCGTGGACGTCGAGCGCGGCATCGGGCGCATGGCGCTCGGCCAGCAGCTCGTTGACGGCGGGATCGAGGTCTTTGAAGCGGCCGGGGAACGTCGTCCGGTAGACGCCGCTGACCCGCACGAAGTTGACGAGGTACTGAAAAACGCGGAGCTCCGCCGGCGAGGCCGGAAGGCTCGTGCGCAGAAGCTGCAGCGACACGCGCCGCGACGTGTACAGCATGCGCACGATGCGCGGCGCGCCGCGGGGAGGAGGACGGTAGTCGCCGGCGTCGAAGATCCCGAATCGCAGCATGGTCCTAGCGGGCGTGCCAGAGCGCGAGATGGATGCCGGCGATGCCGTTCACGCCGTACTCCGGCGCTGCGCGGCGCGGCGCGGCGCGTGGCGCAGCTCTTTGTCCATCAGAGCGAGAAGCCGGCCTTCCTGCCGTCCGCGAAAAACATCTTCACGGTGTCGAGCGAGTAGTCGCCGAGGTCCTTGCCCACCAGCTCGAGCTTTTTCAGGATGTCGTTGGTGACGGTGATGATGTGGCAGCCGATGGCGTCGGCCTGGAAGATGTTGAGGAGCTCGCGCGGGCTGGCCCAGATCAGCTCCGCGCGCGGCGCGGCCTCGAGGATCTCGACGCATTCGCGCATGATCGGCACGGGATCGCGCCCGGTGTCGGCAATGCGCCCCGCGAACATGGAGACACAAGACGGCGCGCCGTCCTTGACCGCCTCGCAAATGTCGCGCACCTGCTCGAGCGTCATCATGGCCGTGACGTTGACCTTCACGCCGTCGTTGGAGAGCCGCCGCACGAGGTCGACCGTCGACTCCCGGCGCGTGTTGGTGATCGGCACTTTGACGTAGACGTTGTCGCCCCAGCGGGCGATCTCGCGGGCCTGCCGCTCCATCTCGCCGATCTCGTCGGAGAAGACTTCGAAGGAGATCGGGCGGTCGCGGATGACCTCGAGGATGGAGTGGGCGAAGGCGCGGTAGTCGGTCAGCCCGGCCTTATGCATGAGCGTCGGATTGGTGGTAAAGCCTTTGATGTACGGCCGCGCGTACATCTCCAGCATGCCGGTGCGGTCGGCGCCGTCGGCGAAGATCTTGACGTTCAGGGTGTCGACACAGGGCACTTCGCTCATCCGCAAAATCTCCTCCGCCGCCCCCACGATGGAATCGACTTTCACGAACGCCCCCTCGGGCTGCCGCTCTTCGTAGCCGTGATCGATGAAGAGACAGCGCACGCCGGCGCGCTGGCCCGCTTCGATGTCGCGCCAGCGGTCACCGACGAGGAACGACTGGCCGAGATCGATGCCGTGCCGCCGCGCCGCGTCGAAGAGAGCGCCCGGCTTCGGCTTGCGGCAGTCGCAGTCGTCGTCGCCGTCGTGCCAGCAGACGAGGACGTCGTCGACCGGGAGGGCGGCGCGGAGCTTGTCGTTCATGGCCTCGACGACGTCGCGGCGCTGCGTGCCGCGGGCGACGTCGGGCTGGTTGGTGACGACGATGAGGCGGAAGTCGCGCTCGCGCAGGCGCAAGAGAGCGTCGGCCGCGCCGGCAACGATGGTCATGGCCGCCGCGTCATCGGGCGGATGCGGCTTGCCGTCGCGCACCTCGGCGTGATTGAGCACGCCGTCGCGGTCGAGAAAAACCGCGCGCGTCATCGCGTCGACTCCCACTTCGTCTGCGCGATTTTGAGCTTCGGATGCGACACGAGGAGGTGCCAGATCACCGCCTGAAACGCCTCCGTGTGCGGCGTGACGCTGGTCGCGCTCACGGTGGGGACGATGACGCAGGCATCGGCGACGCGCGCGGTGTAGCCGCCGTCGCGGCCGACGACGCCGGCGATCTTCGCGCCGACGCTCTGGGCGTGCTGCAAGGCGCTGACGAGATTCGCGCTGACGTTGCGCTCCGCGTCGCCCCCGCCCACCGAGAACACCAGCACCGCATCGTCGGCGCGGAGCCGGCTGACCTTCAGCCACTCCACGAAAACCGAGGGCCATCCTTCGTCGTTCGTGCGCGCGGTGAGCTCGGAGACGTTGTCGGTCGGGGCGTAGGCCTCGATGCCGCAGATCTTGCGGAAGTCGTTGACCGCGTGCGAGCAGTTCGCCGCACTCCCACCCACCCCGAGGAGAAACAACCGCCCGCCGCGCTCGCGCAGATCGGCGAGGAGCGTGGCCGTGCGCTCGATGGCGTCGACGTCGAAGCGGCCGAGGATCTCGGCGGCTTCGCTGAGGTGCTGTCGGACGAACTCGGACATAGAGAGGGGGTCAGGTCTTCAGTTTCCAGTTTCTTATTTTGAGACAAAATAAGAAACTGGAAACTGAAGACCTGACCCCCAACTAAGATAGCAAGACTTTCGTTCCCTCGAAGTCGAAGCGGAAGCGCACTTCCTCCAGTCCCGCCCGCCTCATGGCCTGCCGCAGCGGCGCCCGATCCTCGGCGTAGAACATGAGAAACCCGCCGCCCCCCGCCCCGACGAGCTTGCCGCCCAACGCGCCGTGCCGCCGGCCGAGCTCGTACCACTCGTCGATGTGCGCGTTGCTCATCCCCTTCGAGCGCCGCTTCTTGTGCTCCCAATGCTCGTGCATCAGCGCACCGAACGTGCGCCCATCGCCCTCCTCGAGCGCGCGGCGGCTGCGCTCGCCGAGCTCCTTGACGTAGTGCAGGTTCTCGAGCATGGCCGGATCGAGCTCTTCGGAGCGCTCCTTCTGGTCGCGCAGCAGCTCTCCCGCCGAGCGCGAGAAGCCGGTGAAGAAGAGGAGCAGGTTGTCCTCGAGGTCGAAGAGTGTGTCCACGCTGATGGCCAGCGGCCGCGCTTCGACGGTGCCGTCGGGATGAAAGTCGAAGCAGGTGATGCCGCCGTACGCGGCGATGTACTGGTCCTGCTTGCCGACCGGCTCGCGCAGGCGGTCGATCTCGATCTCGCAGGCCAGGCGGGCCACTTCGCTCGGATGCAGCAGGCGCTTGCGGTGCTGGTAGAGCGCGCGGATCAGCGCCGTGGTGAAGCTGCCGGACGACCCCAGTCCCGTGCCGGCGGGGAGATCGGCGAGCGTGGTGATCTCGATCTGCGGCGTGCGCAGCCCCATCATCCGCAGCGCCTCGCGGATGATCGGGTGGCGGACCTCGTCGACCGTCGGCGCGTGCTCGATGTCGGAGTACTTGAGAAAAATCCCCGGAGTGAACGGGCGGCTGATGGTGACGAAGACGTAGCGGTCGATGGCCGCGGCGATGAGGGCGCCGCCGAAGCGTTCGTAGTACGAAGGGAGATCCGTCCCTCCGCCGCCGAGGCTGATGCGGAGGGGGCTGCGGGTCATGATCATGGACGAAACCACTCTAGCGTACGGCGCAAGCCGTCTTCGAGCGCGACCGGCTCGCGCAGTCGCGCCAGCGTTCGCAGTCGCGAGCCGTCGAGAACGCTGCGCAACTGCTCGCCCGCCTTCGCCGGTCCGTGCCGCGCGGGCGCGGCGGCGCCGGTGATCCGGGCCATCATGGCGTGCAGTGCGTTGATCGAGGTCTCCACGCCGGTGCCGACGTTGAACGCGCCGCGGAAGCCGCCGTCGATGGCGGCGAGGTTCGCGGCCACGACGTCGTCGACGTAGACGAAGTCGCGCGTCTGCTCGCCGCTGCCGTTGATCGTCACCTCCTCGCCGGCCCACAGGTGCGGCGCGAAGATGGCGATGACGCCGGCCTCCCCTTTCGCGTTCTGCCGCGGTCCGTAAACGTTGGCATAGCGCAGGGCGACGCAGGAGACGGCGTCGTACAGGTTCATGTAGTGCTCGAACGAGAGCTTCGCGCAGCCGTAGGGCGAGAGCGGATTCGTCGGATGGCTCTCCGTCTGCGGCACCTCGACCGGCTCGCCGTAAATCGCGCCGCCGCTGGAGGCGAATACGAAGCGCTTGACGCCTGCCTTCGCCGCGGCGTCGAGGAGCCGGATGCTCCCGACGATGTTGACCTCGGCGTCGAAGGCCGGATCGGCGACGGACTTGCGCACGTCGACCTGCGCGGCCTCGTGGACGACGACGTCGGCCGCGCCGACGACAGCGTCGCGGATATCCATGACATGCAGCTCCGCGCGCGGATTGACGTTCGCGCGGCTGCCGGTGGAGAGATCGTCGATGATGGTGACGCGGTCGCCGCGCGCGATCAGCGCGTCGACGATGTGCGAGCCGATAAAGCCCGCGCCGCCGGTAACGAGCACGTGCATGCGGCGCGCATCATACCCGGCGCCTCACCATCCTCGCTCCCGCGCCGACGACCATGCCAAAGAGAAACCCGCCGACGTGCGCCCACCAAGCGATGCCGACGACTTCCTGCGTCCGCTGCGCCGCCGCCAGCGCCAACGCGCCGCTGAAGAACTGCATGGCGAACCACACCGGCAGGAAGATGACGGCGCGGATCTCGGCCATCGCCCAATAGACGACGAGCGGAAAGAGCGTGACGATGCGCGCCTTCGGACGGAGAACGAGAAACGCGCCGAGGATGCCGGCGATGCTGCCCGAGGCACCGATGGAGGGGACGATGGACGTCGGGAAGAGCGCGGTGTGAGTGAGGCTCCCCACTGCGCCGCAGACGAGGTAGAAGACGAGGTAGCGCCAGTGCCCGAGGGCGTCTTCGACCGCCGGGCCGAAGATCCAGAGGTAGATCATGTTGCCGAAGAGGTGCACGAGCCCGCCGTGCAGAAAGAGCGAGCTGACGAGCGTGATCGAGACCTCGAGGTACGTGTAGCCGAACGATCCGGGATGGGCGAAGCGCACCGGGATGTAGCCGAAGGTGTGGATGAGCGACTCGGTGCGCGCGCCGAGGAAGAGCTGGGCGATGAAGACGACGGTGTTGGCCGCGACGAGCGCGCGCGTGACGACGGGCGTCGTGGCATTGGGAAGCGTTTGCTTCAGGGGGATCATGGCCTCTGTGTCATCCCGAGCGTAGCGCGGGATCCCCGTCCGCTATGAGACGGCTCTCATGATCTCTCGCACGACCTCGGACAGTTGCTCGCGCGTGAGCTCCGGGAAGATCGGGATGGCCAGCGTCTCCTTCGCCGCCGCGTCGGAATTCGGGAAGGAGTCGCGCGCCGCCGGCACGTCGCGGAAGCACTCCTGCTGCGGCAGCGTCAGCGGGTAGTAGACCTCGCATCCGATCCCGACGCTCTTCAGGTGGCTCATGACCCGGTCGCGCTCTCCCTCGGCGGGAAAGCGCACGACGTACTGGTTGAACACGTGCCGCCGCCGCGGCAGCTCGCGCGGCAGAACCACGCGATCGCCCGCCTTCGCCTCGGCGAACAGCTCTTCGTAGATCGCGGCGTTGCGCCGCCGCCCTTCGCTCCATCGCTCCAGATGCGGCAGCTTGACGTGCAGGATGGCCGCCTGCAGCGCGTCGATGCGGAAGTTCCCGCCGACGTAGCGGTGGTAGTACTTCGGACGCATGCCGTGCACGCGGTAGTCGACGAGGAGGTCGTAGAGCGCGTCATCCTCGACCGTGACCGCGCCGGCGTCGCCGAACGCGCCGAGGTTCTTGGAGGGGAAGAAGGAGAAGCAGGCGATCGTGCCGAGGACGCCCGCGCGCACGCCGTCGAATTCCGCGCCGACCGCCTGCGCGGCATCTTCGACGACCGCAATGCCGTGTCGTTTGGCGATGGCGTTGATCTCGTCCATCGCCGCGCACTGCCCGTAGAGGTGCACCGGCATGATGGCCTTCGTCTTCGGCGTGATGCGCGCCTCGATCTGCGCGGGATCGACGTTGTAGTCGTCAAGGCGGATGTCGACGAAGACCGGCACCGCGCCGAGGCGGTCGACGACGCCGGCGGTGGCGAAAAACGAGTACGCCGGCACGATGACTTCGTCGCCCGGCTTGACGCCGAGAACCATCAGCGCGACCAGGAGCGCGTCGGTCCCCGAGGAGACGCCGACGGCGTGTTTGCTGTGGCAGTAGGCGGCGAAGTCGCGCTCGAACTCGTCGACGCGCTTGCCGAGGATGAACATCTGCGACTCGTACACCTCGCTCGTCACGCGAAGCACTTCGTCGCGGATCGAGGCGTACTGCTGTTTGAGATCGAGGAGAGGGATGGGCATGGCGCGCGGACTATACGCGATATGACTCAATCGCATAAACCGCATAGACGCTCCTTGTCCCACGCGCGTATCAATCGCCAACCAAACGGAATCACAAGGAGAGAAAACAGATGTTGAAGCGCTTGATCGGATTTACCTCGCTGGTGCTGCTGCCGTTCACGGCCGGCGCCGCGACGCTCATAATTCCCGCCGCCGGCACCGGCCCCGGCGCCAACAACAGCCAGTGGTCGACGGAGCTCGTCATCCACAATGCCTCCGCCTCCGCCGCCGACATCGACCTGATCTTCCACGACGCCAACGGCGCCTCGAAGCCGCAGTCGTTCCTCATCGGCCCGCGCACGACCACGACCAGCGCGGACATCGTCCGCAACGTTTTCGGCCTCACCGGCGCGACCGGCGCGATCGAGATCGACATCGACGACGCCCAGGCCAGCCGCATGGCCATCACGTCGCGCACGTTCAACACGTCGTCGAACGGCATCTTCGGTCAGGACATCCCGGCCGTGAACGTCACCGACGCCGCCGGCCTCGGCGACCTCGCTGTTCTCGCCGGCCCCGCCTTCGCTCTCGACTTCCGCTTCAACTTCGGCGTCTACGCCGTCAGCGATGCCACGGTGACGTGGCAGCTCATCCGCTCGAACGGCGTGATCGCCGCGTCGAAGACGGTCGACTACAAGGGCGGCACGCAGGTCCAGTACAACAACGGCGTGGTCACGTTCCTCGAATCGACCGCGAACGACGGCGACGTGATCTACGCGACCGTCACGAAGGGTAAGGCCATCGCGTACGGCAGCGCGGTGAACAACAAGAGCGGCGACCCGACGTACGTGCCGGGCATCCGCGCCCGCTCCGACTCGCACATCGTCTTCGGCGTCGACGCCAACGAAGACGGCACGATCGACATCAAGGACGCGAACAACGACGGCGTCCTCGACGCGCCCGTCGACCTCTTCACCATCGGCTTCCCGAACTACTTCCGCCTCGTCTTCCCCGGCCAGAGCAACGTGAAGGTCGAGCTGGCCGAGCCGACGCCGAGCGCGCTCGTGCTCGACAACGGCACGATCGAGTGGGCGCCGTCGGTCGACCAGCGCGGCAGCACGCAGAACCTCCGCCTCAAGGTGACGGTGAACGGCGTCACCGAGATCATCACCATCCCCGGTCTGGTGAAGTAGCTCCCGTTCGGAAGAGGGTGACGCGAGGGGCCGCCGCGAGGCGGCCCTTCCCGTTTCAGGCGAAGGTGACGCGGGCGAAACGCCGCTTCCCTACCTTTAATAGATAGCTCTTGCCGGCGGCGGCCTCGATGGTGGCGCGCGAGTCGTCGACTTTGGCGTCGTCGACGAGGACGCCGCCCTGGGCCACGAGGCGTTGCGCCTCCTTGTTCGTCTCCGCCAGTCCCGCCAAGACGATGACTTTGGTCAGGAACTGCTTTTCGTCCGACGCTGGAAGCGCGATCTCTTCGATCTCCGTCGGCGCCTGCCGCTCGCTGAAGACGCGGCGGAACTCCGCCTCCGCCTCCTCCGCGGCCTCGGCGCTGTGAAAGTCGCGGATGATCGACTTGGCCAGCGCTTTCTTCGCTTCCATCGGCTTGCCTTCCGCGCGCCTGGCCTCGATCTCCGCCGGCGTGAGGTCGGTGCAGAGGAGGTAGTACTTCCACATCAGCTCGTCGGAGATCGACATGATCTTGCCGAACATCGTTTGCGGCTCTTCGCTGATGCCGATATAGTTGCCGAGGGACTTCGACATTTTCTCGACACCGTCGAGACCTTCGAGGAGAGGCATGGTGAGGACGACCTGCGGCTCGAGGGAGTACTCGCGCATGAGGTCGCGCCCGACAAGGAGATTGAAGAGCTGGTCGGTGCCGCCCATCTCGACGTCGCATTTCAGAGCGACGGAGTCGTAGGCCTGCGCGAGCGGATAGAGGAGCTCGTGCAGGGCGATCGGCTGGTGCCCTTCCCAGCGGCGCTTGAAGTCGTCGCGCTCGAGGATGCGCGCGAGGGTGGCTTTCGCCGCGAGGCGGATCATCCCCTCGGAGCCGAGCGCGCCGAGCCACTCGCTGTTGAACATCACCTCGGTCTTGACGGGGTCGAGGATCTTGAAGACCTGCTGCTTATAGGTCTCGGCGTTCTCCAGGATCTCTTCCTTGGTGAGCGGCGGCCGTGTGGCTTTCTTGCCGGTGGGATCGCCGATCATGCCGGTGAAATCGCCGATGAGGAAGATGACGCGGTGCCCGAGCTGCTGGAAATGCTTCATCTTGCGCATGACGACGGTGTGCCCGAGGTGGATGTCGGGAGCGGTCGGATCGAAGCCGACTTTGATCGTGAGCGGCTTCCCCCGCCCGAGCTTCGCCTTGAGGTCGTTGCGCTCGATGAGGTCGACCGCCCCCTTCGCGAGGAAGGTGAATTGTTCTTCGACAGTCATGGAACGCGCATTCTAAGTCCTGGGTCCTGAGTCCTGGGTGGCCAGGGACTCAGGATTCGAAATGCGGCAACCGCTCCCCCGTCCGCTTCGCGTGCGCGTCGGCGGCGCGGTTGTACGTGGCCATGAGCGTGGCGGAGTCGCAGAACGCGTCGATCAGCGCCTGGCGGCCGAGCTCCTCCTCGATCACGCCGGCCATTCTCCACCCGACCGTGTACCACGGCCCGACCAGGCCGAAGAACTGGAAGCCGCGCTTGTCGACGTCGTCGCCCTTCAGCTTTCCCTCAGCGATGTCTTCGAAGAATTGCTGTAGCTGCGCTAACTGGCCGGGATAGTCCGCGATGCCGCGGCCCAGGCGGCGCGCACGTCCGGCGCCGCGCTGGCGTACGGATGCCCGTGCAGCCCCCCGCTCGCTGCGTACGCGGCGAAGCCTTCGCCGAACGCGCCGAGCCACTTCTGCCCCGTGTGCGCGCACGCGGTGCCGAAGCCGATGTGGTGCATCTCGTGCGCGACCGTCTCCTCGAAGTACGCGAGCGGCTCGTCGCCGTCGAGGGATTTGAAAATGGCGTGGCCCTCGAAGACGAAGCTGTTCGTGGCCGGCTTGATGACCGGATAGATCGTGGCGTCGATGCGCGCGCTCGGCGGCAGGTAGGCAAAGGCGCGCTTGGCCAGCGCGTCGAGGTCGGCGCCTTTGACGCGGTCGAGGGCGCGGCGCAGCGTGGCGCGTTCGCGAGCAACTCGGGCGACGCGACGAAGGCGCGGAACGCGTCGTCCTCGAACGGCCGATGCCTGGCGTGCTCGCGCTTCTGGAGGCGCACGTAGCCTTCGCTCTTGAAGACGCGCTGCCAGTCGGCGTCGGTGACGGCGCGTCCCGCGGCGCGCGCCTCGAGAATGGCCAGAACGGCGTCGGCCTCGTCGGTGACGATCCGGACGTTCGACCGCGGCGGCGCCGCAATCAGGAGCATCAAGGCAAATATCCACATCGCGACGATTCGACGACACACGCCCCGCGCGGTTAGTCATTAGAATCGGCGGATGACGCGTTTCACGCTCACGGAGCATGTCGCGCAACGCGACGATTTCGCCGCCGACGTCCGCGCCGGCCTCAGGGCATCGCCGAAAACGCTTCCTCCGAAGTACTTCTACAACGACCTCGGCTCCGCACTCTTCGAAGCGATCTGTTTTCTCCCCGAGTACTACGTCAGCCGCTGCGAAACCGAGATCCTCAGCGGCGGCGGCGCCGGGATCGCCGCCACCCTCGGCGCGCCGGTGCGCCTGATCGAGCTCGGCAGCGGCACCTCGCGGAAGACGCGCCTGCTCCTCGATCACCTCACCCGCCAGCAGGCGGCGCTCGAATACATCCCCATCGACGTCGACGGCTACCTGCTGCGCCAAACGGCCAAAGCGCTGCTCGAAAATTACCCGGGCCTCACCGTCAACGCCGTCGTCGCTGACTTTCGATCGATCACCGGCGTTCTGCCGCCGATGCTCACCGATCCCGCGCCGCGCAACGTCGTCCTTTTCCTCGGCTCGACGATCGGCAACCTCGACCCGCAGGAGCAGGAGACGCTGCTCCTGGCGATCCGCGGCACGCTGAGGCCGGGCGACGCCCTGTTTCTCGGCGCCGACCGCCGCAAGGACAGGAGCATCCTCGACCCCGCGTACGACGATGCTCTCGGTGTCACGGCGGCGTTCAACCTGAACGTCCTCGTCCGCATCAACGCGGAGCTCGGCGGCCACTTCGACCTCTCGAAATTCCGGCACCGCGCGTTCTTCAACGAGACGGAGAGCCGCATCGAGATGCACATCGTCAGCACGGCCGCGCAACGCGTGGCCATCGACGTGCTCGGCATCGAGATCGCGTTCGCCGCCGGCGAGACGATCCACACCGAGAACTCCTACAAGTTCGACGACGGCGCCCTCGACGCGCTCGCGCGGCGGACCGGATTCGAGATCGCCGCGCGCTGGATCGACTCGCGGCAATTTTTCGCTGATGTCCTTCTCCTCGCGGGCGACACGATATAATCGCGGGCCATGCCGAGGTCGCTCAGTCGGTTCGAGCGCCTGGCACCTCGCGAGGATTTCAAATGCCTTCAACCCCGACAGTCGAACCGCGCATTGCGCGCGGGCTGCGCGACCTTCTCCCCGATCAGATGCTGGCCCGGCAGGCCATGGTCCAGACCATCCGCGGCGTCTATGAGAACTACGGCTTCGTGCCGCTGATGACGCCGGCGATCGAGTACATCGACGTGCTCAAAGGAAGCGCCGCGGGGGCGGAAGCGCTGGCGTCGATCTTCCAGGTCACCGGGCCGGAGAACGACGCCCTCGGCCTCCGCTTCGATCTCACCGTGCCGCTCGCGCGCGTCGTCGCGCAGTACCAGCAGCTTCCGCGCCCGTTCCGGCGCTACCAGGAGTCGCCGGTGTGGCGCGCCGACAAGCCGGGGCCCGGCCGCTTCCGCGAGTTCACGCAGTTCGACCTCGACTCCGTCGGCGTCGAGTCCGAGGTCGCCGACACCGAGATCATCGCCGGCATGTGCGACACGCTCTCGGCGCTGAAGATCGACCGCTACCTCGTCCGTTTCTCGAGCCGCTCCGTCCTCAACCTGCTGCTCGACTTCGCGGAGATCCCGAAAGAGCAGGGCGTCGACGTTTTCCGCGTCCTCGACAAGCTCGACAAAGTCGGACCGGAAAAAGTGCGCAAAGAGCTGATGGAGGGCTACGTCGACGAGTCCGGCGATCCGATCACCGGCCTCGGCCTGCAGGGTCAGCAGGTCGATCGCATCGAGACGTTCCTGCAGGTCAAGGCCGAGCGCCGCGCGGACGTCGTGGCCCAGTTGCGCGAGCTTTTCTCCGCCGTTTCGGACGCCGCCGCGGAGGTCGACGTCGTCGACCGCATCTCGCGCCATCTCTACGCCCTCGGCTATGGCGACGAGCGCGTCGCCCTCGACCTCTCCATCGCCCGCGGCCTGGCGTACTACACCGGACCGGTCTTCGAAGCGGTCGTGCTCGACGCCCCGCAATTCGGCTCTGTCTTCGGCGGTGGCCGCTACGACGATCTCGTGCTTCGTTTCCTCGATGAGCGCATTCCGGCAACGGGCGCATCGATCGGCGTCGACCGCCTTCTCGCCGCACTCACCCATCTGAAAAAGCTCGGCGAACGGAAAGCGACGGCGCGCGTGCTCGTCATCAATATGGACCGGGCGCTCATTGATGACTATCTGGCCATCACCTGGGAGTTGCGCCGCGCCGGCATCCCGACGGAGCTGTACCTCGGCCACGAGAAATCGATGGGCAAGCAGCTCAAGTACGGCGACCTGTGCGAGATCCCCATCGCGCTGCTCTACGGGTCGAACGAGAAATCGCAGGGGATCGTGACGCTGAAGGACATGGCCATCGGCCGCGAGAAGGCCGCGCACGTCGGCGACCGCGAGGAGTGGCTGGCCTCGCGGCCGGGACAGCGAGCGGTCCCGCGCGCGGAGCTCGTCGACGCCGTGCGCAAGCTGCTGGCGGAGATCGAGCCATGAGCGCGGCTGTAACTCTCGACGGCGAGCATCTATCGATCGAGGATCTCGTACTCGTCGCACGCGATCCTTCGATTCGAGTCGAGCGCGATCCGGCGACGGACGAAGTGGTCCGCCGAGCGGAGGCACTGATCGCCGGCATCGTCGATCGCTATAAAGAGGCATATGGACAGGGAGAAACGTCGCGCACGGTGTACGGCGTGACCACTGGCTTTGGCGAGTTCAAAGACAAGATGATCCATCCCGACGATCTGGTCCTGCTCCAGCGCAACCTGCTGCTCAGCCACTCCGTCGGGGTCGGCGGCAACAGCGATCCAGACGATCGCTCGAACTACTTTCCGGCCGAGGTCGTGCGGGCCGCTCTCCTCACGCGTCTCAACGCCTTCCTCAAAGGTAACTCCGGTGTCCGCTTGCGCCTGGTTAAGATCGTCCAGGCGATGCTGAATTGCGGTGTCGTCCCGCTCGTGCCGCTGCGCGGCTCGGTGGGAGCGAGCGGCGACCTCTGTCCGCTGTCCCACCTCTTCGTCACGCTTCTCGGCCATGGCTCGTTCTTTCTCGCTTCGTCCCCGGCAGATCTTCGGCCCGCCAAGGAGCTCGCGGGCGTCTTGCGGCACGAGCTGGCCGACCTGAGAGACGAGGAGATGGGCCCGACGTACAAGGAAGGACTCGCGCTCATCAACGGTGCGAATTTCTCCTCGGCGATGCTAGCGTTGGCGGTCAACGATGCCGAGTCGCTCGCAGATGCAGCCGATACTGCGGCGGCATTCACGCTCGAAGTCCTCTGTGGACGCACCGCCGCGCTCGACGAGAAAGTGCACAAAGCGCGGCGCCACGAGGGTCAAGCGGCGAGCGCCAAGCGCATGCGAGACTTTCTGGCCGACAGCAATCTAAAAGATAAGGCACTCGCCGTACAGGACGCCTATTCGCTGCGCTGCGCGCCGCAGGTCCACGGCGCCAGCCGCGACGCAATCGGCTATGCGCGGCGCGTGGCAGAGAACGAAATCAACGCCGCAACCGACAATCCGCTCTTCTTCCCCGACACCGCGGAATCCGATGGCAACGGTCCCGCGTATTCGGCGGGCAATTTCCACGGACAACCTGTCGCGCTCGCAGCGGACTTTCTTGCCATCGCCATCGCCGAGCTCGCGAACATCTCCGAGCGCCGCACGCAGATGCTGCTCGACGTCGCCCACAACCGCGGTCTTCCTCCCAACCTCACGACATGCGCGGGGGTCAATTCGGGGCTGATGATCGCGCAGTACACGGCGGCGAGCTTGGTGTCGGAAAACAAGGTGCTCGCTCATCCCGCCTCGGTCGATTCGATTCCAACCTCGGCGAATTCCGAGGATCACGTGTCCATGTCGACGCATGCGGCGCGCAAGGCCCGAACGATCCTCGCGAACGCCCAGGCCGTCATCGCCATCGAAATGCTCACCACCGCCCAGGCGGCCGATTGGCGAATCGGGATGCAACGACCGCCCGACAGATTAAGCGCGCCGATGCAGAGCGTGGCGGAAGCAAATGAGGAAGCGGAACAGTTCGCAGCCGTGACAGGACGTTGGCGCGAGACGATTGCGCCGCGACTCGCGCCGAAGCTTCGCGCGGTTTACGAACGGATTCGCGAGCATGTACCCGCGATCGTCACCGATCGGATACTCGATGGCGACGTGCGCGTGGTGCGCGAGATGATCGAGTCCGGCTCGCTAATACGGTAAGGAGGCCGGCCGTGGATCTCGCGCGCGTCGCACCGTTCATCCGCTGCCCGATCTGCCGCGCATCGCTCGTTCCTCGAGACGAAGGTTTCGTCTGCGCATCCGACGCATCGCATGCCGTTCGAAAACAGAACGGCATCCTGCAGTTCTCGGAACCAGACCCGGGCAAATACGACTCGGCATATGCGGAACGGTACGCAGCCCTCTGGGCGTTCGGCTGCGAAACATTGCACTCCGGGCTTGACGAGGGACTCTACCGGACGATCTCGTCGTTCCTGGCGGAGGCGCTCGTCGCCGCAGGGAGACCCGAGCCGGTGATCGTCGACGCCGGATGCGGTGTCGGAAGGGTGGCATCCGACGCCGCCAGACTCGCCGGCCGCGGAATCGTTCTGGCCCTCGATGCGTCGCCGGCAATGCTCGAATTCGCCGGCCGCATCGTCGCCGGAGAATCGATGGACATTGTCATCCCAAAAGACGGCTTCTCGTCGCTCCGCATCGCCCGCCCTCCCTCCCCCAACGTCGTTCTCTCGCGCGCGGACGTCGAGGACTTCCCGCTCGTCGACGGCTGCGCCGATATCGTATTGAGCGTCAACATCGTCGACCGTCTCCCGCACGGCCCCGAAGCGGCGTTCCGCGAGTGTCACCGGATCCTGCGCGGCGGAGGCACGTTGATTTTTACCGATCCATTCAACTGGATTGAGCCGTGGCTCTGGCAGAAATACCCCGACGCCGCGGGCGTGCTGCGACTGCTGAAGCACAGCGGGTTCGCGATCGAGACGTGGTTCGACGATCTGCTCTACCGCGAGATCGCCGACGGACGGGGCTCGTTCAACGAATTCAAAACGCTCGCCGTCAAAGCACGCAAAGCGTAGCGTGCCGGTATAAAATCGGGCCTCCCATCGTTAGCGAGGCAACTATGGCAGAAACCACGGCAGCGACGACGACGCCTGCGGCAGCGCGGTCCCTCCTTTCACGGTTGGGACAGCGCTATACCGCGTGGACCTATAACGAATTCATCCTTATCGATCTTTTCGTGTCCACTGTTCTGGGTGTCGCCATATGGCTGACCGACCGACACGAGGCTGGCATTATTACTTTCTTTCTGGCGCTGATCGTAGGCTTGATCGTGAAGCTTCACAGCGAAATGGTGAAGATGCTTCGTGATGAAAATGAAACGATGAAGTTGATCACCAATGTTCTCGAATTGAAAAATGTCGATCGCGAAATTTTGGGTGCACATGGGTCCTCTCAGTACGTCACCAACATACTGCAGGGGTACGCCACGCTGCTGAAGCACGGTGATGCCTGGTTCCTGGAACACGCAAGGTTCGTGTTCGATCAGTGCAGCCAAGACATCAACCGGCTGGTCCGAGGACAGATCTACCACGATGCCAAGCCCTTCAACTTCTACGCAATTCTGCAGGACCAGTTGCTCGCGACAAAGCACAATGCGTTCTTCACGAGCGACGTGAAGACCGATTTCTCCTGGTCTGACAAGGAGGGGAAGCGCTACCGCGAGCTCAACGTAAAACGCGCCAAAGAAGGCATCGTCATCACGCGCGTATTCATTGTCGAGCATCTCTCCAATATTACCAGCGAGGTGAGATCGCTGATAGAGGAACAACTAGTCGCCGGCATTCACGTCAAGATCGTTCTGGCATCGAAGCTCAATGACGAAGAGAAACGTGACATGGGCATCTACGATGAGATCTACGTCTCGCAGTTCGATCTAACCCCTCAGGGACACAAAATCCGTCATCATTGGACCACGAACACTCCGGAGGAGCGGACGAAGGCATTCGAGATTCGCGATCGCTTGCTCGACAAGAGCGAGGACGCCCGCAGCGTGCTCGACCGACATCATCGTCACCATGGATGAATACCGATTCGGATACAGTGCCGCAGAGTTCGAGCGACTGCTGCAGCAGCATCGCATTTGGCAGCCCGCCACTGACGAACACTTGCAGGCCGGCAAGATCCAGCCCGGCGACATCGTGCTCGATCTGGGCTGCGGCCCCGGCTTCGTCAGTATCGACATGGTATCCCGCGGCGCGTCCATCATGGCTCTCGACCGCGATCCCGGCTCGCTGTCTGCGCTGCGCAGCCGCGGCCTGGAAAACGTCGAGGTGCTTCCGCCCACCCACTTACCCGACCTGCCCGAATTCCCCAGGCAGCCAACCGCCGCCTACATGCGCTGGGTGTTGTGCTATCTCGGAGCGGCCGACACGGAAACGCTCTTCCGCACGCTTTTCGACCGGTTGCTTCCAGGCGGACGACTTCTCATTCACGATTACATGAACTATCGCTCGGCGAGGCTGGAGCCCGCGTCGAACGCCGTCCAAGACGTCATCAATACTTTCCATGGCCAGCTGGCGGACGCAGACATCGGCTCTGCCCTGCCGGACATTCTGGCACGCTGTGGTTTTGAGATCTCATGGAAACGCATCGTGTCGATGACCATCAAATCCACCGACGACGCATGGTCGTGGCCGGATCAGTTTTTCCGGCTGCACGTGCCGCCGCTGGAAAACTCGAAGCCGTTCATGAACGATTGGGCGAGCGCCGCGAAGAATCCGGAGGCCGTGTTCCACAGCTGGCCCGTCATTCAGATCGTGGCCGAGAAAGTCTGGCAGCGGGAAGCGGAAAGGAACACGAAAGCCGAGTTCGTTTTCCTCTCTGTCGATGTGATCGGCCACTCGAAGCTATACGCCGATCAACCTTCAAACATGCGCCTTGCCTCTATTCACCGCGCCCTCAGCAAGTTGCGGAAGTTCACGACCGAATGCCTCGGGCCGGCGTACCAACCGTACATGCTATGGGATTGGGCCAGCGACGGCGGCATTTTCGGCTTTCCCTCTTCCCGAATCGATCTGAACACGACAGAAACAGTTCTAAAGCGGGCCATCCGGATCTGGAAGGAACTGCCAGACTTCAATGCCGAGCGAATCGCCGTCGGCGATCTCAAAGACGGTTTCGCGCTGCACATCTCCCTCGATCGCGGAGATGCCTATTACGATGCCGATCCGACCATGCGCCGCGGTGATGCCCTGAACGTCGCCGCGAAGCTCAAATCGCCCAGTGGCCATACCGAGATCCTCATCACCGAGCGGATCTTCAAAGATCTTCCGAAGAACTATGAAAATGATTTCGTCGTCATTTCCAGGGTCGAAAGTCAACAACCGATCTACGGATATTTACCGGCGCTGGAGCGCGCCATGGATGAGCTGGGAAAAGAGCATCTGAAGTCGCACCAGTTCGTCGAGGCGTCGCAATGTTTCTACCGGCTGGGGCGGTTCTATCTCGCCGCTAAAAAGCCGAAGAATGCCGAACGCGCGTTCGAGCGTGCGGCCGACGCCCTCGAGAAAACGCCTGAGAACATCCGTCACCGGTATTTCTTCTACGCATTCCGCGAATATTACAAGGCATGGCTCCGGCTCATCCGGGACAGTGGCATCGACATCAGAGAGGCTTACCAGCATAAGGAAACATTCTTGCACGACGGTTCCCCGTTCAGGGTGTTGTTCGAATCGTCCGACTGGAGAGATTGCGGCCGGCTCGTCACGCATTTCGATTTCATCTTCAACCAGGCGGACATCCTCTGCGACAAGATGGTCAACACGCCAGCTGGCCTGTCGACTTTGGAGGTCGCACTCCTTCTGGAACGGATGGGATATTCGCCGCGACTGTTCGGCGACGCATTGACCAAGCGGCTCGACCGCGTCGACACCGAGATCGCGCAAAACCATCACCGCTCCATCGATGGCGACTGCTCGATGTGCACCGGCATCGCCGTCTCGGCATTCGTGCTCGGTCATCGCCAGGATCATGCCGACGTTTTGATCGACTGGCTCAAGCTGCTGAAACCGGTCCGCTTCTGCTGGCTGCGCCGCGAGACGGACGCTGACCCGCATCAGCACTCGTTGCACTATGCCGCCGCGGTTCTGCAGGGATTTCTCGACTATGCCGACCTGAAGTTGGCCGATCCAGAGCCAATTGTCGAAGAGTTCTTCCGGCCAACCGAACAAACGATACAGGGGTTTCCCACCGACTGGATGCGCCACCGCAACACAGACGTCTTCGAGGTTTGTACGTATATTCTCCCGGTTTTCACGCGCTACCTTCTGGCGGGATACACGCTGAAGGAAGATCAAAAAAGAACGCTTGGCGCGGCGATTTCCGCGCTCGCAAAGAATCTCTTCGATGAGACCAAGGCCGCTGAGACCAGCGCCACACCCGGCAATCTCGACAGCGCCAAGGAAAACCTTGGCAGCTTGACGCTCGGTCTTCTGATCGGCATGAATGACACGGCCCGGCAAATCATGGAGGACGTACAGCGGCGTTTTGACAATCGTGCGAAGTCGCTCGACATCGCGCGAAGCTCTCGCACGCTCGACTCTAGTCTCGAGCGAACGAGGCGTTATCTGGAGGGATTGTTGCTGTACTGGGAAGTATCGCTCCGCCGGGAAGCCGGCGGCGCCGGAATTTGACACCGCCTCCCCCTGTCTCTACACTCGCCAACGATGTTCACTACGTTCGCTCACCGGCACCACCACCATCACCACCATGTGATGTAGGGGTGCTCCGTGCGCCCCGGTCGAGAGAGGGGCGCCTGAGCGAAAGACACACTTGGAAGCCTGCAGCCCCTTCTCTTTGACCGGAGAAGGGTTTTGTTCATGGCTTCAACACCGAGATATCCGATCGGCGTCAGGGCCCTCCTCGTGGAGGAAGCGGCCAGGCGGCGGCGCATCGAGACGCGCTTCATCGACGCTCTCGAGCGCGCGGGCTTCGCCGAGGTCGTGCTTCCGATCATCGACTACGTCGAGCCGTACGCCGAGATCGTCGACCGCGACAGCACGCGCAAGAGCTATCGCTTCATCGACCGCGAGGGCGAGCTCGTGGCCGTCCGCTCCGACTTCACGCCCATGCTCGCCCGCGCACTCGCGCCGGCCATGCGCGATGACGAGCTGCCGCTCCGCCTCTTCTACCGCGGCGACGTCATTCGCTGCGAGGCCTCGCGGCTCGGCGTCAACCGCGAGCTTTTCCAGATCGGCGCGGAAGTCGTCGGCGACGGCTCCGTCGATGCCGACGTGGCCACGCTGCGCCTCGCATCCACGCTGGTCCACGAGTTCAACGGTCGGGCCACCATCGTCTACAACGACGTCTCTATCGCCGCGGCGCTCATCGAGCGCTCGCCCGCCGTAGCCACCGCGCTCGCGAACAAACGCGCGAACGGCGAGCTGCCGGACGACTTGCGGCCCGTCGTTAAGAAGCTGATCGGCGGCGAAGCCACCATCGACGACGTCGAGCCATTCGCTCCGGAGGCGGCGGCCCGTCTGCGGGCCATTGGCGGCGCGCTCGATCCCGAGGAGTTCGCCCTCCATCTCGACGACTTCGACGAAGCCATCGGGTACTACACCGGCATCCGCTTCCGCGTGTATGGAAAGGGACTGCTGGCGCGCGGCGGGCGATACGACAACCTCTACTCAACCTTCGGACAGCCGGCGGCCGCCATCGGCTTCACCTTCACCATCGATGACCTTCTCGAGTGAGCGATTAATGCGAATTGCCATTCCCAAAGGACGTCTTCTCGATCCGGTGCTGCGGCTCTTCGCCGCCGCCCAATTCGAAGTTCCGTCCGAGCGCGACATCCGGTCGCGCAAGCTCGTCTTCAACCGCCGCGGCGTCGAATGGATCCTCGTCAAGGACTCCGACGTGCCGGTCTACGTCGAGCACGGCGCTGCCGACGCCGGCGTCGCGGGCTTCGATCAGATTCTCGAGCACCGCTGCACGGCGTACCAGCCGGTCGAGCTGGCGTTCGGACACTGCGCGCTTTGTATCATCGGCGGGCCGGGAGCGCCGCGCCTCGAGGAGCAGTCGTCGCCCAAGATCGCCACGAAATATCCGCGCATCGCCCGGCAACATCTCGACGAGCGCGGCCTGCACGCCGAGATCGTCACGCTGGCCGGCTCGGTCGAGCTGGCGGCGGTGCTGAGCCTCACCTCTCACGTCATCGACGTCGTCGAGACCGGCGAGACCGTGCGCGTGCACAACCTACAGTTGCAGGAAAAAATCTGCGACGTCACCCCTCGTCTGATCGTCGGGAAGAACGCCTTCCGGACGCGGACGAAAACCATGCGCGAGCTCATCGCCCGGATCGAGGAAGCGAAACATGCGACTCTACAAAGCCAACTCCCCTGAGGGCGAGTCCGCGCTGCGCGACGTCATGGCGCGGCGCAACGCCTCGAACGAGAACGCGCTGCGCGTGGCCGACGCGATCATCGCCGGCGTCCGCGCGCGCGGCGACGCCTACGCCGCGGAGCAGATCGCGAAGTTCGACAAGGTGACGATCGCGCCCGGCGCCGTCAAGATCGCGCCTCGCAAGGCGACGACGGAAATTGCCGACGCCATCGACACCGCTATCGCGCGCATCGACGCCTTCCACCGCCCGCAACTGCCGCAGCCGTACGGGTGGGGGGCGGTGCAGCACCGCGTGCGGCCGATCCGTCGCGTCGGCTGCTACGTGCCGGGCGGGCGGGCGGTCTACATCTCGACGTTGATGATGACTGCCGTGCCGGCGCGCATCGCCGGCGTCGAGGAGATCGTCGTGATCACGACACCCGCCGCGGCCGAGCGCGACGAGCTGCACTACGTCTGCAATCGTCTCGGCATCGCCGAGATCTATCGCTGCGGCGGCGCGGCGGGCGTGGCGGCGGCGGCGCTCGGCACCGAGTCGCTCGCGCGCGTCGACAAGATCGTCGGGCCGGGCAACGCCTACGTCAACGCGGCGAAGACGCGGCTCATCGGCGAGGTCGGCATCGACATGACTGCCGGGCCGACGGAGCTGATCGTCATCGCCGACGAGACTGCCGATGAGGCGCTCGTCATCGCCGATTTGATGGCGCAGGCGGAGCATGGGACGGACTCCGAGGTCATCTTGCTGACGACGTCGCGCACGCTGGCGGAGCAGATGCCGGATCGGGCCATCGCCTTCGTCGTCGACTCGCTCGACGAGGCCGTGAGCGTGGCCGACCGCATCGCACCCGAGCACCTCTCGATTCACGCGCGCAATGCGGAGGCGCTCGCGGAGAAGGCACAGAACTGCGCGGCCATCTACTGCGGCGCGTCGTCGCCGCCGGCCGCGGGCGACTACGTCGTCGGCTCGAATCACGTGCTGCCGACCGCGGGGAGCGCGCGCTTCTTCTCGCCCCTCGGCGTATACGACTTCGTCAAGCGCTCGAACGTCGTGTCGCTGTCGAGCGAAGAGTTGATGGAGATCGCGCCGCTCGGCGAGCGCATCGCCGAGTTCGAAGGGCTGCCGGCGCACGCGAAGTCGATGGCCGCGAGGAGGGACGCATGTCTCGCAGCGCCGTAGCGGCCATGACCGCCTACACGCTCGAGCTGCGCGAGGCGGAGGTCAAGCTCAATCAGAACGAGTCGCCGTACGACTGGCCGCGCGCGCTCAAGGAGCAGGTGCTCGCCCGCGCCGCCGAGCGGCCGTGGAACATCTATCCCGACTTCGAGTCGCAGGCACTGCGTGACGCGTTGGCGAAGGCGTACGGCCTGGCGCCGGAGAACATCCACGTCGGCAACGGCTCGAACGAGCTCCTGGCCGCGACGATCGGCGCGTTCGTCGGGCCGGGAACGCCGGTGATCTTCCCGCGGCCGACGTTCACGCTGTACGAGAAGCTGGTGACGATCGCGGGCGGACTGCCGATGCCGATCGAGTTCGAGCCCGACTCGGGGTTGTTGCCGCTCGACGAGATCCTCGATCGCGTCACCGGCGACGCCGTCGTCATCGTCTGCTCGCCCAACAATCCGACCGGCGGCGTGCTGCCCGAGGGCGGCTTGCAGAAGTTGATCGACAGCGGGGCGATGCTGCTCTTCGACCGCGCCTACGGCGACTTCGCCGAGTGTCATCCCGAGCGCAGCGAGGGATCCCCCGCGGCGGGGGGGTCCTCGCGCTCTACGGCGCTCGGAATGACACTGCCCGCGCTGCACCCGCGCCTCGTCACGTTCTCGACATTTTCGAAGGCATGGGGCCTGGCCGCGCTGCGCGTCGGCTGGGTGGCGACGACGACCGAAAACGCGCGCGAGATCCGCAAGGTCAAGCTCCCCTACTCCCTGAACGCGATCAGCGAGATGGCAGCGACGGTCGCGCTGGAGAACCGCCAGCTCCGCGACGCGAACGTCGCGCGGATCGTCAACGAGCGAGAGCGTGTGGTCGTCGCAATGCGGGCGATTCCGCGCATCACGCTCTTCCCGACGCAGGCGAACTTCGTCACCTTTCGCGCGGAGCGCAACAGCAAGGAGATCTTCGAGGCCCTCTTCGCGCGCGGCATTCTCGTGCGCGACGTCTCCGCCTACCCGCGCCTCGCCAACTGCCTCCGCATCTCGATCGGATCGCCCGAGCAGAACGACCGCATGCTGCAAGCGCTGAAGGAGAGCGTATGAGCCGCACCGCCACCGTCACGCGAACCACGAAGGAGACGAACGTCGCCGTCACGCTGAACCTCGACGGCGACGGCACGCGCGCGCGCATCGAGACGCCGATCGGCTTCCTCTCGCACATGCTCGAGGTGATCGCCCGCCACGGCAAGGTCGACCTCGACGTCGCCGCCACGGGCGACGTGCACATCGACTATCACCACACGGTCGAGGACACGGCCCTCGTCCTCGGCGAAGCCTTCGCCAAAGCTCTCGGCGACAAGACCGGCATCCGCCGCTTCGGCCATGCCTACGTGCCGCTCGACGAGGCGCTGGCGCGCGTCGTCGTCGACTTCGCCGGCCGCCCCTTCCTCGTCTTCGAGGTGCCGATCGACAAAGAGATGCTCCTCATCCACAAAGATTTCCCCTTCGCGCTGGTCGAGGAGTTCTTCAAATCCTTCGCGAACAAGTGCGCCTGCAACGTCCACGTCGACCTGATCCGCGGCCGCAACGGCCACCACGCGGCGGAGTCGATCTTCAAGGCGTTCGCGATCGCGCTGCGCGAGGCGAAGGCGGTGGTGGGGACGGACGTGCCGTCGACGAAGGGGGTGATTTGAGGGTCGTTGGTTCTTAGGTTCTTAGGTTCTTAAGTTCTTAAGTTTTTAGGAACGTGCCAAAGAACCTAAGAACTTAAGAACCTAAGAACTTAAGAACTATGAACATCACCCTCATCGACTCCCCCGTCGCGAACGTGGCCAACATCGCGCGCGCCTTGCGCACCGCCGGTGCCGGCTTGCGCATCACGCGCGACGCCGGCGAAATCGCGAGCGCGCGCAAGCTCGTGCTGCCCGGCGTCGGCTCGTTCGTCGCTGCCATGCGCTGGCTGGAGGAGACCTCGATCGACATTGCCATCAAGCGCGCCGTACACAGCGGCGCGTCGCTGCTCGGCATCTGCGTCGGGCATCAATTGCTCTTCGACGTCTCGTACGAGATGGGCACGACGCCCGGCCTCGGGCTCGTGCGCGGTGACGTGCGTAAGTTCGAGGGGCCGCTGCCGGTGCCGCAGATCGGCTGGAATCGGGTGACGTCGAGCGTCTTGCCGAACGCCTCGTACTACTTCGTCAACTCCTACGCCGTGCTCGACTCGCCGCACGCCATCGCGCGCGCCGACTATGGCGGCCCCTTTGTCGCCGCGGTGCAGAAAGGCCGCGTCTTCGGCGTGCAGTTCCACCCGGAGAAATCTTCGAAGGCGGGCTTGCAGGTCCTGAGGAACTTCGTCGCATGGACGTGATTCCGTCGATCGACTTGCTGCGAGGGAATGTCGTGCGGCTGCAGCACGGCGACTTCACGCTCATCACGACGTACGGCGATCCCGAGGCTGTGCTCGACGGGCTCGACGTGCCGCGCGGATCGCGGCTACACGTGGTCGATCTTGAAGGGTCGCGCAGCGGCAAGCCGTCCGAGGTGGGCGTCGTGCGGCGGCTGGCGCGGCGCGACTTGCGCGTGCAGGTCGGCGGCGGCATCCGCAGCGTTGCCGACGCCCGGACGTGGATCGATGCCGGCGCGGAGAAGGTCGTCGTCGGCACCGTTGCCGCCGACGCGCCCGAGGTGCTGCGCGCCATCGTCGACGACCTCGGCGCGGAGCGCGTCATCGCCGCGGTCGACGTCCGCGACGGCGTCGTGCGCGTGGCCGGGTGGGAGCGCGACGCCCGCGCCTCGCTCGCCGAGGTGCTGGCGCGCGTGGAATCGCTCGGCATCCAAGAGGCGCTCGTCACGGACATTCGTCGCGACGGGGCGCTGCGGGGGCCGTCGTTCGATCTCTATCGCTCGCTTTCTGTGGAGTGCGGCGGCCATGCCGCCGCTCGCGCGCGTTCGACAGCGGCGGCATGGCCGCCGCACTCCATAAGTATCATCGCCTCGGGCGGCGTCTCCACGCTCTCCGACGTGGTCTCGCTGGCGCGCCTCGGCGTCGACTGCGTGGTCGGCAAGGCACTGCTGGAGCGGCGCATCGACCTGCGCGAAGCGCGCGCGAGAGTGGCGACGCCGAACGCCATTCCGGAGCGCATCGTCCCATGCCTCGACGTGCGCGACGGCCGCGTGGTCAAGGGCGTCAGCTTCACGAACATCCGCGACGCGGGCGATCCGGTGGAGTGCGCGATGCGCTACGAGGCCGAGGGGGCGGACGAGCTGGTGATCCTCGACATCTCGGCCACGGATGCGGGAAAACGCACGGCGCTCGACACCGTGCGCCGCGTGGCCGAGGCGCTCTTCATCCCGCTCACCGTCGGCGGCGGCGTGCGCTCGATCGACGACTTCCGCGCCCTCCTCCGCGCCGGCGCGGACCGCGTCGGCATCAACACCGCGGCGCTGCGCGATCCGTCGCTGCTGTCGCGCTGCGCGGCGGAGTTCGGCGTGCAGGCGGTGGTGCTGTCGTGCGACGCAAAGCGGCTGAATGGACGTTTTGAAGCCATCGTCCGCAGCGGCAAGGAAGCGAGCGGCGTCGACGCGGTCGAGTGGTGCAAGCGCGCCAAGGAGCTCGGCGCGGGCGAGATCCTCCTCACCTCCGTCGACCGCGACGGCACGAACCTCGGCTACGACGTCGAGCTGCTGCGCGCCGTCTCGAGCGTGTTGAAAGTCGGCGTGATCGCCTCGGGCGGCGCCGGGAAGCTCAAAGATTTCCGCGAGGCCATCGAGGCCGGCGGCGCGCGCGCGGTGCTGGCGGCGTCGCTGTTCCATGACCGCAAGCTGTCGATCGGCGAGGTGAAGGATTATCTGGAAGGCGAAGGGATTCCGGTGCGGCGATGAACGTGAAATTCACCGATGGCTTGATCCCGGCGATCGTGCGCGACGCGCGCACGGGCGAGGTACTGACCCTGGCGTACATGAACGAGGAGTCGCTGCGGCGGACGGAGGAGACGGGCGAGACGTGGTTCTGGTCGCGCTCGCGCAACGAGCTGTGGCACAAGGGCGCGACCTCGGGGAACACGCAGCACGTCGTGCACATCGCCCCCGACTGCGATGGCGATGCGCTCGTCGTCAGCGTGATTCCGAACGGACCGGCGTGTCACACCGGCGCGCGTTCGTGCTTCGCGGACGTGCCGCTGCGCACGCTCGACAAGCTCTACGCCACGCTGCAGTCGCGCTTCGCGGAGCGGCCGGAGGGGTCGTACTCGGCGTCGCTCTTCAACGCCGGGCGCGCCAAGATCTTGAAGAAGGTGAACGAGGAGGCGACGGAGGTCGTCATCGCCGCGTCTCATGAATCGCGCGAGCGGCTGGTGTCGGAGATTGCCGATCTGGTCTATCACCTCGAGGCGCTGATGGTGAACGAGGGCGTGACCTGGACGGACGTCGAAGGAGAGTTGGCGCGGCGCGAGAGATAATGCGCCGCGTATGAGCGCGCGCAGAGCATTCGTCTTCATCCTCTTCCTCTTTGCCGTCCCCCTCCTCGCCGCCCCGAAAAAAGTCGACCTTCTCGTCACCGGCGGCACGGTTCTCACCATGGCCGGGCCGGAGATCGACGACGGCGCGGTCGCGATCGATCACGGCGTGATCGTCGGCGTCGGCAAGCGAGCGGACATCGCCAGACAGTTCGCCGGGAAGGAGACGATCAACGCCCGCGGCAAGGCCGTCCTCCCCGGCTTCGTCAACACGCACACGCACGCGGCGATGACGCTCTTCCGCGGCATCGCCGACGACCGCGATCTCATGGACTGGCTCACCCACTTCATCTTCCCGGCCGAGGCCAAGAACGTCTCCGCCGACTTCGTGAAGTGGGGGACGCGGCTGGCGGCGGCGGAGATGATCCGCTCCGGCACCACCACCTTCACCGACATGTACTACTTCGAGTCGGACGTGGCGCGGGAGGCAAAAAAAGCCGGCCTGCGCGGCGTCGTCGGCGAGACGATGATCGACTTCCCGGTCGCCGACAACAAGACGTGGGACGAGGCGGTCGCGTACGTCCGCAAGTTCGTCAAGGAATGGCAGGGCGACCGGCTGATCACGCCGGCCCTCGCGCCGCACTCGCCGTACACCGTCTCCGAGGAGCACCTCCGGCAGGTGCGGGCGCTGGCGACGGAGCTCCATGCGCCGATCCTCATCCACGTCTCCGAGACCAAGAACGAGCTGCAGCAGGTCGGCGAGAAGCACAACGGCATGACGCCCGGCGCGTACCTCGACTCGATCGGCTTCCTCGGCCACGACGTCGTGGCCGCGCACGGCGTCTGGCTCACTGCGGACGAGATCAAGACATTCGCGCAGCGCGGCACCGGCGTCGCGCACTGCCCGGAGAGCAACATGATGCTCGCCTCCGGCGTGGCGCCGATCGTCGACATGCGCCGCGGCGGGATGAACGTCGGCCTCGGCACGGACGGCCCGGCCGGCTCGAACAACAACCTCGACATGGTCGAAGAGGCGGCCACGGCCGCGCGGCTGCAGAAGGTGTCGAAGGGCGATCCGAAGGCGCTCAGCGCCCGCGACGTGCTGGAGATGGCCACGATCGGCGGCGCGCGCGTGCTGGGGATGGAGGCGAAGATCGGCACGCTCGAGCGCGGCAAACGCGCCGACGTCGTCGTCATCGATCTCCAGCAGGCGAAGGTGCAGCCGGTCTACTCGGTCGCGTCCGCCATCGTCTACGCGGCCTCGGGGTCGTCGGTGGTGACGACGATCGTCGACGGCAAGGTGCTGATGAAGGACCGGAAGTTGCTGACGGTCGATGAAGCGGAAGTGTTGCAGAAGGCGAAGCAGTACCGTGACCAGGTGTTGAAGAGCTTGAAGTAACATCGACAGCCATGCGAAAGACCATCCTCATTCTCACGCTCCTCGCGCTCGCGCCGCTGGCGCGGGCGAAGGAGGTCCTGCCGTTCATCGACAACGACTACGCGACGGCGGTGGCCCGCGCGAAGACGAAGCACGTCCCGCTCTTCGTCGACGCCTGGGCGCCGTGGTGACACACGTGCCGCTCGATGCGCGCCTTCGTCTTCACCGACAAGGCGCTCGAGCGGTACGCCGGACGGTTCGTCTGGCTCGCCGTCGACACCGAGAACTCGAAGAACGCTGACTTCCTGAAGAAGTATCCGATCAACGTCTGGCCGACGATGCTGGTCATCGACCCGGCGAAGGAGCGCGTGACGCTCCGCTACGCCGGCGGCGCGACGGTCGGGCAGCTCTCGAAGCTGCTCGATCAGGCGCAAAGCAAGACGAAGTCGCCCGCCGACGACGCCCTGGCGCGCGCCGACCGCCTGGCCAACGAGGGGAAGAACGCCGACGCGGCGAAGGAGTACGAGCGCGCCATCGGCGCGGCCCCGAAGGGGTGGAAGCCGCTCGGCCGCGCAGCCGAGGGGCTCCTGATGGCGCTGACGATGGCGCAGCAGAGCGAGCCGTGCGCCACGCGCGCCGAGGAGCTCTACCCGCGCCTGCGCGGCACGCTCTCCGGCGCGAACGTCGCGGCGTACGGCCTCTCGTGCGCGGCCGACCTGCCGGCGGAGCACAAGCAGCGCGCCGCGCTGCTCGAGTCGCTGGAGAAGGCCACGCGCGCGTCGCTCGACGACAAGACGATCGACATGTCGGGCGACGACCGCTCCGGCCTCTACGAGTCGCTCGTCAGCGCGCGCAAGGCGGAGAAGGACGAGGAAGGGGCGAAGAAGGTCGCCGAGCAGTGGGCGGCCTTCCTCGAAGGGGAAGCGAAACGGGCGAAGACGGCGGAGCAGCGCGCCGTCTACGACTCGCACCGCATCAACGCCTACCTCGACCTCGGCACGCCGGAGAAGGCCCTGCCGATGCTCGAGCAGTCGGAGCGCGATTTCCCCACCGATTACAACCCGCCCGCGCGCCTCGGCCTGATTTACCGCACGATGAAGAAGTACGACGAGGCGCTGGCCGCGTACGACCGCGCGCTGAAGCTGGCGTACGGGCCGCGGAAGATCGGCATCCTGCGCGGCCGCGCCGATACGCTCCTCGCCAAGGGCGACAAGGAGGCGGCGAAGCAGACGATGCGCGACGCGATCGCGTACGCGAAGTCGCTGCCCTCAGGGCAAGTCAGCGAGCGGATGATTGGGGCGTTGGAGAAGCGGCTACAGACGATGTGAATGTCAGGTGACAGGGCACAGGTGACGGGGAACAGGTGGTGTACTCGCAACGATAACCACCTGTGACCCGTTCCCTGTGACCCGTGCCCTTCGTTAATGCCTCGCCGCCCGCCGCTTCGCCGGAATCACCGACACCTTCACCGTCCGGCTGCTCGCCGGCGGCGCGCAGGCGTTGGAGACGCGCACCCAATACTCCGTGTCGGTGAAGAGCGCCGGCGTGAGGAACGTCGGGCTGTCGGTGCCGACGGGCGTGCTGGTGTTGCCGGACGGGCCCTGGAACCACTGGTAGTGCAGCGTCGGATCGCCGGCGGCCGCGACTTCGAGCGTGGCCGTCTGATTCGAGCTCACCGTCGAGTCGTCAGAGATCCTCGTGATCGTCGGCGGCACGCATGCCGGCGTCGTGGTGACGACGATTCTGACCGTGCGCGACTGCGCGCTGCCGCAGTTGTTGGCGATCAGCGCCCAGAACTGCGTCGTCTGCGTCAGCGGACCGGTGATGAAGGACTGGCCACTGCCGACAGCGTTGCTCTGGTCGGGCGCCGTGCCGCGATACCACGTCACCGTGCTGCTCGTGCCGCTGTAGCCGACGAAGATCGACGTCGAGGAGCCGCTGGCGATCGACTGGTCGGACGGATCGTTGACGACGAAGGGCTTCGAGCAGCCGGCGGAGACGATGACCGTGGCGGGGTTGCTGTCGGCCGGCGTGCCGCACTGCCCGGTCACGCGCACCCAGTACGTCGTCGTCGATGCCGGCGTGGGGTGGATCGTCTGGCCGCTGCCGGCCGGCGTGGCCGTGCTCGGCGGATTGCCGATGTACCACTGATACGACAGCGTCGCGGTGCCCGAGGCGGTGACGGTGAGGTTCGCCTGCTGGCCGGAGATGATGGTCTGGTTTTGCGGGTGGGCGCTGATCGACGGCGCGGTGCAGGCCTGCTGCCAGATGCGCCACGCCGTACCGGCCGCGCGGCGCGAGGGCTTACCGCCGAGCGGGTAGACGTACTGCGCTCCGGTGAACGTGGCTTGACGGCTGCCATCGCCGTAGACCTCGTTCGCCGCGTCCTTGTCATAGCTCTGCAGCGTGCCGTTCAACCCGGAGACGAGATTCGAGTTCATGATGGCGTTCGTGTCGCACGGCAGCGGCGCCGCGCAGCTGCCGTTGCTGCCGTTCTGGTTCGAGTGGCGGAAGCCCCAGGTGTGGCCGAGCTCGTGGACCATCGCCGAGCGGAAGTCGCCCGCGGAGATGTTGGCGGAGGAGGTGCCGTCGTTGATGACGACGTCGGTCTGGTCGATGGAGAGGTACGACTCCCCGTTCTTCATGGAGGTCGCGCAAGGATTCGGCGGACAGCCGCAGCCGAAGTACGCCGTCCCGACGATCCCGGGACAGCAGCTCCCGGCGATGTCGGCGTGCGGGTCGTCGGCGATCACGCGCGACTCGCAGTCGCCGAGGCTCTTCGTGTCGCCGCCCGCCGGCGATCCGCTCACGCTGTCGTTCATCGGCGCGGCGCCGGCCCACGCCGCGACGGCGCTCTGCACGACGGCGGTCAGGTTGAAGTCGAGCGCGTTCGGCGCCGGCGTCAGCTTGACCTGCCCCTGTGCTTGCGCCGACCTGGCCACGTCGCGGACGAAGGCGAGGAACTGCTGCGCGGGACGGTCTTGATCGCGGAACGGCGCGCCCGACTCCGTCCAGCCGCTCATGTCGTGCGTGTCGCGCACGAGCTTCTGCATGCCGTCGCGGAAGAGGAAACGGAACTGGCCGAGCGCGAGGTCGAACGTCGTCCACTGCCCGCGTCCGTTGCGGTCGAGGACCACGAGGTAGCGCGCGCCGAGCTCGTACGACGGCGCGCCCGACTGGGCCTGGAAACGGCCGTCGAGCCAGCCGCCGAACTGCACGACGTCGATGGTCTGGCCGGCGACGACGTTGCCTTTGATGGCCTCGTCGACGAGGACGCGCGCCACCGTCTCGATGTCGCCCCGGTCGTCGTGGCGCGTGTAGACGTTGACGACCGTGCCGGTGACGACTGCCGGCGCCGTGCGGATCATCGTCTCGTCGGACGGGGCGATGACCACGGCGGCGAGAAATGAGGCGAGAAGAGAAAGACGCACGGGTACTTTCTTAGTGGCGCGCCGCCCTCCGCTTGGCCGGAATCACCGACACCTTCACCGTGCGGCTGTTCGCCGGCGGCGCGCAGTTGTTCGAGACGCGCACCCAATACTCCGTGTCGGTGAAGAGCGCCGGCGTGAGGAAGGTCGGGCTGTCGGTGCCGACGGGGACGCCGGTCGTGCCGGACGGTCCCTGGAACCACTGGTAGTGCAGCGTCGGATCGCCCGCGGCCGCGACGTCGAGCGTGGCGGTCTGATTCGAGCTCACCGTCGAGTCGCCCGAGATGCTGGTGATCGACGGCGGCGTGCATGCCGGCGTCGTCGTGACGACGACGTTGATCGACGCGCTGTCCTTCGATCCGCAGGAGTTCTGCACGTGGACGAAGTAGCTCGTCGACGTCTGCGGCGTGTCGGTGGCCGTCGACGTCGTCGCGCCCGCGACCGGGTTGCTGAAGTCGGGGGCGACGCCGCGGTACCACTGGTATTGCAGCCCCGTGCCGGTGGCCTGCACGGTCAGCGTGACCGTGGCGCCGGGAGCGGCGTTCTTCGGATTCGCGTCGGCCAGCGTGATCGCCGGCGGGACGCACGCGCTCGTCACCACGATCGTGACCGTGCGCGACTGCGCGCTGCCGCAATTGTTCGCGATCAGCGCCCAGAACTGCGTCGTCTGCGTCAGCGGGCCGGTGATGAACGATTGGCCGACGGAGACCGGGTTCGACTGGTCGGGCGCCGCGCCGCGGTACCACGTCACGGTGCTGGTCGTGCCGCTGTAGCCGACGAAGAGCGACGTCGACGAGCCGCTGGTGATGGACTGGTCGGGCGGATCGTTGACGACGAACGGCTTCGAGCAGCCGGCCGAGACCGTGACGGTGGCGGCGTTGCTGTCGGCGGGCGTGCCGCACTGGCCGGTCACGCGCACCCAGTAGTTGGTCGTCTGCGTCGGGCTCGGGCTGATCGATTGCGTAGTTCCCGCCGGCGTCGACGTGTTCGGCGGATTGCCGACGAACCATTGATAGGTGAACGGCCCCGTGCCGGCGGCGCTGACCGTCAGGTTCGCCTGATTGCCGGAGATGATGGCCTGGCTCTGCGGCTGCGTGGAGATCGACGGTGGCGTGCAGCCGGTCTGGTTGACGGTGACGGTGGCCACGTTGCTGTCGATGTGGCCGCAGGAGTTCGTGACGCGCACCCAGTACGTCGTCGTGGACGTCGGCGACGGCTGGTACGTCGACGACGTGTTGTTCGGCCCCGGCGCAACCGGGCCGCTCGGCGGCGTGCCGGTGTACCAGAGGTACGTGAGCGTGGCGGTGCCCGAGGCGGTGACGCTGAGACTGGCCTGCTGGCCGGAGTTGATGGTTTGGTTTTGCGGATGGGTGCCGATCGACGGCGCTGTGCAGACGGCCTGCGAGATTCGCCACGACTTGCCCGACGGCCGTCGTGGCGGCTGACCGCCAAGGGAGGTGACGTACTGTGTGCCGATATTCGTTGCGTATTTCCACGACAGACCGCTTGCCGACGTGGTCGCCGCGCTCGCTAAAACAATGTGCGTACTGTCGGTCACCGTAGTGACCCTGAGAGCGGACGGTTCGCCGCTGATCAGGAGATATTTCCCTTGCAGCGCACTCGTCCATCCAGTCGCTACGCCGACGAGGGCCGTGGTGCTGTTCGTTGTGACGGTGCCCGCTCCGTTCGTCTGACTGCTGTTTCCGTAGGCTTCGTTCGCCGCATCCCGGTCATAGCTCTGCAGCGAGCCGTTCAACCCGGTCACGAGCGACGACCGCATGATCGCGCCGTTGTCGCACGGCAGCGGCGCCGCGCAGGCGCCGGAATCGTTGGCGTTCTTGTCGGAATGGCGGAAACCCCAGGTGTGGCCGATCTCGTGGACCATCGTGGAAAGGAAGTTGCCCGAGGAGATCGTGGAGGACGAGACGCCATCGTTGACGACGATGTCGGCCGTGTCGATGGAGATGTAGTTCTCGCCGTTCTTCACCGACGGCGCGCAGCTGTTGCAGCCGTAGAACGCCGTGGCGATGATGCCGCTGCCGGTGAAGGTGCCGGGGATGTCGCTGTGCGGATCGTCGGCGATCACGCGCGACTCGGAGTCGCTCAAGTCCTTCGTGTCGCCGCCCGCCGGCGACCCGCTCACGCTGTCGTTCATCGGCGCGGCGCCGGCCCAGATCGACACGGCGCTCTGCGTGGTGGAGGCGAGGTTGAAGTCGAGCACGTGCGGCGCCGGCGTGAACTTGGCCTGCCCTTGCGCTTGCGCCGACGTGGCCACGTCGCGGACGAATTCGAGGAACTGCTGCGCGGGACGGTCTTCGTCGCGCAACGGCGCGCCCGACTCCGTCCAGCCGTCGATGTCGTGCATGTCGCGCACGAGCTTTTGCATGCCGTCGCGGAAGAGGAAGCGGAACTGCCCGAGCGCGAGGTCGAACGTCGTCCACTGCCCCCGTCCGTTGCGGTCGAGCACAACGAGGTAGCGCGCGCCGAGCACGTACGACGGCGCGCCCGACTGGGCCTGGAAACGCCCGTCGAGCGCCCCGCCGAACTGCACGACGTCGATGGTCTGGCCGGCGGCGACGTTGCCTTTGATGGCCTCGTCGACGAGGACGCGTGCCACCGTCTCGATGTCGCCGCGGTCGTCGTGGCGCGCGGAGACGCTGACCACGGTTCCGGTGACGACGGCCGGCGCGGTGCGGATCATCGTCTCGTCGGAGGGAGCGATGACCACGGCGGCGTGCAGCGGGACAACGACAGCGACAACGGACGCGAGAAGAGCTAGCTTGAGACGCACGGGGACCCTCTCAGTTTCGGACTAGTGGGTCATTGTACGTTTCCGGCGCAACCAAACCGTAATCCCGATCACAAAAAGTAACGTGGCGAAGGAGATGGCCCGCCCGCGCACGAAGCCGTCGGGCAGGTAGACGAGGCGCACGGCGTGGTGGCCTGCCGGTACGTGCAGGCCGAGGAATGCCTCGTTGGCGAAGAACATCTGCACGCGGCGGCCGTCGATGTAGGCGCGCCATCCCTTCCAGGCCGGCTCGGAGATGACCATCCAGCCGTTCCCGTCCATGTCGGCGTCGATGTGGAAGCCGTTGCCGACGCGCTCGATGCGCAGCCGCCCCGCGCCGTTGGCGAACTCCTGCTGCGGCAGCGGCGCCTTGATCCAGGCAACGTCGCGAAAGTCGGTGGCGTCGGCCATCTCGTTGAGCGCGTCGCCGTCGGGCATGCCGACGCGCACGCGCCGTGGCAGGAAGGCGCGCTCGATCACGTGGTCGTTCTCGAACAGTTGCGTGCCGCGCTGCTTTCCGACGAGGTGCCATCCCTTCGGCACCGGCGCATCGCCGGCGATCGAGAAGCGGACGTTGAGGAAGGAGAGGAAGGGCTTGAAGTCGTCGATGCGGTTGAACCAGACCGACTGCGCGACGCACCAGAGGCGATAGGTCTCGATGTAGCGCGCGAACGTGAGCGCCTCATACCCGCGCACGTCCTCGAGCTCGTACAGCGCGCTCGTGCCGGGGATGAAGCCGTGCGCGTGCGCCACGATGCGGAAGGGCTCCTTCACCTTGTACATCGGTGCGAACATCGGCACGGGCGGATACGCGGCGCTGGCGGGAACGGTCGGATAGATGTCGCTCTCTTCGCAGACGTGCTGCAGCAGGAGGATGCCAAGGAGAAGCGGGACGAGGGCGCCCCTCACCCGGCCTTCGGCCACCCTCTCCCCGCGAGCGGGGAGAGGGGTCAAGAGGATCGCAATCAGTGCGGCGAGGGCCAGGCAGCCGATCTCGCCGAAGTAGGAGAAGCGGCCCCAGTCGAGAATCTGCGTGGAGACGATGTTCGCGTTGCGCAGCAACATCCAGCCGCCGAGGTAGGCGAAGAGGGCCATGGCCATCGTGTAGCCGAAGGCGCGGTCGCGGCGCTCGATCGCCGATTCCAATCCGAGGGCCGCCAGCATCACCAGCGCGAACGCGCCGGCGAAGGCGAAGCGCTCGTTGATGGTGATGTCGAACATCGGCAGCTTCTGGATGGCGTCCGACACCGGCTTCCACGCCGAGCGCGCCAAAAAGCCGAAGAGTGCCAGCGCGCCGAAGAACCAGGTGTCTCCGCTGCGGATGCGCCAGATCGCGAAGATGGCCATGGCCAGGACGACGCTGTCGGGCGCGGCGGTGTCGAGCGGAAACGAATGCACGTCGCCCCACTCCCACCGGTGCCCATGCAGGAACGCAAAGACATCGGTCAACATCCGCGCCGCCGCCTCGGTGTTGGTCGCGGCGTGCGACATCGTCGACCACACCTCCACGCGGAAGCCGTGCTCCGCGGTCTGCGGCGCGGCCTCGAGGATCGGGAGGATGTAGATCGCCGTCAGCCCGAGCGCGACGGCGCCCGCGGCGACGGCGCCGCCGAGGGCGCGAAGGACATCGCGGCGCACGCGCGCGAGCTCCACGGCGCCGTAGATCCCGCCGACGAAGATCTCGTGCAGCAGCGTTTCCGGATGCCCGGCGAAGACGACGAGCACGAGCGCGAGACAGAGCAGCGCCGCGGAGCGCAGCGACGGCGCGCGCACGCAGCGCCGCGTGCCGAGCATGACCAGCGGGAAGAGCGCCCACGAGCCGCCGATGGCCCAGAGGACGAAGAAGGCCATCGCCTTCGCGTACATCCAGCCGGCGGCGGCGAAGAGGGCCACGCCTTCGCGGCAGCCGAGCTCGCGCGCGAAGAGGAACGCGCCGAAGCCGGCGATGAAGAAGGTGATGGCGGCGGAGAAGGTCAGCCCTTTCGCCACCGGCAGCAGCAGCGCGAGGAGCGTGAACGGCGAGTAGACCGCCGGCTGCGCCGACGCCGCGAGGAGCGACCCGGAAAGCATGAACGGGTTCCACAGCGGCCACTGGCCGTGGCTGTAGGCGTACTGCACGGCCTTGCGCCACGGGATCATCTGCGCGTAGAGGTCGGAGATCACGCCGTTGTGGATCTCCGGCATGCCCATGGGCTCGCGCATGCCCTTCAATGGCTCGGTGACGTACGGCGCGTCGACGGGGCCGTAGACGTTGTCGGTCAGGAGCGCGCGCCCGACGAAGCAGAACGGCAGGAGAAAGAGGACGATGGCCGCGGCGCGGGAGAGGCGGCGGCGGACGAAGAACAATAGGACCGCCGCCGTCGCGGTGTAGAGGAGGAGGGACATGCGGCGCGCAGTTTAGTGCAGCGCGTTGGACCTGCCCGGACCGCTGCCACGTTTTCGCGAATGTGCCACGATAGCCGCAATGTCCGAGCCGCTCATCACGGGTGTCCTGACCTCCCCCGCCGACGCCATGCTGCGCGACGCCATCGCCTCGGCGCTGCAGGCCGAGCCGCACGCGCGCGCCGCGCTGTTCGCGCGGCTGCTCGACGAGATCGAAGAGTTCATGCGCGCGCACCCGGAAGAGCGGCCGTGGACGTACGCGGCGTTCACCGGCACGGACGGCTCGCACATCTTCCGCGGCGCGACGGGACGCTCCATCGTCATCGATCCCCATGGGACGATGTGGCGCGCGCGCAACTACGAGGACTTCGATACGACGTACGACATCACCCCGGCGTCGTGCACGATCGCCTCGCTGACGCCGCGGTACGAGCAGATGCAGCGGTATCCGCTCGACTGAGCGCTACGGCTTCGCGGCGCGCCGCCGCGCCGCCGGCGCGACGTCGATCGCGGCGCTGCTGACCGTGCCGCACGCCGAGGAGACGCGCACCCAGAACTGCGTGGGGGCGGTGATCGGCGAGGTGATGAGCGTCGGCGAGCTCCGCCCGACCGGCTTGGTGAAGTCGAGCAGCGGGCCCTGGTACCACTGGTACGACAGCGACGCACCGGTGGCCGCAATCGTCAGGCGCGCGCTCGCGCCGGCGACGACGCTCACCGCCGACGGCTGCGAAACGATCGCTGGCGGCGTGCACGCGTTGACGACCGTCATCGTCACGGCGTCGCTGTCGATCGAGCCGCAGTCGTTCGTGATCCGCAGCCAATACGATGTCGCGCCGGCCAGGAGCGTCGGTGTCGTCATCGAGGCGAGGCTGGCGTTCGGCACGGGGCGGGCGGTGTCGCTGCGCGCGCCTTCGTACCACTGGTAGCGCAGCGTCGCGGAGCCGCTCTCGATCACGGCCAGCGAGCCGGTCGTGCCGGTCAGGACGTCGCCGCCGACGGGCTGCACGAGAATCGCCGGCGCGTCGCACGGCGTGACGGCGATGACGACGACGTCGCTGTCGATCGTCGCGCCGCACGCGTTCGTCGCGCGCACCCAATACGACGTCGTCGCCGCCGGACGGACGACGAGCGTCGTGCGGGTCTCGCCCGAGAGCGCGCTCGTACCGTTGAACCATTGATAGCTGACGTTGCCGCCGGTCGCGGCGACGGTGAGCGTCACGCTGGTCCCCTCCAGCACAGCGGAGGCGCTCGAGGTGAGCGAGGTGATGGTCACGCCGGGGCAGCCGTTGACCGTGACGGTCGCCGCGTCGCTGTCGGCCACGCCGCAGGCGTTCGTCACGCGCACCCAATACGTCGTCGTCACCTTCGGCGATACGCTGAGAGCCGGCTGCGTCTCGCCGCCGAGCGGATTGGCCGTGTTTCCCTTCGCGCCGGCGTACCACTGATACGCGAGCGGAAGGTCGCCGCTCGCGCCGACCGTCAGCGTCACTTCGCTGCCGACGAGCGGCGCCGACACCGGCTGCGCCGTGATCGCCACCGGGTTGCACGCGGGCGGCGGCTGCGGCGTCGGGCCGGGATTCGGCGTCGGCGGCTGCCCCGCCCCCGCGCCGCTGCCGTACACCGCGGCGACGGCCTCGCGGTCCCACGACTGCAGGTTCGAGCCGTAGGTGTCGGTGTTGAAGGCGACGCTCGAATTCATGATCGCCGCGCTCGTGCTCGTACCGCCCGAGGGCGGCTGATCGGAGTGGCGCAGGCCGATGGCGTGGCCGAGCTCGTGGGTGATGACGTGGTCGAAGCCGTTGCCGCTGACGCCGGCGCCGGTGATGCCGTCCTGCACGACGAGGTCGGCCTCGACGATGGAGTAGAAGGTCTCGCCGTTGTAGGTGTGCGTGACCGAAGGGTTGTACCAGGCGCTGGTGACCGCGAGGGTGTCGCCGCCGACGCCGCGGTAGGAGCCGGCGATCTCGTTCGACGGATCGTTGAACTGCACGGTGGTGACGCCGTCGGGGGCGCCGTGCGCGGTCGAGGTCGAGCCGCCATAGGAAAGGACGACGTTGGAGTTGCCGTCGTTGGTCCACGCGCCGAGACCGCGCTGCAGCGAGGTGAGGCCGCCGCTCAGCGCCCCCGGCTGCGTGCCGTGGCTGACGAAGACGACCGCGGCCGGAAATGACGGCCAGCGGAGGCCGCGCCCCGCGCTCGGCTGCTGGCAGTAGGTCGACGCCGTCGGCGCGGCATTGGCCGCGAAGTTGTTCTTCGCCGCGGGCAGCACGTAGCCGGCAGTCACCGCCTGGCCGTGCGCCGCCGCGCGCACGAAGTCGAGGAACGGCTCCTCGGCGCGCAGCGGGTCATGGTACGGAGCGCCGTCGTAGCCAAAGCCGTCGACGTCGTCGCGCAGCAGGACGCGGCGGCCGGCGTCGTCGCGGCGGAAGGCGAACTTGCCGACGGCCATGTTCTTCGCCACCCACTCGCCGCGGTCGTTGGTCTCGAGGAAGAGGAGCACGCGCTCGCCCCTGTCGTAGCGCGGCGCGCCGGAGACGAAGTAGCCGCGGTCGCCGACGACGCCGCCGAGCTCTACGACGTCGATCGTCGGCGTCGTGACCGCGCCCTTGATCGCCTCGTCGACGGTCATCGACGTCACGGTCTCGATCCAGCCTCCGGGCGCGAAGCGCGTGTGGGACGTGCCCGCGGTGGCGACGACGATGGCGGCCGAGGCGTCGACGAGGGAGCGGTCGTCGGGGACGAGGAACGTGGCGGCGCCCGCCGGCATCGCGGCGAGAAGCAGCAGGACGGCGAGGCGCTTCATGTGCAGGACATGAGACACCTTCGACGGTGTTGGTTATTTCAAGAAGAAGGGGCCCGGCGGCGGCTGCATGACAAGGCCTAGAGGCTGGCCTTGTGGTGAGTGTCGTCGGTCGTGAGAGAGAGATCGCAGGCCCGTCGACTCAACCGTTCATTTCGATCCAGTTCCCGCTCGGAAGAGGCGCCTGCCTGCCGGGCTCCTTGTGCAATAGACTACACCAAGTCAGGAGTGCTGTCTATAGGTTTCTCATTTTTTCCACAGTCAACGATGCGCGTCACTCCCCGTAGGTAATGCGTCACACCCGCCGCACCAGCCGCCGCCCGAACCAAAACGCGCCGAAAAGCCCGACCAGAACCGCCAGGACGACCGCGATGGTCGCGCCGCCGGAGAAGTACTGCGGATAGCGGACGCGGTTGAGAATGAGGACGCCGCTGACGACGAGGTAGGTGGCCACGCGCAGCGCGTACATGCCCTGCGAGGCGCGCCGCGGCCGGACGGAGTCGGACCAGAGGATCCAAAGCATCACGGTCAGCGCCGCGATGGCGAAGCCGGCCGGCGGGATCATTTCTTCGCCAGCTCGTCGTACTTCCCGGCGTCGAAGCCGAAGATGGCCCGGCCCCCTCGGATGAGGAGCGGGCGGCGGATAAGGTTCGGCTCCTCCATCATCAGGTCGATGGCCTGGCGCTTGGTCATCTTGGTCACGTCGAGGCCGCGCTCCTTGTAGGCGGGGCTGCGCGTGTTGACGAAGTCGCCGAGGCGGCGCTCGTCGATGAGCGTCTCGAGGAGCTCGCGGGAGGGGGGATCTTTTGCCAGGTCGTGCTTGACGACGTCGATGCCGTGCTCGTCGAGGAAGGCGACCGCCTTCCGGCACGACGTTCAGCTCGGCTTGAGGTAAAGCTCGCTTTTCATTTGTTGCGAACCCACCACGCCGCCGCGCTCGCCGCCGGCGCGGCCGCGGCGAGCGGCCGCTGGATGGCCAGCTCGGCGATCATCTGCTGGACATCGGGGGTGCAGCTTCCGCCGCAGTGGCCGGTGGTGGCGGTCGTGGCGACGGCGACCTGGGTGAGGGTGCAGGCGCCGTTGCGGATGGCCTTCTCGATGGTGCGGTATTTGATGTTGTTGCAGCGGCAGACGGTTTTCAGGCCGCGAATGGCCGGGTGCAGCTCGTGGTCGTGGCCGTCTTCCATGGTTCGCGAGACTAACACGGCCGCGCGCCCGCCGCTTCCCTGTCGCCGTCGAAGCCCCAGCAGCGGCACGAGCGGCAGCGATGCCGCGCCTTGTGCGAGCGCGCTTTGTGGCCGCAGTGCGGACAGGGATCGTCGAGCTGCTCGACTTCGCACCCGCAGATCTGCAGCGGGTCGGGATGGGGGTACTTGTCGCAGGCGTAGCGGACGGGATGGTCGTCGACGCCGTGGCCGCAGCGGTTGCACAAGTCCGTGTGCACGGCGGGAGGCAGCGACAGCGGCTGTCCCGGTTTCCCAACGGCGGGGCGCGGCCGCGAGACCGGCACCTTGGCGGCCGAGAGCGGCGCCTTCAACCGCGGCAGGCGGCTGGAGAGGGAGAAGGCCCGCACCGCAGAGCGGGGCTTCCCGAAGTTGGGCTTGCGCATTGGACGGCCCATGGTAGCATCCGCCGGAATTTTGCCGCGCCCGCGGCGTTAGCCAAGCCACCTGCCTGGAGTGGGGCCGTAGCTCAGCTGGGAGAGCGCCTGAATGGCATTCAGGAGGTCGTGAGTTCGATCCTCATCGGCTCCACCAAATTCTTCAACAACTTACATCGCGCCCGAGAACGCTCCAAAAGTGGTTGAGCGTCTAATTCTGGAGTTGACCCGGTTTCGTGGACAACCCGTGCAGTTTGAGCGTCAGGCGGTCGTGCCTGACACAACTAACGACCCGTCCACGAAACCGGGGTAGGCCCAGTTTGCGCGAGGTCCACTTCAAGATACGAGCTTCCATGGCAGGAGTCAGAACGGATCGTTTCCGCCCCTGCTGTCGCGCGTACAGCCCGGCGATGCCTCCTTCAAGGAATCGGCCCTTCCAACGGCTCACGTAGCTCCGGTTG
>DATDFB010000255.1:0-6369 GCA_036522835.1 Thermoanaerobaculia bacterium | reverse complement strand
CCTTGAGATCCAGATCCGGAGACACTCACCCGAAAGCTGTTTCGCGTTCAAGTTCAAATCGACACCACCCCAAAACCGCGCTAACCACTTGCTACTGAAGCAGTTCTGCTATCCAACATCGAAGTTAACCGGACAGTAGTGGGTCAGACCCTAACTTTCCAGGGTCGAACCCTGACTTTCCAGGGTCAGACCCTAACTTTCCAGGGTCAGACCCTAACTTTCCAGGGTCGAACCCTAACTTTCCAGGGTCGAAGGGTCAGACCCTAACTTTCCAGGGTCAGACCCTGGCTTTCAAGGTCGGCCCCTGAGTTTCCAAGGTCGGACCTTGCATTTCCAAGCTCGGGCCCTCAGCCGATCTCCCTCAACCTGCGTGCGGGCATCTTCGACGCCGCGCCGGCACGCAATCGTGCAGGAGGAGCTTCGCTCGACTCCCGCAGAGATGAGATCAGTCGCACACTATTCAGCGCTATCGTCTCACCCTTTGGCCGCCCCAGCCGAAGTCCTTTGAACCTCGACTTGAAGGATAGAAAACGTAAGCCCCCCACCAGCGGCGCACCGCAGCGATGAAACGATTTGCGCGCCGTCGACACCATAGAGACGGGAGAACTGCCTTTTGTGGCCGCGCGATTCAAATCGTCTTGGCGTCCGGCAGATGAGCGCCACGGGGGAATCGCTCTCGCGCCGGCGCGCTCCACCAATCTCGGCAACTTGCGCGCCCTCTTCCTCAACCCTATATTTAAACTCTTTTGCACTTCCGGCGGTGCTTATGGACGGCCAATGGCGGCTCAAAGGCTCTTCGTCCAGGCGGCCGAGCGGTCCTACCCGCACCGCTGTCGATCGGCCTCTGCAATCAACTGAATAGGGAGGAAGCTCGTGCCAGCTCAATTGACGTATCCCGGTGTTTACATCGAGGAGATTCCCAGCGGCGTTCGCACGATCACCGGCGTGGCCACGTCGATCACGGCATTCGTCGGCCGCGCCCTGAGCGGGCCGGTGAACGAAGCGACAACGATCAACAACTTCGGCGACTACGAGCGGATCTTCGGAGGGCTGTGGCTCGGCAGCTCGATGAGCTTCGCCGTGCGCGACTTCTTCCTCAACGGCGGCGGGCAGGCGGTGATCGTCCGCCTCTTCGCCCCGACCGACGCCGAGCAGCAAAAGGCCCGCACGGACGCCGAGACGCAGGCCGGAACGGCCGCGGACGCGGTCATCGCCGCCGCCGCCAATGCCAACGTTGCGGCCAACACCACCACCGACATCGCCAACGCCGCGCAGGCCGCCGTCGCCGCCGCCGGCGCTCCCGGGCCCGCGGCGCTCTCCGCCGCCGCGGCCGTGGCCAACGCGGCGAACAAGGAGGCGGTCAAAAACCCCACCTCGAAGACGAAGACCGACCGCGATGCCGTAGTCAAGGCCGCGACGGACGCGAAGCCGGGCGCCGTCACGGCCGCCGGTGCCTTGGCGGCGCCGAGCAACCGCGCCGTCATCCATCTCGACACCCTCACCATCGCGGCGGCGAACCCCGGCGCGTGGGGCAACGCCCTCCGCGCGCGCATCGACTACGACGTCCGCGACAAGAGCGACACCACGCTTTTCAACCTGGCGGTGAAAAATACCAAGAGCGGCCGGATCGAGATCCACCGCAACGTCTCCGCCGCGGCCGCAAGCCCGCGCCGCGTCGACAAAGTCCTGGAGGCGGAGTCGTCGCTCGTCCGCACCAGCGGCGCGCTGCCGGCCGCGCGGCCGGCGGCGAACAACCCCGGTGGGGATGGCATCGTTCCTCCGGGCGGCGATCCCTTCGACGCCACGAACTCGACGGCCGTCGCCGCCGGCGACCAGGCCTCCGACGGCAAGACGCTCACGCCCGCCGACTTCACGCCCCAGAACGGCGAGACCAACAAGCACGGCATCTTCGCGCTGCTGCAGACGGATCTCTTCAACCTGCTCTGCCTTCCGCCATTCGAGATCGACGGCAACATGGACGGCGGGGTCATCGCGGCGGCGGCGACGCTGTGCGAGAAGCACCGGGCCATGCTCCTGGTCGATGCCAAGAGCGAGTGGAGCACCACGGCCCTGGCGGTCAGCGGAATCGCCGCCGGTGTCGGCACCACGAGCAAGAACGCGGCGATCTACTTCCCGCGCCTCATTGAGCAGAATCTGCTGCGCGAGAACCAGCTCGAGGCGTTCGTGCCGTGCGGGGCGGTGGCCGGCATCATGGCCCGCACGGACGCGACGCGCGGGGTGTGGAAAGCACCGGCCGGCCTGGACGCTACGCTCGTCGGCGTGCCGTCGCTCAGCGTCCTCCTCACCGACGCGGAGAATGGGCAGCTCAATCCGCTCGGCGTCAACTGCCTGCGCGCGCTGCCGCCGGGCGTGCGCGTGGTCTGGGGGGCGCGCACGCTGCAAGGCGACGACCGCCTGGCCTCGGAGTGGAAGTACGTCCCGGTCCGCCGCCTGGCCCTCTTCCTCGAAGAGAGTCTCTACCGCGGCACGCAGTGGGTGGTCTTCGAGCCGAACGACGAGCCGCTCTGGGCGCAGATCCGCCTGAACCTCGGCGCGTTCATGCACAGCCTCTTCCGCCAGGGCGCCTTCCAGGGCACGACGCCGCGCGACGCCTACTTCGTCAAGTGCGACAAGGAGACCACCACGCAGAACGACATCGACCGGGGCGTGGTGAACATCGTCGTCGGCTTCGCGCCGCTCAAGCCGGCCGAATTCGTCGTCATCCAGATCCAGCAGATGGCTGGCCAGATTCAAACCTAAAGGGGAGCGGACATGGCTCAATTCAGCGTCAATCCCACCCGTTTCGATCCGTACAAGAACTTCAAGTTCCGCGTGAAGTGGGACGGCCGCTACGTGGCCGGCATCAGCAAGGTCGGCGGGCTGAAACGGACCACCGAGGTCGTCAAGCACCGCGAAGGGGGCGATCCGAGCAGCAGCCGCAAGTCGCCCGGCCGTACGGAGTACGACGCCATCACGCTCGACCGCGGCGTCACTCACGACACCGAATTCGAGAAGTGGGCGAACAAGATCTGGAACTTCGGCTCCGGCCTCGGCAGCGAGGTGTCGCTCAAGGATTTCCGCAAGGACATCATCATCGACGTCTACAACGAGGCCGGACAGCTCGCCCTCTCCTACAAGGTCTTCCGCTGCTGGGTCTCGGAGTATCAGGCCCTTCCCGACCTCGACGCCAACGCCAACGCCGTGGCCATCCAGCACATCAAACTGGAGAACGAGGGGTGGGAGCGCGACACCGAGGTGCCGGAGCCGAGCGAGCCGACGTTCACCGTGCCGCCGGTATAAGCCATGACCGTCGAGGCGGAGGACCTCATCGGCGTCCGCGACCGCGGCGAGCAGCAGGAGCCGGCGGAGCGCGCCGTGACGTTGCTGTCGCTGGCGTCGCCGGAGACCGACGCCGGCGCGCTGCGGCGCCTCACGCTCGGGCACCGCAACGCCCGCCTGCTCGCGCTGCACGCGCGGCTGTTCGGGCCCGCGCTGGAGGCCTACGCGGAGTGCCCGCACTGCGGCGCGGCGCTGGAGCTGCCGATGTCGGTGGACGACTTCGTTCCGCCCGGCGCCATCGAGACCTCCGCGGCCGCGCTCGATCTCGACGCGGACGGCTACGCCCTGCGCTTCCGCCTCATCGACAGCGACGACGTGCTCGCCGCGAGCCATTGCCCGAGCGTTGCCGCGGCGCGGGCGCTCTTCGTCGAGCGTTGCCTGCTCGAGGCCCGGCACGACGGACGCGCCGTCTCGGCCGATGAGCTCCCGCCGAAGGTCATCGATCGCCTGTCGCAGCGGATGGAGGAGTGCGATCCCGGCGCGGACACGCTGCTCAATCTGGTCTGCCCGGCGTGCCAGCGCGCTTGGCAGATCGCCTTCGACGTCGCCTCGTTCCTGTACAGCGAGGTGGCGGGAGAGGCGCGGCGGGCTCTCCGCGAGGTGCATGCACTGGCGCGCGCCTACGCCTGGAGCGAGCGCGAGATCCTGGCCATGCATCCCCGCCGCCGCCGCGATTACCTGGAGATGCTTCTCGAATGAGCGACTTCCTGACCCGGATCTCGCGCGCGGCGCTGGGGCTGACGCCCGTGGTGCAGGTGCTCGGCACGGCACGCTACGCGCCGGGACCGGAGCTGCCGTTGATGGAGGACGCCGCCGTTGCGGCCGCGCCCGAACGGCGCGCGGAAGGCGCTGTTCGCAAGGCGGCCGCCGCGGCGGTGGCGAATGCGGCCGCCGCGCCGGTTGCGGCCGTTCAACGACGGGAAGCGAGGGGGCGGAGCGCAGAGCCCGAGGCACAGGCGGCGGTCGCCGCGAAGGCATCATCTGCGCCCGGCGTCCTGCGACCCGCGCCCTCAAAAAATGCCGGCGCCGTTGCCAGTGAGGCGGTCGGACAGAACGTTGTCGCGCCCAACGCCGTCGCGCCCAACGCAGTCGCGCCCGACGCTGTCGCGCCCAACGCCGTCGCGCCCGACGCTGTCGCACCGGATCCCGCCACCGCCATGCCCGCGATCCCCGCCGCGATCACGCCAGCCATCGCCACAACTGCCGGGGCCATTCCGATTGCTGCCTTCGCTTCCATCGCGGAACCGATGCCGCCTCCCGACGCGACAGTGCCGGACGCCGCCACGTCCGACTCCCCCGCCGCGCCAATGCCCGCGCTCCCGCCGATCGACATCGCCTCCGCGCCGACAGCGGACAGGGAGCTGCCCGCAGCAAGCGAGACCTCCCCCTTCCCCGCCCGCCGCTCGCCGCTCGCTCCTCGCTCACAGGCGCCCGACGCGCCGCCGCCCAAAGCTCCGGTAGAGGCGCGCAGCGTGCGCCCGTCGCCGCGCGTCCGCATCCCGTCGCCACAACGCCCTTCCGTCCCCTCCGCGCCAGCCGTCGCGGAGGAGGCATCGTCGCCGGCACCCGCCGTCCACGTCACCATCGGCCGCATCGAGGTTCGCGCCGTTCCGCCCCCGCCGCCGCCCGAGCCTCCGCCCCCCTTCGCGCCGAAGATCTCCCTCGACGAATACCTCCGAACGCACAACGGACGGCGGCGATGAGCAACCACCTCGCCATCGCCACGGTCACGGCGGCGCTCAGCGATCTCTTGGCGAATGCCGTCGCCGCCGACGACGGCGCCGGCGTCACTACCATCCGCCCCGACGCCTCCCTCGGCACGAAAGGTCCCGGCGTCAACATCTTTCTCTACCAGGTCACCCCGAACGCGTCGTGGCAGAACGCCGACCTTCCCACGCGCCGCGCCGGCGGCGAGGTGGTGCAGCGGCCGGTCGCCGCGCTCGACCTCCACTACCTCCTGACCTGCTACGGCGACGACACCAAGCTCCAGCCGCAGCGCGTCCTCGGCAAGGTTGTGCGCACGCTCCACGCCCACCCCGTCCTGACGCGCGACATGATCCGCAAGACCGTCGGCGAGAACGACAACTTCTCCTTTCTCAAAACGTCAAACCTCGCCGACGCCGTCGAGCTGGTGAAGCTCACCCCCATCCCCCTCTCGCTCGAAGAGCTGTCGAAGCTCTGGTCGATCTACTTCCAAACGCAATACAACCTTTCCGTCGCCTACCAGGCCACGGTCGTGCTGATCGAGAGCGAAGAGCCGGCGCAGGAGGCGCTGCCGGTGCGCGAGCGCAACGTCTACGTCGTCCCGTTCCGGCAATCGGTCATAGAGGAGGTCCGGGCGAAGAACGGCGCCGATCCGCGCATCGGACCGGCCTCGACGCTGCAGATCCGCGGCGCTCGCCTGCGCGGCGAGGTGACGCAGGTCAGCATCGACGGCGCCACCGTCACGCCGCCCGACGCCGGCGTCAGCGACCGCGAGATCGTCGTGGCCCTCCCGCCCGGCCTCCACGCCGGCGTGCACGGGCTGCAGGTCGTGCAGCCGCGTCTGATCGGCACGCCGCCCGTGCCGCATCGCGGCATCGAGTCGAACCTCGTGCCGTTCGTGCTGCACCCGGCCATCCGCAAGAAAGGCGACGGCACGCCCGATATTGCGCTGGCCGGAACGGATCTGACGGTCAAGGTCGACCCCGCCGTCGGCAAGAATCAGCGCGCGGTGGTGCTGTTGAACGGCGCGCGCTCGTACAGCTTCGAGTCGGCGCCGCGAAACAAGAAAGACGATCCCGACGAGAGCGACACGCTGACGTTTCCGCTCAGCGGCGTGGCCAAGGGGGACTACCTCGTGCGCGTGCAGATCGACGGCGCCGACAGCGCGCTGGAGCTCGACCCGAACGCCGCCGAGCCAATCTACAGCGGGCCGAAGGTGACGATCCCATGAGCGAGACGAGCGACTGGACGGCGGCGAACCAGCGCTACCTCATGGCGGCGCTGGCGGTGGTGCGCGCGGCGCTGGCGCGGCATGCCGGCGAAGAG
>DATDFB010000254.1:0-4068 GCA_036522835.1 Thermoanaerobaculia bacterium | reverse complement strand
GCGCGCTTGCCGGAGCGCATCGCCGCCGTCGTCTCCCGCGGCGGCCGCCCCGACCTCGCCGGCCCCGCCCTCCCCGCCGTACAGGCGCCGACGCTGCTCATCGTCGGCGGCGACGACGGTCCGGTGATCGAGATGAACCGCGAGGCCTACGATCGGATGGCCTGCGAGCGGCGGATGGTCATCGTCCCCGGCGCGTCGCACCTCTTCGAGGAGCCGGGGACGCTCGAAGAAGTCGCGCGGCTGGCGGCGGAGTGGTTCACGCGACATTTGCGCTAAGCTTCGCCCATGATCATCGGCGCACACGCGATCCTCTACACCACGAATGCCGACGCCGACCGCGCGTTCTTCCGCGACGTCCTCCAGTTCCCGAACGTCGACGTCGGCGGCGGCTGGCTGATCTTCGGACTTCCGCCGTCCGAGGTGGCCGTGCATCCGGCTGAGGACGGCGAAGAGACGCACGAGTTCTATCTCATGTGCGACGACGTCAACGCTTTCGTCGCCGACATGAGCGCGCGCGGCGTCGTCTGCGGACCGATTCACAACCAGCCGTGGGGCTCGCTCACGCAGATCGCGCTGCCCAGCGGCGCGAAGCTCGGCGTCTATCAGCCGCGCCACGCGCGCCCGTAGCCGGCGCGCAGAGCTCAGTCGTTGAGCTCCAATTCAATTCTCCGAACTGCAAAATCAATTCGGCGAAGCACGAATTTGTTACAGATAACAATTGCGCTCAGCGCAAGCAATGGCGAGATTTCTGCACTTGGCCCGCCCTGCCAAATTTGAGAGGAGGCCAGTGAATGAAGAAGTCGAATTGCTTCACGCCGCTCGTACTCGCGCTCGCTGCCGCGCTGCTGCTGCCGCTCGGCGCGCTCGCGCAGACGTCGCGCACGACCGGCGCTTTGATCGGCACCGTGACGGATCCACAGGGAGGTCCGCTTCCCGGCGTCACCGTGACCGCCACCAGCCCGCAGTTGCAGGGCTCACGCACCGCAGTCACCGATGAGAAGGGCGAGTACGTCCTGCCGACGCTCCCGCCCGGCGCGTATCGCCTCGTCTTCGAGCTGCAGGGATTACCGACGGTCACGAAGGACAGCATCACCGTCAGCCTCAACCAGACGTCGAAGCTGAACGTCCCGATGCAGCTCGTCGCCGCGGAGACCGTGACGGTCACGGCCGCGCAGGTCGTCGTCGATCCGACGCGCACCACGCAGCAGACGAATTTCAATCAGGAGCATCTGAAGTACGTCGTGGTCGGCTCCGCCAACCGCTCGTATCAGAACGTGCTCTTCCAGGCTCCGGAGGCGAACCCCGGCTCCGGCGGCGGATCGAATCCGATGGTCTCGGGCGCGAACGTGGCGCAGAACAACTACCTGCTCGACGGCATCAACACCACCGATCCGGTCACGCACACGTTCGGCAACAACCTCGCCTTCGACGCCATCCAGGAGATCTCGATCCAGACGCTCGGCAAAGACGCCGAGTACAGCTCCTCGGGCGGCACGGTGAACGTGATCACGCGCTCGGGCGGCAACGACTTCTCCGGCAGCTTCGACTGGCGCTACCGCAACACGCGGCTGCAGCAGCAGGGGCACCGCGAGATCCCGGCGCCGAACTCGATCGCCTTCTTCGGCGCGCCGCCGACGTCGACGACGCTCGCCTTCAACAAGAACCTGCAGCCGACGATCAACAGCCAGCCGCAGCTGACGCTCGGCGGGCCGATCCTGCGCGACCGCCTTTGGTTCTTCACCGCGCTTGCGCATCCGCGCACCGCCGCGACGCCGCCGAATCGCTTCGGCTTCCAGCCCGGCGCGCGCACCTTCACCGGCTGGAACAACCTCGCCAAGCTGACGTTCACGCCGGTGAACAACCAGACCCTGACGGCGCGCTTCATCGACAGCTACGCCAGCATTCCGTTTTCGTCGCAGAGCTCCTTCGTCTCGCCGGAAGCGGACTCGCTGCAGACGCAGGGGAACCGCACCTACGGCCTGACCTACGACGCGATCCTCAACTCGCACTGGCTGGCCAACGCGCAGGTCGGCCATACGCCGGCGCGCCTGGCAGTGCTGCCGCTGAGCGGCACTGATGTCCCCGGCACGTTCGACCTCGCCACCGGCATCTCGACCGGCAACTACACTGGCTCGCAGGCGCGCAACAGCGTCCGCGACGAACTGCTGGCGAACACGACGTACTACCTGCAGAGCGCGGGCACGCATGCGATCAAGGTCGGCTTCGACGGCAACCGCACCTCGTTCAACAGCTTCAACAACGCGAACGGCAATCCGTCCCTGATCCCCGGCTACGATCCGTCGTTCTGCAGCGAGGCCTTCGGCTTCCCGGCCGGCTCGACGTGCGCCGGCTCCATCGAGTTGAACCCCGGCTACCGTCTCGTCGCCGGCGGTCCGCTGGTCCAGCAGCGCATTGCCTTGTCGGTGGTCAATCCGCCGCACTCGGTCGACTCGCGCCAGTACGCCTTCTTCGCGCAGGACGAGTGGCAGCCGGTCACGCGCCTGACCGTCCGCGCCGGCGTCCGTTACGAGACGGTGCGCTGGAACAGCCGGAGCGTGAACAGCCCGCCGAATTTCAAGATGTGGCAGCCGCGCTTCGGCGCCGCGTACGACGTCTTCAACAACGCCAACACCGTGATCCACGGCTACGCCGGCAAGATCATGGATGACAACCAGCTCACCCTGCCCTCGTACGGCGTGCAGCAGCCGTTCGGCGTGGCCTACTTCAACCTCAATCCCACCACCGGGAAGTACCAGTTCGATCCGAACCGCTCGGCGATCTTCGCCACCGGCGAGCTCTTCGACGCGAACCTGAAGCCGAGCTACTCGAATCAGTACTCGCTCGGCATCACCCAAAAGATCTGGAGGAACACGAGCGTCGACGTCAGCGCCGAGTACCGCAACCAGAAGAACCTCTTCGAGGACTACTGCGGACACATCGACGACGAGGGCAACTTCGTGCCGCTCGACAACTGCGTGATCACGAACCAGCCGGGCTTCGACGTCGGCGTGCACAACGCCCTGCGCGCGAAGTGGCGCGCGCTCGTCGGTCGTATCGAGAGCCGGCCGAACAACTGGCTCGACCTCCTGGCCTCGTGGACGCACGCGCGTTCGGAAGGCTCGTACGGCTCTTCGTTCTCGGAGACGCAGAACGCCTCGGCGCTCTTCGACTTCTACCCGGTGCACTTCACCAACACCTACGGGTTCCTGAGCGACGACGCCCGCAACCGCGTCAAACTCGACGGCTACGTGCACCTGCCGCTGGCCTTCACCGTCGGCGCGAACTACTACTGGGATGACGGCACGCCGTACACCGTCTTCCAGAGCGCCAGCACGACGCAGTTGCTGCCGTACGGGTCGTACTTCATCGAGCCGCGCGGCTCGCGCCGGCTCCCGCACTACTCGCAGCTCGACATGCAGGTTCAGAAGGACTTCGCCATCGCCGGCCGGGCCCGTCTTGGCCTGATCGCCACCGTCTACAACGTGCTCAACCGCGAGACGACGACGGCAGTGAACGGTAACGCCGGCGCCCGCGCCATCGCGGACCCCGCGACCGGTCAACTCTTCATCGATCCGAATCAGCAGTCGGGCGCGAACCGTCTGTCGCCGACGTTCGGCCTTGGCACGTCGTTCCAACAGCCGCGCCGCTACGAAGTCGGCGCGCGCATCGAGTTCTAGTTCTTTCCTCTGACGGCCGGCGGCGTGCTCTACGCCGCCGGCCCCCTTCGCATAAACTCCCACGCGTGTTGCAGTCCAGCGGCGACGACGAGCTGCGGCGGCTGTGCGAGCGATTCCGCGCGCGGCCGGCCGGCGTGCGCAACGCGCTGACGACCGACGATCTGTACGCCCTGCTGGCCTTCGCCGGGCGGTCGGCAATGGCGGCGATGCGCGCGGGCGACGCGGCGGCGATTGCCGACGGCCTGACGGCGGTGGCGATGATCGACGACGAGCGCGTCGATGCCGGCGATCTCGATCCCGTGCTCGGGCTGCTCCGTCACGCCGCGGCGCTCATCGGCGCCGACGCCGGCGCGCTCTTCGCCGAGGCGGCGCGGCAGGCCACGCGCAGCGT
>DATDFB010000253.1:0-6343 GCA_036522835.1 Thermoanaerobaculia bacterium | reverse complement strand
GCGTGAGCTCATCGGCGTCGTCCTCTTCGGCCTCCCGGTCGGCATCTTCCTGGCGCTCTTCACCTACCAGAACCTCGAGGTGATCCGCCTCGGCCACGAAGCCACGCGGCTGCAGAAGCGCCGCGCGGAGATCGAGAACGCGAACAAGGCGCTGCAGCTCGAGCTCGACCGCCTGACCTCGCTCCAGCAGGTCGAGCAGAAGGCGACGAAGCTCGGCTTCGAGCGGACCGACCCGCGCGCGGTCGTGCAGGTGCAGAAGAAAAGCGCCGCAAAATGAACCTCTCCAACCGCCGCCTCCTGCAGCTCTTCGCCGTCCTCGCCGCCTGGGCGATCATCGTCGTGGCGCGCCTCGCTTACATCCAGATCGTCCGCCATGCCGACTACGTCGCCAAGGCCAAAGGGCAGCAGGAGCGTACCCTCGAGCTCGCGCCGGTGCGCGGCGCCATCCGCGACGTCCGCGGCCGCATCCTCGCGGAAAGCGTCGCCGCCGAATCGATCTACGCCGACCCGCAGGCCATCGCCGACCGCCGCGCCGCCGCGCGTGCCCTCGCCGGCCCGCTGCGGATGAATGCGCGCGACATCGAGCAAAAGCTCGCCGGCGGCGGCGCCTTCGTCTGGCTCGCGCGGCAGTTGCCGCTCGACGTGGCCGGGCAGATCAAGAACCTGCACGTGCCGGGCATCTACACCTTCGAAGAACACCGCCGGTCGTACCCGCGCGGCATGCTCGCGGCGAACGTCGTCGGCTACGCCGGCGTCGACGGCAACGGCCTCGCGGGCATCGAGCACTCCTTCGACCGCTGGGTTCGCGGCAAGCCGGGCAAGGTCACGCTGCTGCGCGACGCGCGCCGCAGCATGTACCTCGTCGGCGCCGAGGGAGCGAACCGGCCGGTTGATGGCAACGACGTCGTGCTGACCATCGACGCCGTCATCCAATTCATCACCGAACGCGCCTTGCAGCACGCCGTCGACGAGTATCGCGCCGCCGCCGGCGCCGCCATCGTCATGGACCCGAACGACGGCGCCATCCTGGCCATGGCCTCCGTGCCGACGTTCGATCCGAACCGCTTCGGCGATTTTCCGCCCGCGGCGTGGCGCAACCGCAACGTGCAGGACGCCTACGAGCCCGGCTCCACATTCAAGATCGTCACGGCGTCGGCGGGATTGGAAGAGGGCCTGGTCACGCCGTCGCAGTTCATCGACTGCGGCAACGGCTTCATCGAGATCGCCAACACCGAGATCCACGAGCACGGCGGCAACCACTACGGCGTCATCACCTTCGAAGACGTGATGGTGCATTCGTCGAACGTCGGCGCCGTGCGCGTCGGCCTCTCCGTCGGCCCGAGCCGCTTCTACTCGACGATTCGCCGCTTCGGCTTCGGCGAGCGCACCGGCGTGCAGTTGCCGGGCGAGGCGACGGGGCTGGTGCGGCGGACGCAGAACTGGTCGGCGCTCTCGAACGCGAGCATGGCGATCGGCCAGGAGATCAGCGTGACGCCGCTGCAGGTCGTGACGGCGGTGGCGGCCATCGCGAACGGCGGCGTGCGTGTGCAGCCGCGCATCGTCGACCGCGTCGTCGACGGAAACGGCAACACCATCTACGCGCCGCCGCGCGCGGCGCCGGTGCGCGTCGTGTCGGAGAAGACCGCGGCGGTGCTGAACGAGATCCTGAAGGCGGTCGTGGCGCGCGGCACGGGACAAAAAGCCGCGCTCGCCGAGCACGTCGTGGCCGGCAAGACCGGCACGGCGCAGAAGGCGGCACGCGGCGGCTACACGATGGACCGCGTCGTGGCGTCGTTCGCCGGCTACGTTCCGGCCGACCGGCCGCGTCTGGCGATCCTCATCGTCGTCGACGAGCCGAAGGGGACGCAGTACGGCGGCACGATCGCCGCGCCGGCGTTCAAGGAGATTGCCGAGCCGGCGCTCCGCTACCTCGGTGTGCCGCCCTCGCTGCCGCAGCGGACTATCGTCGCCGGCGCGCCGATGCTGGCCGCATTTTCGCAACCGAAAGAGGAGAGGCCCGAGCCGGGCGTTCCCGATCTGCGAGGACTCGACGCGCGCGCGGCCATCGCCCGCGCGGTCGCCGCCGGGCTCACGGTTCGGGCGACGGGAAGCGGCGTCGTCGCCTCACAAAATCCCATGCCGGGCGGAGCTTTGCCGATGAATCGCGCTGTGACGCTGACGCTCGGGGAGGCGGCGCGATGAAGCTGCGCGAGCTCCTCCGAGATCTGGAGTGCGGCGGCCATGCCGCCGCTCTCGATTCCGAAATCACCGCCGTAACCGCCGACTCCAGGCTCGTCATCCCGGGCTCATTCTTCGTCGCGATCCCCGGAACCCAAAAAGACGGCGCAAAGTTCATCGCTTCCGCGCGGCAGAACGGCGCCGCCGTCATCGTCGGCGAGACCGCCGACGCCGACATCCGCGTCAACGACGCCCGCCAGGCATTGGCCATCCTCGCCGCGAACTTCTACGGCCGTCCCGCCGACAAGCTCTCCCTCGTCGGCGTCACCGGCACCTCAGGCAAAACGACGACGGCGAAGATGATCGAGTCGATCTTCGACGCCGCCGGCGAGCCGGCCGGCCTCATCGGCACGATCGAATACCGCGCCGGCGACGAGCGCCTCGTCGCCGACCGCACCACGCCCGACGCCGTCATGCTCCACCAGTGGTTCGCCAAGATGGTGAATGCCGGCGTGCGCCACGCGGTCATGGAAGTCTCCTCGCACGCGCTCGCGTTGAAGCGCACCTACGGCATCCGCTTTGCCGCGGCCGTCTTCACGAACCTCTCGCAGGACCACCTCGACTTCCACCACACCTTCGAGGAGTACTTCAAGGCGAAGCGGATCCTCTTCGACCAGATCGACCGCACGAAGAAAACGGCCATCGTGAACATCGACGACGCCTACGGCCGCCGCCTCGCCGGCGAGCTCGGCGACGCCGTCATCTCCTTCGGCCGCGACGAGCGCGCCGACATCCATCCGAGCCCGACGTTCGACTTTTTCCGCCTGCGCGGCAGCGTCGTCACGCCGCGCGGCGATCTGCATATCGAGTCACCTCTGATCGGCATCCCGAACCTCTACAACTGGCTCGGCGCGATCGGCGCGGCTCTGGCCGTCGGTATCGAGCCGAAAGCGATCGAGGCCGGCGTGCGTGCGCTCGCGGCCGTGCCGGGCCGCTTCGAGTACGTCGGCACGCCGTCGGTCGGCGCGCCGATGGTCATCGTCGACTACGCGCACAAGCCCGACGCGCTCGAGAAACTGCTCGCGGCCGTGCGCGAGCTCAAGCCGGAGTCGAATCTCTGGGTCGTCTTCGGCTGCGGCGGCGACCGCGACAAAGGCAAGCGCCCGCAGATGGGCGAGATTGCCGCGCGCATGGCCGACCGCGTCGTCGTCACCAGCGACAACCCGCGCGGCGAAGATCCGCACAAGATCATCGAGGAGATCGTTGCCGCCGCGCCCGGCGCGGCCGTGATCGAGAACCGCCGCGAGGCCATCGCCCACGCCATCGACAACGCCGCGCCGGCGGACATCGTCGTCATCGCCGGCAAAGGCCACGAAACCTACCAGGTCATCGGCGACCGCGTCGTTCACTTCGACGATCGCGAAGAAGCCGAGCTCGCTCTGAAAAAGCGCCACGAGAAAGTATTGCTGTAAATCGTCATGAGAATGAACTACTCTATTTCTGCGGCGATCGTTTCGGGGAAGGGGATGATCGCCTTTGTGGAGTGCGGCGGCCATGCCGCCGCTCTTCCGACAGCGGCGGCATGGCCGCCGCACTCCACATGGAGCTCCGCGTGCCGACTCTGACCTTCTCCCAGATCGCCGAGATGACCGGCGGCACGCTCCTCCAGGGCGGCGACGTCGTCACCAACTCCGTCGTCATCGACTCGCGCGAGGCCAAGCCCGACTCCGCCTTCTTCGCCATCCAGGGCGAGCGTCTCGACGGCCATCAGTTCCTCCCGCAGGCGCTCGCCACCGCGCGCGGCGCGGTCGTCTCGCAGGTTCCCGATCCGCTGCCGGCCGGCAAAGGAATTGTGAAAGTCGACGGCACCACGGCCGCGCTGCAGAACCTCGCGCGCTCCATCCGCGAGCGGCAGCCGTTCACGCTCATCGGCATCACCGGCTCCGCCGGCAAGACCACGACGAAAGAGATGATCGCCACGCTCATCGGCACGGAGCGGCGCACGTTCAAGTCGTGGGGAAACTTCAACAACCTCATCGGCTGCCCGCTCTGCATCGACAACGTGCCGGACGACGCCGAAGTCGTCGTCAGCGAGATGGGGATGAACCACAAGGGCGAGATCGCGCTCCTCGCCGGGCTCACCCATCCGGACGTCGGCGTCTACACGAACATCGGGCCGGTGCACATCGAGTTCTTCGGCACGGTCGAGAAAATCGCCGAGGCCAAGGCCGAGCTGCTGGAGAACGTGAAGCCGGACGGAACCATCGTCATCAACACCGACAACGAGCACGTGATGCGCATCAGCGAGCGCTTCCCGGGCAAGAAGGTCACGTACGGCATCGACCACGACGCCATGTTCCACGCCACCGGCGTCCGCGAGCGCGGCCTCCTCGGCGTCTCGTTCAAACTGAAAGATCATCCGATGGAGCTGGCGCTGCCGGGCCGGCACAACCTGGAGAACCTCCTCGCCGCCATCGCCACGGCGCGCGTCGTCGGCATCTCCTGGGACGGCATCGTGCGCGGCATCGAGCAGCTCAAGCCTGCCTATCACCGCGGCGTCGTCGTGCACGCGCTCGGCGCCACGATCTACGACGACACCTACAACTCCAATCCGTACGCGCTCTCGCGCGCGCTCACGCTCCTCGAGCAGGCCGACGTCGCGGGCCGCCGCATCGCCGTCATCGGCGACATGTTGGAGCTCGGCGAGCGCGAGCTCGAGTACCACGCCGAGGCGGGGAGAAACGTGCCGAAGTCGATCGACGTCGTCGTCGGCGTCGGGAAGCGCAGCCGGGCGCTGCTCGACGGCGCGAAGGAAGCGGGCTTCAGCGACGACCAGCTCCATCACTTCGACGACGCCGCCAGCGCGGCGGAGTTTCTGAAGGGCTTCATCCGCGAGGGCGACCTCGTGCTCGTCAAGGCGAGCCGCGGCATCGGCCTCGACAAAGTCGTCTCGCAGTTGGAGGGCGCGCACTGATGCTTTTCTACCTGCTCTATCCCCTCCGCAACGCCATCGCCGGATTCAACGTCTTCCGCTACATCACCTTCCGCACCGCCTGGGCGGCCATCACCGCGCTCCTGATCTCCTTCATCCTCGGGCCGTGGCTCATCGAGCGGATGCGCCAGATCAAGCTCGGGCAGTACATCCGCGAGGAGGGGCCGAAGTCGCACCAGCAGAAAGCCGGCACCCCGACGATGGGCGGCATCCTCATCAACATCGCCATCCTCGTGCCGACGCTGCTGTGGGCCGACATCCTCAACCCCTATATCTGGATCGTCCTCTTCGTCACGCTGGCGTACGGCGCGATCGGCTTCGTCGACGACTACCGCAAGCTGATCAAGAAGCACAACCTCGGCCTCACCGCCAAGCAGAAGTTCACGCTGCAGTTCATCATCGCCGCCGCGGTCGGCATCGCCATCGCCTGGCTGCCGTCGATCCACAACAACTACTCGACGGTGCTGACGTTTCCCTTCATCAAGCCGGAGCTCTTCAAGCTGAACCTGCACTGGCTGTACGTGCCGTTCATCATGGTCGTCCTCGTCGGCGCGTCGAACGCGGTGAACCTCACCGACGGCCTCGACGGCCTGGCCATCGGCTCGACGCTCATCGTCGCCGTCACCTACACCGTCCTCACCTATGCGGCCGGCAACTTCAAGGTCGCCGACTACCTCCGCATCGCCTGGGCTCCGCAGGCCGGCGAGCTCGCCGTCTTCTGCGGGGCGATGGTGGGGGCATCGCTCGGCTTCCTCTGGTTCAACGCGCATCCGGCGGAGATTTTCATGGGCGACGTCGGCTCGCTCGCTCTCGGCGGCGCCATCGGCTGCATCGCCGTGATCATCAAGCAGGAAGTGCTGCTCGTCTTCGTCGGCGGGCTATTCGTCATGGAGGCGGCGTCGGTGATCATCCAGGTGGCCTCGTTCAAGCTCACCGGACGGCGCGTCTTCAAGATGTCGCCGCTGCACCACCACTTCGAGCTTTCGGGCTGGCGCGAGACGAAGGTCGTCGTTCGCTTCTGGATCATCGCCATCATCTTCGCCCTCTTCAGCCTCTCCACGTTGAAACTGCGATGAAGACGCTCGTCATCGGTGCCGGCAAATCGGGGATCGCCGCGGCGAACTTCCTGGCGGAGGGCGCACGCCGTGCGCCCCTACCGGTAGGGGCGCACGG
>DATDFB010000252.1:0-13580 GCA_036522835.1 Thermoanaerobaculia bacterium | reverse complement strand
GACGTTGCGATATTCGGCGTGTTGCCAAGTGTGGATCTTGCACTTCTGGATTCTGGCCGCTCCGTGCGGCGGCCAGCAGCGAAACCGCAACCCCAAGCACTCGTCAAGGCCCGCACGACAACTCTTCCGGTAATCTGCCGGCTCGGTTACCTTAGCCATCTCATGGAAATAACTCCGCGGCCATGCCGTGGTGGTATGTGCAAATGCAATACGATGGGTCACCGTGCTTCTATTCCGCAACTACCACTAGATGAGGTGCAGCCTGCAACCAGAGTGTATTGCCATTCTGTCGCGCATCTTTTGGCGGTCGCGGCGCCTAGTGTCGGTCACGAAGTACGTTTCGATTCCTCAGTTGCTGTCCTCGGCACGTCCTGTGTTCTGAAATCCGCGCCACGCCATCTGCCGGTAACTTCACCAATGACCAAATTTTCAGAGCGGGCTAACTGTCCTCACAAGCTGACAAAAACCGCCGGTCCGTTGGCCCGGCGGCGAGCCGCCTCGGGCGGCTCCGAACTGCACGCCCGACGATCGCGTTCCGGAATCATCCGGCTCGTCAGCGAAAGTGCCACACGATGCCGAACGAGAGGCGAATGTGAGGCTGGGTGTGTGTGGATCCGGTCGGTTCCGCGACCGACTCGTTCCGGATGTCGGGCCGCGTGAGAAATGTCGGGTCGTAGTCGATGAGGAAGCGGCCGCTGAGTGCCTGGCTCATTCGCACGTCCAGTCCGGCGCCGAGGGAGAGAGTCAAGCCAATGTCGGAATAAGAGTCGGCGTAGTGGACCGTCGAGGTCTTTGGAAATGGTGATGTCGAAAGGACGACCAGGCCTGTGCCGCTGTATGGGTTGAAGTACTGCACATTCGACCCCGCCATCGCGAACTTCGAACGGCTGAACACCGCTCCACCGAGTCCACGGACGAACGGGGTCATACGCCACCGCTCCGATCCGCGAAGCTCAGGGCCGGCGACGAGATAAAACGCCTGTGCCTTGTCTTCGAAGCGCAATCCTACGCCGCAGCCATTGGGCTGGCAGTAGGTTGCGTCACCGGTGAAGCGCTCGAGGTAGCCGGAGAAGTCCGCCGTGTAGGCGAGGTGTCGGGTCTTCAGGCGGGTGACCGAAAACTCGAAGCCGCGCCCGCTGCCGAGACTGAAGAACGGCGAGGCTTTCCGGTCTGTGATCAGCAACGTGCTGCGGTACGGTAGATTGTTGGGATTTTCCGAAAGCCCGCCGAAAAGCAGGAACTGGGATGGCGCTTCGCCGTTCGTCTGCGCGACAACCTGCGTCGCCCAACTCAACACCAGAATCACCGTGAGGGCTCGGACCATCGATATCCTCCATTTCGCGGGAACGCTTCGATTGTCGGCGGATCACTCTGTATGACGTTCCTGGTCGCCCCCGGTTACGGCGCGGCTCCTATCGACGGGCATGGCGCCGATTCCGACGACGCGTCTGAGGATGGGGGAAGCGGCGGGCCATGCACGGGGCTGCCGGAGTGGCAGCCGGCTCGCGCGCGCCCATCTCGAACCGGGAGATCAGGCGTGTACGGCAGTAGCGGATTCATCCTGCGCCGTTGTTTCCGAATTGGCAATAAATGTAGTAGCTGTTGCCTCTTTGGCAAAGGATCTGCATCACCCGTGGCCATGAACGGATCTCGCCCAAGAGCTCGAGGAACCGCTTGACGCGCCTCCGTGTCGCGCAGCCCGGCGATCGCGCGCACACCTTGGTTTTGACCTCGCCCCCTTTTGTCCGCGATCCCCCATTCGACCGGCTGACCTATGTTCGGGTGCGGGGCAAGTTTGCGCTGGCGCTGGCGGTGAGCGTGGCCTGGCTGATTCTGACGATCTGGATCGCCCTGCCGTGGATGCACGACCTGGCCCGGCTGGCGAGCTGGCCGGTGGCGCTGTTCGTCGTCGGCGGCATCGCCCTCGTGCCCGGCGTCATGAACGCGTTCCTGGCGGCCAGCCTGCTGCTGGACCGGCGGCCGCCGCGGCAGTCGTGGGACCACTACCCTGCCGTCAGCATTCTCATTGCCGCGTACAACGAAGAGGCGTCGATCCTCCAGACGCTGCGGTCGCTGGCGGCCCAAACGTACCCCGGCGCGATCGAGGCGATCGTCATCGACGACGGCTCCACCGACAGCACCGCGAGCCTTGTCGAGTCGCTGGCTCTTCCCTGGCTCCGGCTCTTGCGGCAGCCGGGCAATCTCTCCAAGTCGGCGGCGCTGAACCGCGGCCTGGCCGAGGCGCGGTTCGATCTCATCATCACCCTCGACGGCGATTCTTCTCTCTACAAGGACGCCGTGCGCAATCTCGTGGAACGCTATTTGAGCGATCCTCCCGGCACCAAGGCGGTGGCCGGCACGATGCTCGTGCAGAACTCGCGCGAGACCTGGGTCACCAAGGCCCAGGAGTGGGACTACTTCCACGGCATCGCCGCCATCAAGCGGATGCAGTCGCTCTTTCACGGCACGCTGGTGGCGCAGGGAGCGTTTTCGATTTATGACCGGCGCGCCATCGAGGACGTCGGCGGCTGGGTGCAGTGCGTGGGCGAGGACATCGTGCTGACGTGGGCGATGCTGGCGCGCGGCTGGCGCGTCGGCTACGCTGAGGATGCCTGCTGCTTCACGAACGCGCCGCAGGATCTCCAGTCATTCGTCGGGCAGCGCCGCCGATGGGCGCGGGGCATGCTCGAAGCGTTCCGCCGCCATCCCCGCGTTTTGCTGGTTCCGCGCATGTCGACGTTCTTCGTCTACTGGAACCTGCTGTTCCCGTGGCTCGACTTCACCTATACCGCCGCCTTCCTGCCCGGCGTAGTCCTGGCTCTCTTCGGCATCTATTGGATCGCCGGCGCCATGACCCTGGCGTTGTTGCCGATGGCGCTGCTCATCAACCTTCTGATGTACCGCATCAGCCTCCGCATGTTCGATGCGCAAGGGCTGCGCGTGCGCCGGAACGTGGCCGGATTCCTGATGTACGTCTTCGCTTACAGCCTGGTGCTGCAACCGGTCAGCGCGGTCGGTTACTTCTCGGAGCTGCTGGGACTGCGCAAGTCGTGGGGGGCGCGATGAGAACGCGCGTGCTGTTCGCGGCGCTCTTGACGATGTTGGCCGCCGTCGATGCACGGGCCCAGATGGCCGGCCTCGGCGAGGTGAGCGCCGCCGGCGATGCCGACCACTTCGGCGCGTTGCGCGTGCGCGGCGGCCTGCTGGGCGGTTACCGCTCGCCGTTCCGCTACGCCGGCGTCGCCGCGCAGACGACGCATTACACGCAATCGGGATGGCACGCCGATGCCCCGGCTGTGCTCTTCCTGTGGCGAAACCAGAAGCGCGACACGCTGGCCGGCACCATCGCCGAGGGCGGCGTCGTGCGCGTATCCGGCCGGAAGCGTCTGATCGGCGACGCCACGTGGAGCTTGCGGCCCTCCGCGCGCACCGGCATCGAGCTCGTCGCGTCGGGCGGCCTCGTCGAAACGCGCCGTGCCGTGGAGAACGCCACCGCGTACACGTTCGGAGCGGTCAGCATCGAACGGGAACTGAGCAAGCGCTTCACCGCCATCGGCCTGGCCGGCGTGCAACATTTCACCGACGGGAATGAGCGCGTGCACCTGCGCGGCCGGCTGATCTTCGTGGTCGTTCCCGAACAGGGCCTCAGCGTCCAGCTTCGGTGGCGGCAGTACGAGTCGAGGCAGCTCGACGTCGGGGGCGCCTATTTCAATCCCGAGCATTACCGCGAGTGGCAGGGCGGGCTGGCCATGAGAAAGCGCTACGCCGGGTGGGTCTGGTCCGGCACGGTCGCGGCGGGACGGGAAGAGATCGACCACAGCGTCCAGCACACGACGAAGCTCGCGGACGTGCGCGCGGAGGGAACGATCGGCAAAGGGACGCACCTGGCCCTGTATGGGTCGTACAACCGCTCGGCAGGCTTCGGCAGCGCGGACGACTACTGGTACCGCGTCGTCGGAGTGACGTTCATCGTGCCGTTCTGACGTAGACGAACTCGAGGCCGAAGAAAAAGATCTGCGCCGACCAGTACGACCATAGCAACACCACCACGACCGAGCCGGCCGCGCCGAAGGCCGAGCCGACGGCGGCCTTCCCGAGGTAGAGGCCGAGCGCGAACTTGCCGATCACGAAGAGGACCGCCGTCACCGCCCCGCCGAGGCCCGCGTCGCGCCACGTCACCCGCGCCTGTGCCAGGAGACGGAATACGCCCGCGAACAGCGCCGTGAGAACCAACGTCGACACGAGAAGCTGCGCGGCGTGCCACGGCCATTCGCCACCGGGCAGGCGCGACGCGGCGTACCGCCCCATGAAGGCGATCGCGGCATCGGCGATCACCGAAAGCAGCACCACCGCGCTGACCGCGACGACGATCACCATCGACGCCAACCTCTTCCTGATCGTGCGAACCGTTCCCCCCTCCTCCTCCCGCCTCTCGCCGCGCCAGATCGTCCGAAGGGCGTCGTCGATCTGCCGGTAGACGCCGGCCAGGCCGAAGAACAGCGTCATCAGTCCGAGCGTCGTGGCCAGCCATCCGGCCCGCCGCCGTGCGGCGCTTTTGATCAGCGCCGCGATGGCGACGCCGGCCGCGGATCCGAAGCTGCCTCCGATCCGTTCGAGGATGGCCCGTTCGGCCTGCGGCCTTCCGAACAGACTTCCGGCCACGGCGATGGCGATCAGCAGTGTCGGCGCGATCGAAAAGACGATGTAGAAGGCGAGCGCCGCGCCGAAACGCGAGGCGTTGTGTTTTCGGAACGCCGCGAGCGTAAGGCGAATCGTCGTCACCAGGCGCGACCGCTTGGACATCGGCCACACGATACGCCTTACTTCCGCCGGCCCCGTTCCCGGAAATGCAGCGGATCCCGGAGAGCCTGCAGCACGCGGTAGTAGAAAAGAGGAGCCGGCCGGCGGGACGGCGGAAAGCGCAGGCGGCGAAGGTTCTCGATCTCGTCCGCGGTTGCCCCCGCGCCGAGAGTGGCGTCGCCGAGAAAGGCCCGCAAGGCCGGCTCCTCGGCGGCGGTCGCCTCGCCGCTCTCTTCGCGAAAGCCGAATTTTCGCGTGGTCCCGCCGGCGAGGGCCACGTGGACCGTGAAGTGAACGAAGTCGAAGTCCCACCATTCGATCAGCGGGTCGAGGAAGTCCGAGAAGTCGCCGATCGACGCGGCGGGGTCGCTGTCGAGGAGCTCGATGAGGCGGACGCGCATTTTGCGATAGCTGCCGCCGGAGGCGATGGAGCGGAGCCAGCTCTCGTCGCGGGCGTGCCGGCGGGCCTCCGCGCGGACGCTTTCGATGAGCGTGCGGGTGATGAGACTCTCCATCTGGCCGAAAGGTTCGCTGTCGAAGATGGCGCGCATCCTGGCCTGCCGGGCGGGCCGGCATTTTCGGAGGACCAGCTCGCGCATCGGGCCGAAGCGCGCCGGGGGCGTCTCCTTCCAGACGCGGTCGAGGGCCTGATGGATCTCCAGCGTGGCCAGACGGCCGAGCTCCTCGCGCGGGAGCGCCAGAAAACGGCTCATCTTGTCGTAGATGTCCGTGCGGTTCGGCAGCGGAGGGGTCTTCTTGCCGCTCAGGAGCTGGGAAATGTACGACTCCGTGACCTGAGCGGCGCCGGCGAGGTCGCGCTGGCCGAGGCCGAGCTCTTCGAGGCGCTGGCGGATGACGGCGGCGAAGTTCATGCTTAACTGATTTGATTATATTCTTACAAATTGTATTGACTCTCAAAAAAAATGAACTAGAGTGGAGAAGTCTCAGGAAGTCCCTCAGACAGTCAATGCGTCTGAACCCAAGGCAGGCCCATCACGACTCCGAATACTTGGCCCGAAAAGGAGCCACAAATGTTCGCTCGCAATACCACCTACAACGTCAACGCCAACATGGACCGCGAAATCGCCGTGAAGTTCGAGATGGAAGTTCTTCCCCTGCTGCGCAAAGCCACCGGCTTCAAGGACCAGCTCACCCTCTCCCGCAACAAGAACGAGATCATCGGCATCTCGATGTGGGACAGCAAAGAGCAGCTCGACGCCTACGTCAAGGACACGGATCCCCAGGTCGTCAAGCTTCTCCAGCCGTGTTTCCACGGAACGCCCGACGTGCGCATCTATGAAGTCTCGAGCTCGACGAGCCACAAAGTCGTGGCCGTCTGAGCGATTCGTTCCATCGATGGGAAGAGAGCGGCGCTGGCGCCGCTCTCTTTTTTTCCGCTGGTTTCCGGTTTGGCAATAAATAGCGTATTGATTGACTAACTGGCAAGCGGCGTGCATCGGTCAAAGGCATGTACGGCCAAATTCTCAGGCAGCTCCGCGAATCAAGAGGCCGCCTGCAGGCCGAGGTCGCGCGAAGTGTGGCGATCTCCCCGGCGCAGCTCGCCAGGCTGGAATCGAATCAGCGCGGTCTGTATGTCGACGACTTCGTCCGCATCGCCGAAGCGCTCGGCGAAAAGCCCGGCAATCTCCTTTCCAACGATCTCGGCGAGATCGCCCATCTGAAGCCGCTCATCGATCGTTTGAGCGCCGTCCCGCCGGAGCTCTTCGCCCCCGTCTCGACAATCATCGAAAAACTCGTCCTGCTGACGGAAGACGTGACCACGGCGTCGCGGCTCGCGCCAGCAGGACAAATCCCAACAGAGATCAAAGCCGGCGGGGCCTCGAAAGGCCGCCGATGAGCAACCGGACCGTGATCGCCGATTAACGCTTCACTAAGAGAAAGAAGGATTCCATGGGTTACCTCTGGTTCGTCATCATCGGCGCGGTTGCAGGCTGGCTGGCCGGCCAGTTCATGAGAGGCAACGGCTTCGGTCTCCTCGGCGACATCGTCGTCGGCATCATCGGGGCATTCATCGGCGGCTATCTCTTCCGGGCGGTCGGAGTGGAGATCGGGCACGGCCTGATCGGCAGCCTGATCGTCGCGTTCGTCGGCGCGGTCGTCCTCCTCTTCATCGTACGTCTCTTCACCGGGCATCGGTCCGGGCGCAGGCTGTGGTCCTAAGCGCCCTCACGGTACCCGGCTCACCTTCCATCGCCGTCGCTTCGAGGACCGGAGGTCCGCAATGAATCGTCTTTCCCGAAGTTGTTCCGCCGTCATTCTCCTGGCCGTTCTCGCCGCGGCGATGGCCGGGCCGGCTTCCGCGCAGACCCGCGACGACCGCGACCGCAACGAGAACAACCGCCCGAGAAAGAATCGCACGATCACCGTCGTGTGCGAATCCCGCGACGGGCGCCGCCATCGATGCGCGGCCGATACGCTGGGACAGATCACGCTCGGCCGCCAGCTCACGCGGAACAACCGGTGCGTCGAAGGCCGCACGTGGGGCTACGACAGCAAGGGCATCTGGGTCGACCGCGGCTGCCGCGCCGAGTTTCTGATCGCCGACAACTACGGAACGTACCGCGGCCGCGGACCGAGCCAGGCCATGCGCACGTTGGTTTGCGAGTCGAATGGCTCGCAGCGCAGCTACTGCCGCGCCGACGCCCGCTTCGGCGTGCGATTGACGCGTCAGATCAGCCGGACCAATTGCGTCCTCAACCGGACCTGGGGCTCCGACGAGAACGGGATCTGGGTCAGCAGCGGCTGCAGCGCGGAATTCTCCCTGAACACCCACGGAGGCACGCGATGATCCGGCACTTCGTGCTCGTCGCCGCGCTGTTCGTTCCACTCGCCGCGTACGGTCAGGCCGATGCGGTCGACCTGACCGCCGCCTTCGTCAAGGGCGGCGTCACCATCGACCGGCTGCTCGTCTATCAGATCGGCGGAATCGTTTTGATCCGCGGCCGGACAGGCGATCCTCTCATGGCCGCGGCGGCGGAGCGGTTCGCCGCGCGTGCCGGCTACGGGCGCGTGGCCAATCTCATCGAGATCGTGCCCGCCATCGCCGACGCCGAATTGGTCCGCGGCGCGCGGCGCGAGCTGGAATTGGCGCGCCAACTCGGAGGCTGCCACTTCCAGATCGAGTCGGACGGCGGCATCGTCCGGCTGCGCGGCCAGGTCACTCGTGAGGTCCAAAAAGACCTCGCCGTCTATCTAATCGCCAGGATCGACGGCGTCAAAGAGGTGCATTCCGAGCTGACCTTGCCCGCCCTCGGCGCGGAGAGACAGCCATGAATGAACAGTCCATTACGCCGATGACCTACCTCCGCGAGATGGTGGCGATGTCGTGGACGCACGGCTGGGAGCTGGCCGCCGCGATCGCCGGCGCCGCGGCGGCCGTCATCGCCGCTCTCGTGGTGCGTTCGCACGGCCCGGCGAACGCGCTCTTCGTTCTGCTGTCCGCCATGGTGCTGCTGCTCGAAGCCGCCGCGGCGGCGTGGCGCCTGCATCGCCGGCAGGGTGTGGCGCTCACCATTACGCGTTCGCTGCTCGACCTCAACGCCGCCGACCGCGTGGAGCTCGAGCGGCACCTGCGCACGCGCTATCGCCGGCGTGAGGCGCGCATCGAGGAGCGGAACGCCGCCCGGCTGGAGCGGCTGGCCGGCGAGATCGACGCCCTGCAAACCGAGGTCCTCGGACGCTCTCATCGAAGAGTGGCCATGTAACCGGACTCGCATGGCTCATCCGGCATCGCCGCCGGGCTTCATCGCGGCGGTGAGTCGCGGAGAGCTCGTCGACGGCCACCGGCACCTACCTGTCGCCTCATATCGATTGACGTGCCCATGACAGGCGCCCCTCGCTGATGACAAACGTCATCTCGGATCGCTGATTCCCGCAACTACTGCGCTCGCTTGCCGCGGCGCATCTTGGCGGCATGAATGAAATGCCAGCGTCGCTCACGCACGTCACGAAGAGCTTTGGACCCGTCGTCGCGCTCGACGATTTCTCCTTTTCGATCGGGCCCGGCGAGGCCGTGGCGCTGCTCGGCCCCAACGGCGCCGGCAAAACCACGGCCGTCCGCCTCCTCCTCGGTTTGGCGAAGCCGAGCAGCGGCGCGGCGCGCGTTTTCGGCGACGATCCGCGCAATCCCGCCGCCCGCGCGAAGAGTGGCGCGATGCTGCAGGTCGCGCGCGTCCCGGAAACGCTGCGCGTCCGCGAGCACATCGAGCTCTTCTCCAGCTACTACCCGAAGCCGATGCCGATGGACGACATTCTCGACGCCGCCGGCCTCCGCGGTCTCGGCGACCGAATGTACGGCAAGCTCTCCGGAGGGCAGAAGCAGCGCGTGCTCTTCGCGCTGGCGATCTGCGGCGATCCCGAGCTGCTCATCCTCGACGAGCCGACGGCGGGGCTCGACGTCGAGGCGCGCCGCGCGCTGTGGGAACAGATCCGCGGCTTCGTCCGCCGCGGCCGCTCGGTGCTGCTGACGACGCACTACCTGGCCGAGGCCGACGCGCTCTGCAACCGCATCGTCGTCATCGACCGCGGGCGCGCCGTGGCCGAGGGAACGCCGGAGGCGATCAAAGCGCGCGCGGCGGGGCGGAAGATTCGCTGTACCACGTCGATCGATCTCGGCGACATCGCCGCCCTCCCTCACGTCGTCAGCGCGCGCCGCGACAACGGCACCGTCGAGATCTCCGCGTCCGACAGCGACGCCGTCGTGCGCGCGCTCATCGCCCGCGATCCATCGCTCGCCAACCTCGAAGTCGCCGGCGCCGACCTCGAGGAAGCATTCGTCGCGCTGACGAGGAACTGACCATGAAACCGTACCTGCTCGAGATCAAATACGAATTCCTCAAGCTCTTCCGGATGCCGGCGTACGTCATCCCGACGCTCACCTTCCCGCTCCTCTTCTACGTCTTCTTCGGCCTGATCTTCGGCTCCGCGAGCGTGCCGGGGCACGTGACGATGTCGACGTACCTCATCGGCACCTACGGCGCCTTCGCCGTGATTGGCGCGTCGCTGTTCGGCTTCGGCGTGACCGTGGCCGTGGAGCGCGGACAGGGATGGATCGAGGTGAAGCGGACCACGCCGATGCCGCGCCCGGCCTACTTCACTTCGAAGATGGCCATGGCCATGCTCTTCAGCGCCGTCGACGTGCTGCTGATCTTCGCCATGGCCGTGATGATTCGCCACGTCACCCTGCCGCTGGCGACGGCGGCGAAGCTCTTCGGCATCCTCGTAGCCGGCTCGACGACGTTCTCCGCGCTCGGCCTGGCCGTCGGCTACTTCGCCGGACCGAACTCCGCGCCCGCGATCGTCAACCTCATTTACCTGCCGATGTCGTTCCTGTCCGGACTGTGGGTGCCGATCTTCGCGCTGCCGAAGTTCCTGCGCGACCTCGCGCACCTTCTCCCGCCGTATCACTTCGCGCAGCTCGCCCTCGGCGTGCTCGGCGCGGGAACGGGCGAGCCGGCGCAGATGCACGTGATCGCGCTGGCGATCGCCACGGTTCTTTTCCTCATCGTGGCCGTCATTGGGTGGCGCCGCGACGAAGGAAAGCTCTACGGGTAGACTGATGACCATGCGCCTCATCCCCGCGCGCCGCGACCTCGGGTGGACGCCGTACGTCTGGACGATCTACCTGGCGTTCTTCTTCATCGGGCCGCTGGCGAGGCATGCCTCGGCCGCCGAGTGGACGGCGACGATCGCCGCGGCGCTGGCGTTTCTCTATCTCTATTTCCGCGGCTACTGGGTGCGCGGGCGCAGCCTCATGATCGTCATCGCCGCGATCACGGCCATCGGTCTGATCTTCTTTCCCACCAACCCCGGCGCCGGCTGCTTCTTCATCTACGCCGGCTCGTTCGCCGGCGTGCTGACGCCGCCGCGCCTCGGCGCCGGCCTGATCGCAGCGATCCTCGCCGCAGCGGTCGTCGAGGCGGCAGCGTTCCATCTGCCGGTCTGGGTGTTGTGGGAGCTTCTCTTCATCGTCGTGGTCGGCGCGGTGAACATGTACTACTCCGGCGTGTCGCGCTCGAACGCCAAGCTGGAGCTGGCGCAGCACGAGATCGAACATCTGGCCAAGGTCGCGGAGCGCGAGCGGATCGCCCGCGATCTGCACGACCTCCTCGGCCACACGCTTTCGTTGATCATCCTGAAGGCGGAGCTGGCCTCGAAGCTCGCGGAGCGCGACGCCGAGCGCGCCCGCGACGAGATCCGCGACGTGGAGCGCATCTCGCGCGACGCCCTGGCGCAGGTGCGCGCGGCCGTGAGCGGCTACCGCGCCGGGCTGCGCGCGGAGATCGATTCGGCCCGTGAAGCGTTGACGGCAGCGGGCGTGACTCCCACGATTGACGTGGCGCCGCTGCGGCTTCCGCCGGCGCAGGAGGCGGTGATCGCGATGGCGCTGCGCGAGGCGGTGACGAACATCGTTCGCCATGCCGGCGCGACGTCGTGCCGCATCGTCCTGGCGGCGCGCGGAGACGCCGTGGCCATGACGGTGAGCGACGACGGCGGCGGCGGCAACGCGCCGTTCGGCACCGGCCTCTCCGGCATGCGCGAGCGCGTCGAAGCTCTCGGCGGCTCGCTGCGGCGCGACGGCGCGCGCGGCACGATGCTCGAGATCGTCCTTCCATCCGCCGCCGCGGCGGAGCGCATCGCGTGATCCGCGTCATCATCGCCGAGGATCAGGCCATGATGCTCGGCGCGCTCGCGGCATTGCTCGAGATCGAGGGCGACATCGGCGTGGTCGGCCGCGCGCACGACGGCAGCGAGGCCCTGGCCCTCTGCCGCGAGCTCCGCCCGGACGTGCTGCTGACCGACATCGAGATGCCGAAGATGACCGGCATCGAGCTCGCCGCCGCCGTGCGCGGCACGACGCGCGTGATCATCCTCACCACGTTCGCGCGCGCCGGCTATCTGCGCCGCGCACTGGAGGCGGGAGCGTCCGGATATCTATTGAAGGACTCGCCCGCCGAGCAGCTCGCCAACGCCGTGCGCCGCGTCCACGCAGGCGGCCGCGCCGTCGATCCGGAGCTCGCCGTGGAAGCGTGGAGCGAGCCCGATCCGCTGACGGAGCGCGAGCGGCAGGTTCTGCGCCGGGCCGGCGAAGGGGAGAGCGGCGCCGACATCGCCGCGGCGCTCAATCTCTCCGAGGGAACGGTGCGCAATTACTTGAGCGAGGCGATCAGCAAGGTCGGTGCGGCGAACCGCGTCGAGGCGGCGCGGATCGCGCGGGAGAAGGGGTGGCTCTAAGGCCGCAGCGCCTTCGCCACCTCGTCGCGCACCCGCTTCCCCGACGGCGCCGCATCCTTGAAAAAATCTTTATAGCCGGCGGCCGTGCGGGCCATGTAATCCGTGGTGGCGACTCTGTACAGACGCGACGGCTCCGGAGCCGTCACGCCGTCGACAATGAGACCGGCGGACGCAAGCAGCCTTGCGAGATCGTCGCCGCGCATTTCCGTAAGAAAGATCTCATTGTCGTACGGCAGCGCGGCGCGCAATTGCTCCAGCGTGATCGCGCCGCGCGGCAGCGGCTGGCGGAAGCTGCTGTCAGTCGACACGGCAACATCGGCGTGCACGGCGTCGCGCATCCGCGCGACGGCAAAGTGCGCCAGGCGATCGACGCTCATCGGCGCCTCGAGCGTACCGGCGATTGCAAAGAGCGGCGCGTATTGCGGGTCATGCTCGAGCGCGCGCTGCATTTCGTCGACGGTTTTCGCCAGCGCAGTGTCCGTTCGCATTTTCGCGTCGACCGGCACGAGCTCACCGCGCACTTTGGTCAGTTTGTGACCCCGAAACGTCAGCTCCACCCGGCAGATGTCGGTGAGGTATTGGCCCGGCGACATGAACCACGTATTCGTGCCGTCGATCTTCGTCAATGCCCGGCGCAGGTGACTATGCGAGCCGAAAATGAGGTCGATCCCCGGCACGGCCCGCGCGAGCGCGTAGTCGTCCTGCAAATGCTCGTGGCCGATCATGACGACGGCGTCGACGTGCTCTTGGTCGCGCAACGTGCGCACGGTCTCGCGCGCCGCCGCGACGGGATCGCGAAAGACAAAGCCGCTTCCCTTCATCAGCGCAGGGAAATCGGATCCGGCGACGGCAAAGACGCCGATCCTGACGCCTTTGCGCTCCAGTACGTCGTAGGGCTGAAACCCGGCCGTGTTCGCGCTCAGGATCGGATAGCGGATGCTCTTGCGGCACGTCGCGAGCTCTTGCGCGCCGTAGTCGGGATCGTGATTGCCGAGGGCCATGTCGTCGACGATGCCGTTGAGCCATGGCCATTCCACGCAGCGGTATTTGTCGGACCAGGCCGGCGAGCCTTTGTTGACCATGTCGCCGCCGCTGAAGACGAGCGCGCCGCGCTTTTTCTCGGAAGCAAGGTAGCCGGCCGCGCGGGCAATGCCCCCGCGGCCGGCGCCTTCCTCGGCATAGAAAGGAACTGCGTGGGAGTGGTAATCCGAGAACTGCAGAAGGGTTACGGCAATTGCCGCCGCAATCACTTCCCGAGCGCGCCTTGCATCTCTTTGATGGCCGCCTCGCGGCCCTTTTCTTTCGCCGTCTTCTGATACTGGCCGCGCTTGTTGGCCGGAATCTGGCGAATCAGGCCGAGATAACGGCCCTGAAGCTGGCGCGAGGCGAGCTGCTCGGGCGTCAGTGCGGCACGCTTGCCGCCGCCGCCACCACCAGCGCGCTTCTTACCGCTTCCGGGCGGACGGCCGCGACGGCGACCCGTCGGTGCGGCTGCCGGTGCAGCGCCCGCCGCGGCGGCGCCAGTG
>DATDFB010000251.1:0-23469 GCA_036522835.1 Thermoanaerobaculia bacterium | reverse complement strand
GCAGCATTGCTGCACGGCCGCGCCCGCCCGGCGCCGAGACACGTCTGGCCCGCCGGCGTGGAGGCCGGCTGCGAGTCCATGCTGCAAGGCCGTGCAGCAATGCTGCACACCCCGCGTGTCCGTGCTGCAAGGCCGTGTAGCAATGCTGCACACCCCGCGTGTCCGTGCTGCAAGACCGTGTAGCAATGCTGCACGGCCCGTGTGTCCATGCTGCAAGGCCGTGCAGCATTGCTACACGCGCGGTGTGTCCGTGCTGCAAGCCCGTGCAGCATTGCTGCACGCCTCGTGTGTCGGTGCTGCAAGGCCGTGTAGCATTGCTACACCCTCCGTGCAGCATTGCACCACCCCCCGTGCAGCATTGCACCACCCCGCGTGTGCACGTGCTGCAAGGCCGTGTAGCAAGCGCGTGCTAGCATTCGGCGCCGTGACCGAGCAGGCAGAGATCCGCACGCAGTTCACGCGCGAGAGCATCATCGACGACTACCGCGTGGCCTTTCGCAGCCGTCAGGCCAGCCTGATCGGGCGGAAGGAGGTGCTCACCGGCAAGGCCAAGTTCGGCATCTTCGGCGACGGCAAGGAAGTCGCGCAACTGGCCATGGCCCGCGCCTTCCGCAGGGGCGACTGGCGCAGCGGCTACTACCGCGACCAGACCTTCATCTTCGCCACAGGCATCGGCACGCTCGAGGAGTTCTTCGCCCAGCTCTACGCCGACGCCGACGTCGCCCACGACCCGTGGTCGGCCGGGCGCTCCATGAACGCGCACTTCGCCTCGCGCCTCGTCGGTCCCGACGGCGCCTGGCGCTCGCAGGCCGACCACTACAACTCCTCCGCCGACGTCTCACCGACCGGCTCCCAGATGCCCCGCCTCGTCGGCCTCGGATACGCCTCGAAGCTCTACCGCGAAGTCGAAGAGCTCCGGCAATTCACGCAGTTCTCGCGCAACGGCGACGAGATCGCCTGGGGCACCATCGGCAACGCCAGTTGCGCCGAGGGGATGTTCTGGGAGTCGATCAACGCCGCGGGCGTCCTGCAGATCCCGATGCTCGTCTCCATCTGGGACGACAACTACGGCATCTCCGTGCCGAACGACTTCCAGATGACCAAGGGTCACATCTCGGAGCTCCTGAAGGGCTTCCAGCGCGACCCGAAGCAGAAGGCCGGCTACGACATCTACATCGTCAAAGGGTGGGACTACCCGGCTCTCTGCGAGACGTACCTCAGCGCCGCCACGATCGTGCGGATGGAGCATGTGCCGGCCATCGTCCACGTCACCGAGATGACCCAGCCGCAGGGCCACTCCACCTCCGGCTCGCACGAGCGCTACAAGTCGAAGGAGCGCCTCGACTGGGAGACGGAGTTCGACTGCATCCGCAAGATGCGCGAGTGGATGATCGGACAGGGCATCGCCACGGCCGACGAGATCGGCGCGATGGAGAAGGAAGACCTGGCCGCGGTGCGCGCGGCGCAGCGCCGCGCCTGGGAGGCCTACCGCAAGCCGATCGACGACGACGTCCGCAAGGTCCTCGGAGTTCTCGACGCGATGGCCGTAGGGGCGCACGGCGTGCGCCCGATCGACGAGGGCGCACGCCGTGCGCCCCTACCGGCAATCGAGGCCATCCGAAGCGAGCTGCAGCGGACGCAGTCGCCGTACCGCCGGGACGCCATGCGCGCGCTGACCGGCGCGATCATCGCCGCCGGCGCGGATGCGCCGCCCGAGGCGGTCGAGCTCCGGCGCGAGTACGAGCGGGCCTGCGCGAAGCTCTACGACGATGAGCTCTACAGCGACACGGCGCGCGCCGCGATTCATATCGCCGAGGTCAGGGCCGAATTCGCGGACGATGCGCCGGAAAAGGTCGGCTTCGAGATCATCAACGCCTGCTTCGACGCCGCGCTGCGGCGCTACCCGAACCTGGTCATCCTCGGCGAGGACGTCGGCAAGCTCGGCGACGTCAACCAGGGCTGCGCCGGCTTGCAGGAGAAGTTCGGCGTCTACCGCGTCTCCGACACCGGCATCCGCGAGTGCACCATCGTCGGGCAGGCCATCGGCATGGCCCTGCGCGGGCTGCGGCCGATCGCGGAAGTGCAGTACCTCGACTACGTCCTGTACGCGCTGCAGATCCTCTCCGACGACCTCGCCACCACGCGCTGGCGCACGCGCGGCGGGCAGGTGGCGCCGGCGATCATCCGCACGCGCGGGCATCGGCTCGAAGGGATCTGGCACTCCGGCTCGCCGATGGCCGGCCTCATCAGCCTCTGCCGCGGGATCTATGTCTGCGTGCCGCGCAACATGACGCAGGCGGCGGGCATGTACAACACGCTGCTGCGCGGCGACGACCCGGGCCTGGTGATCGAGGTGCTGAACGGCTACCGCACGAAGGAAAAGCTGCCCTCGAACATCGGCGACTTCACGGTGCCGCTCGGCGTGGCCGAGGTCGTGCGCGGCGGGAGCGACGTGACGCTGGTGAGCTACGGCGCGACGCTGCGCATCGTGCTGGAGACGGCGGAGCTGCTGGCGGCGTCGGGCATCGACGCCGAGGTCGTCGACGTGCAGACGTTGCTGCCGTTCGACGTGCGCGGCGTCATCGCGGAATCGATCAAGAAAACCAGCCGCGTCGTCTTCATCGACGAAGACGTTCCCGGCGGCGGCACGGCGTTCATGATGCAGAACGTGGTCGAGCGCGACGGCGCGTACGCGTGGCTCGACTCCGAGCCGCGCACGGTGCCGGGGAAGGAGCACCGCCCCGCGTACGGCTCCGACGGCGATTACTGGTCGAAGCCGAACCGCGAGACGATCTTCGCGGCGGTGTATGCGCTGATGCATGAGGCGAAGCCGAGGAAGTACCCGATGGTGCTGTGAGCTTGTGCTGAGTGCTGAGTGCTGAGTGCTGAGTTGCCACGAGACACAGCACATCGCAACTCTCCCAACGCTTGCCTCACTAGCGCCGTACTCATGACGTGATCCGCGCATTTCTCGCCCTTCTGCTGCTCGGTTTCACCGCCTCCGTCTCCGCGCAAGTCATCGTCGGGGACGAGGTCGTCTCCGATCCGCTGCGCCCGCGCGCCGGTCCGCCGCTGCGGCTCGCCGCGCCCGCCGTCTCGCTGGCCAAGGACCGCACCGGCATCGCCATCGCCTGGACGATGGCGAACGGCAGCGGCGCCGATCGCGTCTACATCGCCCGGCTCAATGACAGCGGCCACGTCGCCGGCAGCGTGCGCGAGATGCCGCTCGCGGCGCCGGCGGCGCAGACGCACCAGATGGTTCCGTCGATCGCCGCCGCGCCGGAGGGCGACGGCTTTGTCGCGGCGTGGCTGGAGATCGACGGGTCGAATCCGACGACCGCGCGCGCCGTCGTCTCACGTCTCGACGCGGCGCTCCAGCCGTCGGCGCCGTCGATGCTCTTCCCGACGCTGCTGCCAATCGCTCCCGCGGTCGTGCGCACGAAGAGCGCGAAGACGTGGATCAGCGCGGGCGGGTTCCTCTGGACGCTCGCCGCCGGCGGCGCGATGGAGGGGCCGCTCGCCGGCCTCGTGGCCAGCGACATGACGCTCGCGGGCGGTGTGCCGCAGCTCGTCGGCAGCCATCCGCTGCCGACCATGTTTTACACGTGCAGACCGGGGTGCTACATCCCCGTCGGCCAACCGTTCGCGACGTGCGTCGAGAGCTGCAGGATCTACAGCGACTATTACGCGCTCGACCTCACCGCGCCGCCGAACGTGATCGTGACGAAGACGTTCTTCTTCGCCAGCGCCGTGCAGCCGGCGATCGAGAGCCGCGACGGCGAAGTGGTGGTGGTGTGGTTCCGCGGCGCGCAGACGAGCGGCGGCGACGTCGTGGCCTCGCGCGCGGCGCTCACCGATCTCGTGCACTTCGCCGATCAGCCGGTGACGCTGGCGTCGTTTCGCCCCGATGCGGGGGAGACGCGTCCCGCCATTGCCGCCGACGACGGCGTGCTCTATGCCGCGGTCTGGCGCACCATCGCGCCGGCTGGAGATCACGACATCGCCGGCGCCGTCATGGCAAGCGACGGCAAGCTGACGCCGCTCACCATCGCCGCGACCGCCGCCGACGAGCGCGACCCGGCCATCCTCGCCCTCGGCGGCGGCACGTTCCTCGTCGCCTACGAAACCATCACCGGAACCGAGCGCCGCATCGCCGGGCGCTTCGTCACGTTCGGGCGCCGCCGCGCCACGAGGTAGCGAGAACCCACACAGCACACAGCACTCAGCACTCAGCACATCGCCACCCTCCCAACGCTTGCGTCGCTTGCGCCGTACTCATGGCGTGCGCCGCGCATTTCCCGCCCTTCTCCTGCTCGGTTTCACCGCCTCCGCTTCCGCGCAAGTCATCGTCGGCGACGAGATCGTCTCCGATCCGCTCCGCCCGCGCCTCGCTCCGGCGCTGCAGGTCGCGGTGCCGGCGGTGTCGCTTGCCAAGGACCGCAGCGGCATCGCCATCGCCTGGACGATGGCGAACGGCAGCGGCGCCGACCGCGTCTACGTGGCGCGGCTCGACGACAGCGGCCACGTCGCCGGCAGCGCGCGCGAGATGCCATTGGCCACGCCGGCCGCGCAAACGCACGAGGTCTACCCGTCGATCGACGCCGCGCCGGACGGCAACGGCTTCGTCGCCGCCTGGATGGAGATCGATCCGTACAATCCGATGATCGCGCGCGCCGTCGTCTCGCGCCTCGACGCGGCGCTCACGCCGTCGGCGCCGTCGGTGCTCTTCCCGGGGCCGCTGTCCACCACGCCGGCGCTCGTGCGCACGAGTCACGCGAAGACGTGGATCGGCGCCGGCGGGTTCGTCTGGGCCGTGGACGCGAATGGCGCGCTGGACGGCCCGTTCGGGGGTCTCATCTCCGCCAGCGACATGACCATCGCCGGCGGCGTCCCGCACCTCGCCGGCAGCCACGCCGTGAAGAGCACGTCGTACATCTGCAGTTGCGGCATCCCCGGGCGGCCGTTCAGCACCTGTCCGAACAACTGTCAGATCTTCCCGGTCAGCTACGCCCTCGACGTCACCGCGCCGCCGGCGGTGTCGGTGTCGAAGGAGCTCAAATTCGCGAGCGACGCGCAACCGGCGCTGGCCAGCAACGGCAGCGACGTCGTCGTGGTCTGGTTCCGCGGACCGCAGGCCGATGGCGGCGACGTCGTGTTCACGCGCATGCCGCTGTCGAGCTCCGCCGGCGTCGACATCGGAAAGCCGCTGTCGTCGTTTCCTGGCGACACGGGGCCGACACGGCCCGGCGTCGCCGTCGACGGCGCGCGCTACGCCGCGGTGTGGCGGGTGCGGACATCGGCCGGCGACCACGACATCGACGGCGTGGTCATCGACGCCGGCGACGCGCTGACGCCGCTCACCATCGCCACGACCGCGGCCGACGAGCGCGACCCGGCCATCCTTTCCCTCGGCGGCGGCACGTTCCTCGTCGCTTACGAGACGAACATCGGAACCGAGCGCCGCATCGCCGGGCGTTTCGTCACGTTCGGGCGCCGCCGCGCCACGAGGTAGAGGCCATGCGCAGTTTCGTCGTTGCCGTCGCTTTCTTCACGTCCGTCGCCGCCGCCGCGCAGAATCTCAGCAACGAGATCGTTTCGGATCCGTTGCCGCTGAACCTCGCGCCGCTCAACCTGGCCGTGCCGGCGGTGTCGCTGGCGAAGGATCATCACGGCCCGGCGATCGCCTGGAGCATGGGGGCGGCGGGGGGCGTGGACCGCATCTACGTGGCGCGCTTGGACGGGGGCGGCCACCTCGCCGGCGTCCCGCGCGAGATTCCGCCGTCGATCTCCTCGTCGGCGACGCACGAGGCCTATCCGGCGCTCGCGCCGGCGCCCGACGGCGAGGGATTCGTGCTGGCGTGGACGGACATCGATCACGACGTGGCGGTGTCGCGCACGGTCGTGGCGCGGCTCGACGCGACTCTCAACCCGTCGGCGCCGCAACGGGTGACGGGCGGCAACACCCTGCCGGCGGCGCCGCCGATCGTCCGGACGAAGGGCGACACGTCGTGGATCGCGGTCAACGGCTTCGTCTGGACGTTGTCGAGCGACGGGCGGCTCGGCCCGCCGCTCCTCGGCATCGCCGCGAGCGACATGACCATCGGCCTCAACCTGCCGCAGGTCATCGGCGGCCGGCGCGTTCGCAACCTGTTCGGTTGCTTTCCGAACTGCCGCGACACCTACAGCGTCGACTTCGTCTCGCTCTTCACCGTCACGAAGTTCAACATGCAGAGCTTCTTGAGCGACCTCCAGCCGGCCATCGACAGCAGCGGCGCCGGCGACCTCCTCGTGGTCTTCTTCCGCGGCGACGAGTCGAGCGGCGGCACGGTGGAGGCGACGCGCTTTCCGGCCGCCGAGGTCACGCGCTTCGACGAGTTCATGGCCCGGTCGCGCACCATCGGAACCTTTCCGGCTGACGGCGGCGGCACGCGTCCCTCGATCGCCAACGACGGCACGCGCTGGGTGATCGTCTGGCGTGCGCGTACGGCGCCCGGCAACCACGACATCGCCGGCGCCGTGCTCGACGCCGACGGCAAAGTGACGCCGCTGTCGATCGCCGCCTCCGCCGCCGACGAGCGCGACCCCGCGGTCCTGGCTTTGGGCGACGGCAGCTTCCTCGTCGCGTACGAGAAGGTGTTCAACGGCGAGCGCCGCATCGCCGGGCGCTTCGTCACGTTCGGGCGGCGCCGGGCGACGCGGTGAGGCGCCTCGCGGCGCGGTAAGTCCGAATCGGGCGATAATCCGTACGTTCCTGCGATGCCCGTGACCGCCGGCCAACGGCTTGGCCCCTACGAGATCCTCGCACCGCTCGGGGCGGGCGGGATGGGGGAGGTGTGGCGCGCGCACGACACGCGGCTCGACCGCAGCGTGGCCATCAAGCTTCTTCCGGCCGAGCTCGCGCACAACGCGCAGCTCAAGGCGCGCTTCGAGCGTGAGGCCAAGACGATCTCGCAGCTCAACCACCCGAACATCTGCACGCTCTACGACGTCGGCAAGCAGCCGTTTACGGTGGTGACGAACTGGGTGGGAGCGGGGCGTTAGAGCCAGACGACGTTCTGCATGTCGCGGGAGAAGAGGTCGCCGCGGGCGAGGATGCGCGCGAACTCGTCTTCGGTATAGACGAGAAAGTCGACGGGAACGGGGACTTCGTCGGGCAGGTCGAAGTCGCCCGCACGCTCCCACCAATGCTGGCGCGGCGAGTGCGTGACGACGGCGACGACGTCGGCGTCGCTGCCGAAGCCGTAGCGGACGCCGTCGGTGAGCGAGCCGAAATAGCCGATGCGCACGAGCTCCGGATGCGCGGCGCGCAGCCGCTCGGCCCAGGCGCGGAGGCCGGCGACGACCTCAGCGCGACCGGGCCATACGTGAACGCGCGAATTCAATGAGAACACCGGCATATTCGATGGCCTGTTCGCTCTGAAGCTCTCCATAATGCGAGAACGGAGCGCCGCTATCGTGCCCGTTCGCGTATCGCGTGGGGATGTAGTAGCCGTCGAGAACCCGGGCACGATCGAGCAGCATTCCGGGCGGGTCTTTGTCGAGATCGCGAACGAGATCCTTCAGTACATGTGTTCGCGACTCTCGCAAGTATGAGTACAGCGCCGCCTTCAACGCCTTCTCCGCCGCCTGTTGCGCCATGAAACACGCCTGGGCGTGTTTGCCGGCGTTGCGCAAGATCCCGGCCGCGTCGAGGTCGTCCTCCGCCTGCGCCATCCAATCCCACGACCGGTCCGCCATTCCGCGCGATTGTAGCCCTCACAACCGCCGCCCGCCCTTCGTCCTCTTCACGTGCGGTCCTCCCTCCTTACCTTGGTGTTGCTGGGCATCGCCGTACCGCTCTGCGCTGCGCCGGAGCGCGTGCTCATCGGCGCGTACGTCACGGACCTCTACGACTTCAACCCCGGCGCGAACTGCTACACCGTCTCCTTCTGGATCTGGACGCGCCACCGCTCGCCGCAACTGCATCCGCTCGACACGCTCGTCATCCGCAACGCCAAGAGCGTGAACATGGGCAAGGTCAGCGAAGTGCCGCGCAACGGCGAGATCTGGAGCGAGCGCTTCGTCACCGCCGTGGTCCGCTACGACTGGGACCTCCGGCACTACCCGTTCGACCGGCACATCCTTCCGCTCACGATCGAGGAGGGCGTATGGGACACGAGCACGCTCGTCTACGCCGGCGACCTGCCACACACGAAGATCGATCCGGCGTCGACCGAGGATGATTGGGAGGTGAACGGCTTCCGCGTGTCGGTCGTGCCGGTGCAATACCCGACCACGTTCGGCGATCCGGCGCTGACGAACGGCAGCTCCGTCTTTTCCCGCGCGGCCATGACGATCGAGGTCGAGCGGACGCAGATCGGCATCTTTCTCAAGCTCCTCCTCGGCGCGTACGTGGCCTTTCTCCTGGGCATGAGCACCTTGCGCATGGACCAGACGTCGCACTTCAATACGCGCATGAGCGTCCTGGTCGGCTCGCTCTTCGCCGTGCTGGTGAACATGCGCGCCTCGGAGGCCGTGCTGGGGCGAAGCGCGGACTTCACCCTCGTCGACCGCATCCACCTGACCATCGCCTTCTACATCCTCGTCGCGGCGCTGGTCGGCTTCGTGGTGCGGCACCTTGCGGAGCGGAACCGCAAGCCGGCCGCGCAGCGGCTCGACAGCGTCGCGCTCATCGCCTGCATCGTCTCGTTCGCGATCGTCAACGCCGTCATGATCGGCACGGCGGTGCGCTCATGATGGCCTGGGCCGATCAGCCGCTGACGCGCGGTCTCATCCTCGCCGCCGTCGTGCTCGTCTCCGTGGTGGCCGTGCTGATCGTTCGCCGGTTTGCGCCGCCGCATGCGCTCAAGGAGCACAACGACTTCGTCGGCTTCGCCTACTCGTTCGTCGGCGTCGTCTACGGCGTCTACCTCGCCTTCGCCGCGGTCATCGTCTGGCAGCACTTCGACGCCACCGGCTCGATCGTGTCGCGCGAGGCCGAGGAGGTCAACGAGCTGTGGCACGACGCGGCCGGGCTCCCCGACGGCCCGGCCATCCGCGCGCTGTGGCGCGAGTACGCGCAGACCGTGGCCGTGCAGGACTGGAAGGCGATGGAGGCGAACGACGGCGCTCCGATGCCGAGCGCGCGCGTCTGGCGGACGATCTGGCAGCGCTACACGTCGATGCGCGTCGTCCCCGGCGACGTCACGCACGCGGCGTTCCTCTCCGAATCGCTGCGCGTGTTGAACGAGCTCGCCGCCACGCGGCGGGAGCGCCTCAGCGCGGACGAGGCCAGCGTCCCGCCGATGATGTGGACGTTCGTCTTCTGCGGCGGCGCCGGCGTGCTGCTCATGACGCTCTTCATCGGCGTCCACAATCGCCTCCTGCAGATCGGGGTGACGATCTTCGTCGCGGCGCTGCTGGCGTACGCCATCCTCATCGTGGCCGCGCTGGCCGATCCGTACGGCGGCGACATGAGCGTCAAGCCCGACGCCTTCGTCGACGTCGTGAGGATGATCGACGCCGACGGCAGCCGATGAAGGCGCTGCCGGGCAACGGCAACGCTGGATTGAAATTAGCATGCTTGCCGAGCTCCTTCTCAGATGGCCTCTGATCCGCCAGCTCCAAACCGGCGGCGACGGTACCGGCGCCGAGGCGATGAGCGACGCCACGCGCGCGCTGCGCCCGAAGAATGAAGGGGCGCAGGCGGCGCGCTCCATCTGCCCGTACTGCGGCGTCGGCTGCGGCCAGCTCGTCTTTCATCGCGGCGGAAAGCTCGTCTCCATCGAAGGCGATCCGGAGTCGCCGATCTCGCGCGGCCATCTCTGCCCGAAGGGAGCCGACAGCTACGAGCTCGTGACGCACTCCGCGCGGCTCACGCGCGTGCGCTATCGCGCGCCGCGCGCGCGGGCCTGGATGGAGATCCCGGCCGAGCAGGCCATGGAGATGGTGGCGGAGCGGCTGTGGGCGTCGCGCGAGCGCACGTTCGACGACGGCGTCATGCACACCACCGGCGTCGCCCACCTCGGCGGCGCCACGCTCGACATCGAAGAGAACTACCTCATCAAGAAGCTCTTCACCGCCGGATTGGGGATGGTCTGTCTCTCCAATCAGGCGCGGATATGACACAGCTCCACGGTGCCCGGTCTGGGCACCTCGTTCGGCCGCGGCGGCGCCACCACGGCGCAGCAGGACCTCGCCAACGCCGATGCGATTCTCATCATGGGCTCGTCGATGGCGGAGAACCACCCGGTCGGCTTCCAGTGGGTGATGGAGGCGCGCGAAGGCAACGGCGCGAAGGTGATTCACGTCGATCCGCGCTTCACGCGCACCTCGGCCATGGCCGACTACTGGCTGCCGCTGCGCGCCGGCAGTGATCTCGTTTTCCTTGGCGCGATGATCAACTACGTCCTCCAGAACGAGCGCGACTTCCGCGAGTACGTCGTGCATTACACGAACGCGCCGACGATCCTCCGCGAGGACTTCCAGGACACCGAGGACCTCGGCGGCCTGTTCAGCGGGTGGGACGGGACGCAGTACGACTCGAAGACGTGGCTCTACGAGGGGGCGGAGCCGAAAGGCGGCGCGCCGGGGATGAAAGCGGAGGGCGGCGGACACGCGAAGGACCGCGGCGGCGAAGCGCAGGATCTGGACGAGCCGCGGCAGGACCAGACGCTAGAGCATCCGCGCTGCGTCTACCAGGTGCTGAAGCGCCACTTCGCGCGCTACACGCCGGAGCTGGTCGAGCGCACGTGCGGGATTCCGCGCGCGCGCTTCCTCGAAGTGGCGGACGTCTTCACGCGCGCGTCGGGACGCGAGAAGACCGGCGCGATTTGTTACGCCGTCGGCTGGACGCAGCATTCGACCGGCGTGCAGATCATCCGCGCCGCGTCGATCCTGCAGTTGCTCCTAGGCAACATCGGGCGGCCGGGCGGCGGGATCATGGCGCTGCGCGGACACGCCTCGATCCAAGGCTCGACCGACATCCCGACGCTCTACGACATCCTTCCCGGCTATCTGCCGATGCCGACGCACGGCGCGCCCGACGAGCGCGGGCTCACGCAGTACATCAAACGCCACCGCTCGCCGAAAGGGTGGTGGTGGAACCTCGACAAGTACATCGTCTCGCTGCTCAAGGCCTACTACGGCGACGCGGCCACGAAGGCGAACGACTTCGGCTTCGACTGGCTGCCGCGGCTCACCGGCGATCACTCGCATCAGGGCTACTGGAGCGAGATGGCCGACGGCAAGGTCGAGGGATTGTTCGTGATGGGACAGAACCCCGCGGTCGGCGCGCCGAACGCGAAGTTCGAGCGCCGGGCCCTCCAGAAGCTGAAGTGGCTGGTCGTGCTGGACATGGTGGAGACGGAGACGGCAACGTTCTGGAAGGAGGCGCTCGATTCCGAAACGGAAGTGTTTCTCTTCCCCGCCGCGTCGCACGTGGAAAAGGAGGGGACGTTCACGAACACGCAGCGCCTCCTGCAGTGGCGGGAGAAAGCGGTGGAGCCGCCCGGGGACGCGCAGAGCGACTACACGTTCGTCGTGAAGCTCGGGCGCCTCATGAAAGGGCGCGCCACGGATCGTCCGCGCGATGCGGGCCTGCGCGCGCTGACGTGGGACTACAAAGATGAAGATGTGGAAGAAGTGCTGCGCGAGATCCACGGCTGGTCCGAAGGCCCCTCTCCCCGCGAGCGGGGAGAGGGTGGCGCGCCAGCGCCGGGTGAGGGGCGCCAGCTTCCCATCAAGAACTTCAGCGACCTCAAAGCGGACGGCTCGACGACGTGCGGCTGCTGGATCTACTCCGGCGTCTTCGACGGCGAGAACAAGGCCCACGCCCGCAAGCCCAGCGGCCGCTACGGCCACGGCTGGGGCTACGCCTGGCCGCTCGACCGCCGCATCCTGTACAACCGCTGCTCCGCCGCGCCCGACGGCGCGCCGTGGAGCGAGCGGAAGAAGCTCGTCTGGTGGGACGAGGCGAAGGGGGAGTGGGTGGGCGACGACGTGGCCGACTTCACGAAGAGCAAGCGCCCCGACTTCAAGGGCGATGCGGAGAAGGGCGGCGACGAAGCGCTTCCCGGCGACGCGCCGTTCATCATGCATCCCGACGGCGTCGGCTGGATCTGGGTGCCGTCGGGCCTCAAGGACGGTCCGCTGCCGGCGCACTACGAGCCGCTCGAGTCGAACGTCGAGAATCCGCTCTACCCGTCGCAGCAGCGCAACCCGGCGGCGTTGACGATGGAGCGCGAGGGCAATGAATACGCGCACTCGCCCGACCCGCGCTTCCCGCACGTGCTGACGACGTACCGCCTGACCGAGCACCACACCGCCGGCGGCATGTCGCGCACGCTGCCGCACCTCGCGGAGCTGCAGCCGGAGCTCTTCGCCGAGATCTCGCCGGAGCTCGCCGAGGAAGCGGGCGTCGAGAACGGCGACGTCGTGCGCGTCGCCACCGCGCGCGGCTCCATCACCGCGCGCGCGCTCGTCACCGCGCGCATGCCGCCGCTCGCCATCGACGGCCGCCGCGTCCACCACGTCGGCCTGCCGTATCACTGGGGCCCCAACGGCCTGGTGACGGGCGACGTCGTCAACGATCTCGTGGCCATGTCGGAGGAGCCGAACGTGCGCATCTTCGAATCGAAGGGAATCTCGTGCAGGCTGACAAGAGCATGACCGTCACCGGCTTCTTCACCGACTCGACGCTCTGCATCGGCTGCAAGGCCTGCGAGGTGGCGTGCAAGGAGTGGAACGGCGTCCCCGACGACGGCTTCCGCTGGAGCGGCAAGTCGTACGACAACACGCTCGCGCTCGGGCACTCGACGTGGCGGCACGTGAAGTTCGTGGAGCGCGATCCGGCGGTGGGACGCGGCGGCAATGCGGCCGAGGCGATGACGTGGGAGTTCTCGTCGGACGTGTGCAAGCACTGCGAGCATGCCGGGTGCCTGGAGGCGTGTCCGACGGGGTCGATCATCCGCACGGAGTTCGGCGGCGTCTACGTGCAGCCCGACATCTGCAACGGCTGCGGCTACTGCGTCGTCACCTGCCCCTTCGGCGTGATCGACCGCCGCCCCGACGACGGCCGCGCCTTCAAGTGCACGTTCTGCTACGACCGCCAGAAGGCGGGCTTGCAGCCGGCGTGCGCGACGGCGTGCCCGACCGGCTCGATCCTCTTCGGCGATCTCGCGCAGCTCGAGCGCTACGCCGACGAGCGCATCGCCCGTCTGCACGCGTTCGGCATGACCGACGCGCGCCTCTGGAACCCGAAGGAGACGAGCGTCGGCGGCACGCATGCGTTCTTTCTCGTGCGCGGCGACGCGCGCAGTTACAACCTGCCCGAGAAACCGGAAGTGCCGGCGGTGCTGCTGAAGAAGGCGTGGAGCGCGGCCGCGGTGGGCGCGGCGGCGATTGCGATCGCGTCGCTGGTCGCATTCGGAATAGGTCACAGGGCACAGGGGACGGGGCACAGATGATGTTCTCGCTGTTGCACGACTGTCAGCCATGGGCACGAGCTCGTGCAGTGGCAAGACAACCACCTGCGCCCCGTCCCCTGTGCCCTGTGACCTCGTTATGAGCTACTACGACGTACCGCTGCTGAAGAAGCCCGTCTGGACGTGGGAAGTGCCGCTCTACTTTTTCGTTGGCGGGGCGGCCGGCGCGGCGGCGATGATCGGCGTGGCCGCGCAGCTCGGCGGCGCGGATAAGAAACTCGTACGCGACGCCCGCCGCATCGCCGCCGGCGGCGCCATGCTCTCCACGCCGCTCCTGATCCTCGACCTCGGACGCCCCGAGCGTTTCCTCAACATGCTGCGCGTGTTCAAGCCGCAGAGCCCCATGTCGGTCGGCGCCTGGACGCTGGCGGTGTTCGGCGGCGCGTCGACGGCGGCGCTGATCAGCGATGCCGCCGCCGTCGTCTCCGCGGCGACGGGCCTGGTCATGGCCACCTACACCGGCGTCCTCCTCGGTGCGACCGCGATCCCGGAGTGGAAGCGCTACGCCGGCACGCTGCCGATCCACTTCGGCGCCTCCGGCCTGGCCAGCGCCGCATCACTCCTCGAGCTCCTCGGCCACAATGACAAAGCGTTGGGACGGCTCGCCTCCGCCGCGGCCGCGACGGAGACGGCGATCGGCGTGCGCATCGAGGCGAAGGGCGGCACGGACATCACCACGCGCATCGGCGGCATGTTCTCCGGCCCGCTGCCTCTGATCCTGCGCCTCATCGGCTCGCGCAAGACCCGTCAGGCCGCCGCCGCGTCGCAGCTCTTGGGGTCGCTCATTACGCGCATCGCCTGGGTGGAGGCGGGAAAGAAGAGCGCGAACCGCTCTAAGCCCTGAAGTAGGCGAAGAGGCCGGCCGCCGCGCCGAGCATGATCGCGCAGAGCACGAGCCACCGCAGCGACGCTTCGCGCAGCGACGCCGCGCCGCTCACGCGCACGTCGAAGATCGCGCCGCCGATGGTCTTCCCCCACAGCACCCACGAGCCGACGAAGTAGTAATACGAGACGAGGATGACGAAGCCGGCCAGCCCGGCGACGGCCATCCAGCTCATCGCCGCCGGCAGCAGCGGCGAGAGCGCCAGGGCCAGCGCCGCGAAGAGGGAGACGTCAATGAGCATCGCGGCCGCGCGGCGGAGGAGCTGGGAGCGGGCGGTGGGGGGCGGCGGCGGTTCGGGAAGGTCGAACGGTACCGGCTCGAGCTCCACTTCGTCGAATCGCATCACGCCCTCCCAGTAGTTCTTAGGTTGTTAGGTTCTTAGGTTCTTAGGTTCTTACCTAAGAACTTAAGAACCTAAGCACTCAAGAACCTACGAAACTTTCCGCAGTGGCAAATACTTCACATAGATCTTGTACAGCAAATCCTTCGGCTGCCCATTGTAGCGCTCCGCGAGGAGCTTGCTCCGCTTGGCCAGCTCGTCGCTCGGGTCGGCCTTGAGCACCTCGTCGAACTCCTTGATGGCGTCGCCGGTGCGGTTGCCGTGCTCGTCCTGCAGCGCTTGCGCGCCGAGGTTGAAGTGGGCATCGGTGAGCATCCGCTGGATCGAGCGGTTCTGCGGATCGGCGGCGAGGAGCGGCTGCAGGTTCGCGATGGCGTCGGCGTACTTCTGCTCCTTGAACAGCGACTTCGCGGCGTCGAGCTTCGCCACCTGCTGGGTGGCCTGATCGTAGAGCGGCGCGACGTCGGGCGGGAGCGGCTTGATGCGCGTGGCCGTGTCGAAGGCCTTCTTCGCCGCATCGTAGTCGTGCGCGGCGAACGCCTGCTGCCCGGCGGCGAGGCTCTCCTGGTACACCACCGCGGCGGGGCGGCCGTCGACCATCTCCGCCGCCTGCGACTTCCGCTTTTGCAGGTCGGCGATCATCATCAGCGCGCGGTCGTGCAGCGGATCGTCGGGCTTGACGTCCTTGAGCATGGCCATGGCCTGGTCGTACTTGCCACTCTTCGCCAGCGCCTCCGCCTGCCGCAGCGTCGCCTCGGAGGCCGCCGACGTCTCCGCCGGCTTGTTGATGATCTTCTGCCACGCGTACCAACCACCGCCTCCGAGGATCGCCACGAGCAGCACGACGAGGATGACCGGCATCATGCTGCGCTTCGCGCCCGCGGCGGGACGCACCGCCTTTTCCTTCCCCGAGGGTTTCGCAGGGATCGGCGCCGGCACCGCCGGCGGCTCGGGCGGCATCAGCGGCGTCTCGGCGCCGCCGAAGTCATCGTCGGCGAAGATGTCGATCTTCGGCGAGGGCGGAGGAGGCGGCGGTGCCGCCGCGGTTGCTGCGGTGGGCGCGGACTCGAGACGCTCCAGATACTCCGTCGCCGTCTCGTTCATCGGATCGAGGCGCAGCACCTCGTTGAACTTCGCGCGCGCCGTCTCGTAGTCGCGCTTGTCATAGGCGGCCATGGCGGCGGCGATGACGGTTTCGGTGCGCTGCTCGATCTCGCGGCGCTTCGCCTTCGCCTTCTCGATGCGCTGCGAGGCCTCGTCGTTCGTGACGTCGATGAGGAAGATGCGCGACCAGAGATCGATGGCCTTCTGATAGTCGCCGCCGTCGAAGGCGCGGTCGCCGTCGGCGAGGTACTGCGCGATCTTCTTCTGATCGTCGTCGCCCATGTCGACCGACGCCGAGTCGAAGTCGAACGTGCGCGGTCCTTCGTCCTGTGCCGGCGGTGGCGGTGGCGGCGGCGCCGGGGCCGGCGCCGGCTTGAACGACGCGAACGGATCGCTCGACGCCGGCGTGTCGAAGGAGAAGCCGTCGTCGAACGAGAAGCTCGTCGGCGCCGCGGCGGGCGGCGGCGGCTCGGGCGCCTTCTCCTCTTCGAACGTGAAGCCGAAGTCGCTCGCCTGCGCGGTGCCGCGCGACGACGCCGGCGGCGCCGGCGCCTCCACGACGAACGACGGCGAGTCGAACGAGAACGCGGCCGGCGGCGGGGCGGGCGCGGCGGAGGGGAGCGACGCCTCCATCTTGGCGATGGCGGGGTGATCGGCGTCGAGCGAGCGCGCTTTCTCGAGCTCCGCGCGCGCGCCGGCGGTGTTGCCGGCGGAAAGGACCTGATCGAACTTGCGCACGAATTGCTCGACGAAGGGGGCGGCTTCCATCTTCTCGCGGGCCTGCTCGTTGAGCACGCGCGCGTCGTCGTTGAGCAGATCGTCGGTCAGTACCTCGGTGGTGATGTTGACGACGCGCTGGAAGTCGCGCGCCGCCATCGCCGCGCGCGCGTCGGCCATCGGATCGCTCGTCGTCGGCAGGAGCGTGTCGACGTCGACCGGCGACGAGGGGTTGCGCGTCTTCTCCAGCAGCTTCTTCGCCGGGTCGAACTGCGGATCCATGCGCAGGATCAGGCCGCAGCCCTGAATGACCTCGTCGTGGCGCCCCTGCTTGTACAACGCCAGAGTCTGCTGGAAGGTGGAGACGACCCGGTCCTTGACGGCCTGGGACAACGATGAATTGCCGAGGTAAGTCGCCATGCGGGTGGCCGATTATACTGATGGCTATGGACTACATCGCCACGAACGATGCGCCGAAAGCGATCGGACCGTACTCGCAGGCCGTGCGCACGGGGAATCTCCTCTTCCTCTCCGGACAGATTCCGCTCGATCCGGCCACGGGCGAGCTGGTGCAGGGCGACTTCCCGTCGCAGGTGCGGCGCGTGTTCGAGAACCTCAAAGCCGTGCTCGCCGCGGCCGGGGCGACATTCGCGCACGTCACGCGCGCGACCGTCTACCTCACCGACCTCGGCAATTTCCAGACGCTCAACGGCATCTATGCCGAGTACTTCGGCGAGCACAAGCCGGCGCGCTCGACCGTGGGCGTGGCCTCGCTGCCGAGGGAGGCGGCCGTGGAAATCGACTTGATTGCGGTGGTCTGACGGTTGCACTCTGTCGAGGCGTGCGGCTCAACAAAATCCTTCCCGGAACTCTCCTTCTCCTCGCGTTGCCGGCGTACCCCGCCGCGCGGCTGACGTATCAGCTCAACGGCGTGCCGGTGCCGGTGTCGTGGCAGAACGGCGCGTTTCCGCTGCGGGTCGAGATCGACCGGCGCATCGTCTCGGCGAAGCCGGAGGCGCAGAGCGTGGTCGCGCGCGCGCTCGCGGAGTGGACCTCGGTCGGTGACGCGAGTCTCAGCTTCGCGCCCACCACCGTGATCGACGGACTGAAGCCCGGCAAGGACGGCCAGAACAGCATCACCCTCGCGGACGATCTCTTCCGCGACCAGCACTTCCTGGCCGTGACGACGAACTGGTACGACGACAGCGGGCATATCGCGGAGGCGGACATTCAGATCGATGGCGGGACGCTTTCCGGATCGTGCGACCTGCAGCAGCTCGTCGCGCACGAAGTCGGGCACCTGCTCGGCCTCGATCACTCCGGCGTCCTCTCCTCGGTGATGTACCCGTACGTCGGCAAGGTCGCCGTGCCGTCGCTCGACAGCGACGAGGCCATCGCCATCGCGGAGATCTATCCGCAGGGCAGCCGCGGCGACGCCACGCTGCAGGGGCGCGTCGTCGGCGACGGCGGCGGTATCTTCGCCGCGCAGGTGGTCGCGCTCAACGAGAGGGGCGAGCCGGTGGCGACGGCGCTCACCGATCAGCAGGGGAGCTTCACCATCGATGGCGTGCCCGCCGGGACATACCGGTTGTACGCCGAGCCGCTGGACGGACCGGTGGACGTGCAGAACCTCTCCGGCATCTGGCGCAACGCGAAGGTGACGTCGTTCCCGACGCAGTTCGCCGACGGCGGCGCGCTGCGCGTGGAGAGCGGGAAGGTGTACGGCAATCTCGTCGTGAACGCCAGCGGCGTCGTGCAGCTCAACCCGCGCTGGATCGGCGCGTCGACGCCGGGCAGCGGCGACGTCAGCCTGGCCGCGGCGCCGGTGATCGTCCGGCCGGGGCAGACGATCTCGCTCGCGGTCGGCGGCGACGGCTTCACCAGCGGCATGACCACGTTCGAGATTCCGAGCCCCTCGTTCCACCGCCTGTCGGACTTTGCATACGCGAGCAACTACGTCAGCGCGACGTACAGCATCGATTCCGACGTCGCGCCGGGATCGGCCGTGGTGCTGGTCAAGAGCGGCAACGAGTCGGCCGCGCTGACCGGCGCGCTGCGCGTGGCGGGACGGCCGCGGGTGCGCGCCGCGCGAAAATAGTTATACTCGACGGCATGAAAAAACTCACCTTCGCTCTCGCAGTGTGTCTCGTGTCCGGAATGGCCTACGCCGCCAGTCCGGTGAGGCCTGGCAAATGGGAAATGACCATGCACATGGAAATGTCCGGCATGCCGATGAAGATGCCGCCCTCGACGCATACGTATTGCGTGACCAAGGAACAGGCCGAGAACCCCGAGTGGGCGGCGCCGCAGGACCAGCGCAAGAACGCCGACTGCAAGCGCACCGACTTCAAGATCGACGGCAACGTCGTGACGTGGAAGGTGACGTGCGAGAAGTCGAAGATGACCGGCGAAGGAAAGGTCACCTACACGAACGACTCGTTCGACGGCACGATGCACATGACGATGCCGAACGGCGGCGAGATGAACGGGAAGTACAGCGGCAAGTACCTCGGCGCGTGCGACAAGTAGCTCAGTCGTCGCGCCGCGCCGCGTACCATAGCTGCCCGGCCATCAGCAGCATCCCCAGATCGCGGTAGATCACGAAGCGCATGTCGTCGAGCCGCTCGGCGCGCGACTTCGGCCGCGGGTTGGGGTCGAAGCAGCCGCAGTCGATGGCGTTGCCCCTGGCCAGGTTGATCGAGATCGCGGCGATGAACGTCAGGAGCATCGCCGCGATGATCGACCGCGCCGCCGCCGTCCAGATGCCTAGGATGAGGGCCAGGCCGCAGAGGAGCTCGATCCACGGCATGATCAGCGCCATCAGGTTGATCATGCCGCCGGGCACGATCCGGTAGTTGTAGACCATGTGCGCGAACGACGGCGGGTCGACGATCTTCGGCAGCGCCGCGGCGACGAAGAACACGCCTAGGGCGAGCTGCACGCGGATCGTGAGCCAGGGGCTTTGCAGCCAACGCTTCATGGATTCGATCCCGCGCGCGTGTCGCCCTTGTGCGCGACCCAGTCGGGATAGCCGTCTTTGTAGACGTAGACGTTGTTGAACTGAATGCCCCACAGCTTCTGGGCGAGCATGTGCGAGTCCTCGCAGTCGCCGCCGGAGCAGTAGACGACGATCGGCTGGGCCTGCTGCTTTTCGTCCGGGCGCTCGTCGTAGAGCTTGCGCACCTTGTCGTCGATGTCCGATTCCCACACGGAGAACGGCCGCGCGCCGGCGATGTGGCCCTGCTCGTAAACCGAGGTGCGGCGGGCGTCGAGGAAGAGAACGCCGGCGTCGTGCAGGGACTTCACGTCGTCGTAGTGGATCTCGACGTACTGCTTGTCGGGATGAATGGCGAAGCGGGAGAGGTCGGCGGTCTTTTTCGCCGCCGGGACAGGCGCGGGCGGAGGTGCGGCGGTGGTTGTTGTCGCCGTTTTCGGCGGTGCCGCGGTCGCGGTGGTTACGGTCGCCGGCAGGACGATCGTGGTCGTCTGCGCGGCGGACGACGTCGTCACCGGCGGCGTCACGACGGTCGCCGTCACCGCGGTCGTCTCCGTCGCCTGCGCCGGCACCTTCTGCGCGTTCGGGTAGACACCGACCAGCGCCATCTTCCGCTCGCGCCCGGCCAGCGCGTTCGACACCAGCGCGCAGATCACTGCCGCGGCGATCAGCGCCGCGGCTTCGAGGAGAAATCGTCGTACGTTCATCGCTTCGTGAGACGCATCAGCGTCGCGGAGGATGCTATCAAGAGAAGGGCGCAGGGGGCAGGGGGCGGGGCGCAGGTGGTTGTCTTACCGACGCACCGCCGTGCCGGTTGCAGGGTCACCATCTGTGCCCCGCCCCTTGCGCTCTGCGCCCTGACGCTAATCCACCCGCCGCAGCACCACCATCGAATGCGCCTCCAGCCGCACCTCCTCGCCGGCGCGGAGCTGGTGATGCTCGCGCAGGTCGGGCACCGGCTTGTCGGTGTCGATCACTTTCACCCAGCGGTCGCCCCACGGGCAGGTCGGCAGCATGAACGCCATCGCCTCGAAGTGTCCGTTGAAGAGGATGTAGAAGCTGTCGTCGATGACCGGCTCGCCGCGCGCATCGAGCGTCGGGATGGCCTTGCCATTCAAGAACACGCCGAGCGTGCGGGCGAAGCCGGTGTTCCAGTCCTCCTCCGTCATCTCCGTGCCGTCGGCCTTGAACCAGCCGATGTCGCTGACGTCGGCGCCGCGCAGCGGGCGCCCGGCGAACCAGCGCCGCCGCTGGAAGGCCGGATGATCGTGGCGGAAATGGACGATGCGCGAGGCGAAGGCGAGCATCACATCGTCGACGTGCTCCCAGTCGTACCACGACAGCTCGTTGTCCTGGTTGTAGGCGTTGTTGTTCCCCTGCTGCGTGCGGCCGATCTCGTCGCCGCCGCAGATCATCGGCACGCCGATCGAGAGGAGCAGCGTGGTCAGAAAGTTCCGCTGCTGCCGCGCCCGCAGCGCGTTGACCTCCGGATCCTCCGTCGGCCCCTCGGCGCCGCAGTTCCACGATCGGTTGTCGTCCGTGCCGCCGTCCTCGTTGTGCTTCTCGTTGTACGAGACGAGGTCGCGCAGCGTGAAGCCGTCGTGCGCGGTGACGAAGTTGATGCTCGCGTACGGACGGCGACCCGTCATCGCGTAGAGATCGGAGCTGCCGGTCAATCGATTCGCGAACTCGCCGAGGGTCTGGTCCGTGCCGCGCCAGTAGTCGCGCACCGTGTCGCGGTACTTCCCGTTCCACTCCGACCAGAGCGGCGGAAAATTGCCGACCTGATAGCCGCCCTCGCCGACGTCCCACGGCTCGGCGATCAGCTTCACCTGCGAGATCACCGGGTCCTGCTGGATGATGTCGAAGAAGGCGGAGAGGCGGTCGACGTCGTGCAGCTCGCGCGCGAGCGTGGCCGCGAGGTCGAAGCGGAAGCCGTCGACGTGCATCTCCATCACCCAGTAGCGCAGCGAGTCCATGATCAGCTGCAGCACGTGCGGGTGGCGCATGTTCAGGCTGTTGCCCGTGCCGGTGTAGTCCATGTAGAAGCGCGGGTTGTCGGGGACGACGCGGTAGTAGGCGAGGTTGTCGATGCCTTTCATCGACAGCATCGGCCCGAGGTGGTTCCCCTCGGCGGTGTGGTTGTAGACGACGTCGAGGATCACTTCGATCCCTTCGCCGTGCAGCGTCTTCACCATCTGCTTGAACTCCTGCACCTGCTGCCCGAGCTGTCCGCCCGACGAGTACTCGTTGTGCGCGGCGAGGTAGCTGATGGAGTTGTAGCCCCAGTAGTTGCGCAAGCCCGCGTCGGCGAGGTGCTTGTCGTGGACGAACTGGTGCACCGGCAGGAGCTCGACGGCGGTCACGCCTAGGGTTTTGAGGTGGCGGAGGATCGCGGAGCTGGAGAGGCCCGCGTACGTGCCGCGCTGCGCCTCCGGCACCTGCGGGTGGCGCATGGAGATGCCTTTGACGTGCGTCTCGTAGATGACGGTCTGGTGCCACGGCGTGCGCGGCGAACGGTCGTTGCTCCAGTCGAAGTAGGGGTTGATGACGACTGACTTCGGCATGAACGGCGCGCTGTCGATCTCGTTCTTCGAATTCTCGTCGTTGAAGTGGTACGGGAACACGGCCTCGTTCCACGTCACGTCGCCGACAACCGCTTTGCCGTACGGGTCGAGGAGCAGCTTCGACGGATTGCAGCGCAGCCCCGCGCCCGGGTCCCACGCGCCGTGCACGCGGAAGCCGTAGCGCTGGCCGGGGCTGACGTTGGGGAGATAGCCGTGCCAGATGAATCCCGTCCATTCGGGGAGGTCGACGCAGCTCTGCACGCCGTCATCGTCAAACAGACACAGCTCGACGCGCTCGGCGGCTTCAGAGAAGACGGAGAAGTTCGTGCCGGCGCCGTCGTAGGTGGCGCCAAGGGGGTAGGGAGCTCCGGGCCAGATTTTCACAGCGGCGGACACGGCAATGGCGGTGCCAGGGCAGAGGGGGCAGAGCGCAGGGGGCAGGGCGCAGATGATGTTCTTGCATCCGGCGCGGCCGTGCGTCGGCAAGATAACCCCTGCGCCCCGCCCCCTGCGCCCTGCCCCCCTTCCGATGGCACATCAATCGCTAACTCGAAATAACGTCATGAGAGACCAGCGATGCTCCTACGTGGTGGTCCATGAGGACGCCACGGACCCTCAAGAGCTCCGCGGCTTTGCCGCCTACCTTTCGACCCTTGCGATCGCCGGCTGCGAAGTCGTCATCGTCGACGACTCGGCGCATTTCGACCGCAACCGCCGCGTCTTCCGCTGGGTTGGGCGGCACGTTCCGCCGCTGCCACGGCATCGCAGTCTCAACGGCACGGTCGACGTCGTGCGCGCCGCGCACGACCTGGCGTCGCACGACAAGATCATCGTGGCGAACGCGCGCGTGCGGCACGACGCGGCCACGCTCGACGCCATGTGCGCCCTGCTCGATTCGCACGAGGTCGTCGAGCCGCAGGACTACGTCGAGCCGATGCCATGGTGGGGCGGCATCGACGCCGGACGGATCCTCGTCCACCGCGGCATCGAGCCGATGCCGGACCACGGCGCCACGTTCGGTTTCCGCCGCGCGGCGATCCGCAGCCTGCACGATGCGCTCGACGACAGCGCCGCCGACGCCGTCCGCCGCCTCCAATCCCTCGGCGCGGCGGTGCATTCGGCCGAATCGCTCTTCGTCCGCTGCGAGCCACCGACCCCGGCGTCGTGGCTGCGCGAGCGCGCCCGCCAGGCCGGCGACGACTTCGCGCTGCCGATGAAGACGGCGTTCTTCTTCGCCCTGCTGCCGGTCGCGGCGCTGCTCGTGGCCTTCGGCGGCGCGTCGATGGCCAGCAGCTACGCGGGCGCGCTCGTGGTCGGCTCGCTGGCGCTCGCGCTGCGGGGCCGGGCGGGCGCGGCCGAGGTCTTCCCGTTGCGCGCGTGCCTATTTGCGCCGCTTTGGC
>DATDFB010000250.1:0-11520 GCA_036522835.1 Thermoanaerobaculia bacterium | reverse complement strand
GGCCTTCACGCGGATGGCGCGGAGGACGACCTGCTCGACGTCGAAGTCGGGCGGCGACTCCAGCAGCGCGAAGAGCTCGGGATCGCCGATGACGCCGCCTTTCAGCGCCTCGAAGACGCCGCTCAGCAGCTCGCGCCGCGGCAGGGAGTCGAGCGCGGCGATGTCGGTGATGACGGCGCGCGGCGGATGGAACGCGCCGATGAGGTTCTTGCCGCGCGCGTGATTCACGGCGGTCTTGCCGCCGAGCGAGCTGTCGACTTGGGCGAGGAGGGTGGTGGGGACGTGGACGAGGTCGATGCCGCGCAGAAAGATCGCCGCGGCGAAGCCGGCCGTGTCGCCCACCACGCCGCCGCCGACGACGACCGCCATCGAATCGCGCTTCGCCCCGCAGTCGAGAAGCTGCGTGACGAGGTCGTTGACGGTGTCGAGGTTTTTGTGCGCCTCCCCTTCTTCCATCCTCAGGACGACCGCATCGCGGAACGACGCCGCCACGCGCTCCCCGAAGCGGTCGCGCAGGGCCGTGGAGGTGATGACGAAGACGCGGCCGCGAGGCTTCACCAGCGTGCCGGCGTTGTCGATTAGGTTTCGGCCGACGTGGACGGGGTAGGTGCCGACTTGGATGGATTTCATGGGACGAGGTGACGGGTCACGGGTGACGGGTCACAGGTGGGGTGCAGTGGCGGGGCATGAACATTACCTGTCACCTGTCACCTGTTCCCTGTCACCTTGATAAACAATCCCCAACTCATCCAACTGCTTCTTATCCACTCCCGACGGCGCCTCGCTCATCAGATCCTGCGCGCGCGCGGTCTTGGGGAAGGCGATCACGTCGCGCAGCGAGTCGGCGCGGGCCATGAGCATGATGATGCGGTCGAGACCTAAGGCGATGCCGCCGTGCGGCGGGGCGCCGTAGCGGAAGGCGTCGAGGAGGAAGCCGAAGCGCGACTGCGCCTCCGCCTCGGCGATGCCGAGCGCCGAGAACATCCGCTGCTGCAGGTCGGGGCGGTTGATGCGGATCGAGCCGCCGCCGAGCTCGAGGCCGTTGAGCACGCAGTCGTACGCGCGCGCCAGCACCGCGCCGGGATCCGATTCGAGCTTGTCGACCTGGTCGAGGCGCGGCGACGTGAACGGATGGTGCCGCGCGAAGTAGCGCTGCGACTCCTCGTCCCATTCGAGCAGCGGGAAATCGACGACCCAGAGGAAGTTCCACGTCTCGGCGGGGATGAGCTTCTGCTCGTTGGCGATGCGGAGGCGAAGGTCGCCGAGGGTCTCGAGCGTCTTGATCGTCGGACCGCCCGCTAGGATGGCCAGATCGCCCTCCCTGACAGCGGCGGCATGGCCGCCGCACTCCAGACGGATGGCCTCGATGGTTTCCGGCGTCAGGAACTTCTTGATCGAGGAGCCCTTTTCGGCGTCGAGCTTCAGCCACGCCAGCGTCACGCCGCGCGCCTTCGCCGCGGCCACGAGCTCGTCGAGGCGCTTCCGCGAGAACGTCGCCCCCCCTGGAACGATGAGCCCGCGCACGGTCTCCGCTTCCTGAAACGGCGGGAACGCGATCGGCTCCGCGACCTCGTGCAGCAGCATCCCGAAGCGTGTGTCGGGGCGGTCGATGCCGTAGCGCTCCATCGCCTCCTGCCAGGTCATGCGCGGGAACGGCGTCGTCACGGAGATGCCGGCGAGCGGGAAGATTTCCGCGAACAGCCCCTCGATCAACGCGTAGACGAACTCCTCGTCGATGAACGAGGCCTCGATGTCGATCTGCGTGAACTCCGGCTGGCGGTCGCTGCGGTTGTCCTCGTCGCGGAAGCAGCGGGCGATCTGGTAGTAGCGCTCCATCCCCGCCACCTGCAGCAGTTGCTTGAAGATCTGCGGCGACTGCGGCAGCGCGTACCACTGCCCCTTGTGCACGCGGCTCGGCACGAGGTAGTCGCGCGCCCCCTCGGGCGTCGATTTCGTCAGGATCGGCGTCTCGATGTCGAGGAAGCCCTGCCGGTGCATGTAGTCGCGGATGGCGAAGGTGACCTGGTCGCGCAGCAGGAAGTTCTTCGCCAGCGCCGGCCGCCGCAGATCGAGGTAGCGATGCTTGAGGCGCAGCTCCTCGGCGGCGTTGACCTCGTCGTCGATCGGGAACGGCGGCGTCTCGGCGCGGTTGTAGATCTCGATCGCGCCGGCGATGACTTCGACGTCGCCCGTCGGGATCTTCGGATTGCGCACCTCGGAGGCGCGCTCGGCGACGACGCCGTCGACGCGCACGACGAACTCGGTGCGCAGCTCCTTCGCCGCGGCCAGAAGCGCGTCATCGGCGCCGCGCTCGCGGTCGACGACGATCTGCACGATGCCGCTGCGGTCGCGCAGGTCGATGAAGATCAGCTCTCCGAAGTCGCGCTGCTTCTGGACCCATCCAGCCAACGTGACGCGTTGTCCGGTGTGCTCCGATCGTAAGTTTCCGGCGGGCGTGCGGTTCATTGGGCGAGGTACCGATCCTTCAATTCGACGTAGTGCTTCCACGACAGGTCGAGGCGCTCGAGCTCCGCGTCGGTGAGCGGGCGCTTCACTTTGGCCGGCACGCCGGCCACGAGCGTCCGCGGCGGCACGACCATCCCCTCGGAGACGACCGCGCCGGCGGCGACGAGCGCGCACTCCCCCACCACCGCCCCGTCGAGCACGCGCGAGCCCATGCCGATGAGCGCGCCGCGCTTGACCGTGCAGCCGTGCACGATGGCCGCATGCCCGATCGTCACCTCCTCGGCCACGATGGTCGGGAACTTCCCCATGGTGACGTGGAGGACGCAGTTGTCCTGGATGTTCGTGCGCGAGCCGATGCGGATGAAATGGACGTCGCCGCGCAGCACGGTGCCGAACCAGAGGGAGACGTCGTTGCCGATCTCGACGTCGCCGATGATCGAGACGCCGTCGGCCCCGAAGACGTTCCGCCCCAGGCGCGGCTGCTTTCCGGCGAATTCGCGGAGCAACATTTGGGCGCGGACTTTACAATTCTCCCATGCCTAAAACAATCGAGTTTCGCCACCGCGCGCGCGAGGTGTCGCGCGTGGAGGCGTTCAGCGACGTCGTCTTCGGCTTCGCCATCTCGCTCCTGGTGGTCTCGCTCGAAGCGCCGAAGAACTACGAGGAGATGCTGCACGTGCTGCACGGCTTCCTGCCGTTCGCCTTCTGCTTTTTCCTCTTCATCAGCATCTGGTTCGAGCACCACCGCTTCTACAAGCGCTACGCCATGCACGACTTTCCGACGACGATTCTCAACACCATCCTCCTCTTCGTCGTGCTCTTCTACGTCTATCCGCTGAAGTACATGTCGCTGCTGATGGTCCACGCCACGCGCGAGCAGCTTCCGCTCGACGCCGCGCAGGTTCTCTTCACCGTCTACGGCATCGGCTTCACCGCGGTGTTCTGGCTCTTCGCGGCGATGTTTTGGCGGGCCTACAGCAAGCGCGACGAGCTGGAGCTCAACGATCTGGAACGGCTCGACACGCGCGAGAGGGTTTACGACAACCTCTTCATCGGCCTGTTCGGAATTCTGTCGATGGCGCTCGCCTACGTCGCGCCGCGATGGGCCGGCCTGGTCTACTTCCTCATCGCCGTTCCGAAGACGATCGTGCCGTGGATCTTCGGCGCGAAGCGGCGGCGGATCGAGGAGCGGCTTCCGGTTGCGGCGGCGAATACGGCGTAGAATCGATCTCCGTGATTTGTCCGGAATGCGGATCCGAGTATCGCGAGGGCTTCGTTCGCTGCGCCGACTGCGACGTCGAGTTGGCGGCCCCTCCTCCGGCTCTTCCGGATGATCGAGCCAAGATCGAGCTGGTGAAGGTTTGGGAGGGCGGCAATCCGGCGCTGGTTCCGGTGCTGGAGTCGCTGCTCGACGACGCGGGGATCGAGTTTTCGACGACGTCGGAGAATCTGCAGGACCTGTTCGCCTGGGGACGCTTCGGCGGCGGGTTCAATTACGCCATCGGACCGATCATGATTTACGTGCGCACCGAGGACGAGGTGGACGCGCGGGCAATCGTCGCCGGACTCGCTCAGCCCGCGCCGCCGGAGCTGCCCGAGGAGCCGTAGCGCCACAGCGTCCACGTCCACGACCACCACCACACCGCCCAGGCCACGCTGACCGAGGCCACGCCGATCGTCGCCGCGGTTGCGCCGAAGCGGTCGGCGGCGATGCCGGCCAGGAGCGACGAGATGGCTGTCGTCAGCGTGGCGAAGCCCCAATCGGCGGCGAAGACGCGGCCGCGGATCCAGTCGGGCGTCTCGCGCTGCAGGCCGTACGTCGACGTCTGCCACTGCGCGCCGCCGCCCAAGTGCGCAAGAAAGATCGCGGCCGCGCCGAGCCAGAGCGTGCGCGAGACGCCGAAGACCATGTAGCAGAGGCCGAACATCAGGATCGAGGGGCCGACGGTGCGGTACTGCACCTCGACGCGGTTGCGGGCGATGCCGCGCACGGCGAACGGTCCCAGGAGCGCGCCGAGGCCGCGCGCGGCGAAGAGGACGCCGATGCCGAACGCCCCCTCCTTGAAGACTTCCTTGCCGTAGACGCTGAGCAGGGCGATGACGCCGGCGCCGAGGCCGTGGCCGCCCTTGACGATGAGCAGCGCCAGGACGCGCGGGTTGGCGCGGGCGTAGCCGACGGTCTGGCGGACCGACTCGACGAGCGGCGGCGCGTCGTGATGCGCGCGCACCTGGTTGAAGCGCGCGCGCATCATCCAGAGGATGCCGGCCGAGAACAGAAACGAGATCGAGTCGACGACGAAGGAGACGTCGCGGCCGAAGCGCATCGTCACCGCGCCGCCGACGGCCGCGCCGACGGCGAGCATCGTTCCCCACGTCGATCCCATCAGCACGTTGGCCGGGCCGAGCTCCTCCTCGTCGACGATGTTCGGCAGCGCCGCCTGCGAGGCCGGCTCGAAGTAGGCCGAGCCGATGGAGATGCAGATCACGCCGAGGTACGCGAAGGGGAGCATCCCCGGCGTGCGCGCGAGCAGCGGCAAGAGGCACGCGCCGGTGCGCATCAGATCGACCAGCACCATGAGCTTGCGCCGGTCGACGCGGTCGACGATGTGCCCCGCGATCGGGGTGAAGATGAAGATCGGCAGCGACTGGCAGAGGAGCATCAGCGACGCCAGCGTGGCCGAGCCGGTGAGCTGCAGGACGAGGTCGAGCAGGGCCACGGTGAGGAACCAGTCGCCGCCGAGCGAGATCAGCGTGCCGGTGTAGAGGAGGCGGAAGTCGCGGTTGGTTCTGAGCAGGCGGAGGTACATGGGTTGTAGGTTCTTAAGTTCTTAAGTTCTTAGGTTCTTAGGTTCTTAGGTTCTTAAGTTTTCGGAGCGGCGGGCCTAACAGCCCAAGAACTTAAGAACCTAAGAACTTAAGAACCTAAGAACCAAGAACCTCACCCGCTCTCCACTTCTCCCCGATCCCTCGCCTCCCCCACCCGCTCGTACGTCAGGAACGAGTACGGCCAGGCGTTCTTCTCGTCGGCCTCGTGGTGCTCGGAGTCGGTGAGCTGCCACTCCGTCACGTCGTCGAAGTCGGGGAAGAGGGTGTCGCCCTCGAAGTCGGCGTGGATGCGCGTGAGGTACATGCGGCCGGCGCGGTGGATCGTCTGCTCGTAGATCTGCGCGCCGCCGGCGATGAAGATCTCGCCGTCGCCCTTGGCCACGTCGAGCGCGGCGTCGATCGACGGCACGATCACCACGCCGGGCGCGCAGACGCCGCCGCTCCGCGTCACCACCACGTTCGTCCGCCCCGGCAGCGGCTTGCCGAGCGACTCGAACGTCTTGCGCCCCATGATCAGGTGATGCCCCGTCGTCAGCGCCTTGAAGCGCTTCAAGTCCGCGGGCAGATACCACGGCAACTGATTGTCGCGGCCGATGACGTTGTTCGCCGCCAGGATGGCGATGATCGAGATTCTCATACCGCAATCGGCGCTTTGATCGCCGGATGGGGATCGTAGCTCTCGAGCGTGAAATCGCTGAACTTGAAGTCGAAGATGTTCTTGATCTCGGGATTGAGCGTCATCGACGGCAGCGGCCGCGGCGCGCGCGTGAGCTGTTCGCGCGCCTGCTCGAGGTGATTGAGATAGAGGTGCACGTCGCCGAACGTGTGGACGAAGTGGCCCGGCTCGAGGCCGCAGACCTGCGCGACCATCATCGTCAGCAGCGCGTAGGAGGCGATGTTGAACGGCACGCCGAGGAAAACGTCGGCGCTGCGCTGGTAGAGCTGGCAGGAGAGGCGGCCGCCGGCGACGTAGAACTGAAACAGCGCGTGGCACGGCGCGAGCGCCATCTTGTCGATGTCGGCGACGTTCCAGGCGCTGACGATGTGCCGCCGCGAGTCGGGATTCGCTTTGATCTGCTCGATGACCGCGGAGATCTGGTCGATGTGCCGCCCGTCGGGCGCCGGCCAGGAGCGCCACTGGTAGCCGTAGATCGGACCGAGCTCGCCGTCCGCGTCGGCCCACTCGTCCCAGATCGTGACTTTGTTTTCGTGCAGATAGCGGACGTTCGTCTCCCCGCGGAGGAACCACAGCAGCTCGTAGATGATGGAGCGGAGGTGCAGCTTCTTCGTCGTCAGCAGCGGGAAGCCGGCGCCGAGGTCAACGCGGAGCTGCGAGCCGAAGACGCTGAGCGTGCCGGTGCCGGTGCGGTCCGACTTCTTCGCGCCGTGGTCGAGGATGTGCCGGACGAGGTCGAGGTACGGCTGCATTCCGGGATTCTACCGGCACCTTGGTCCGACCGTTGCAGCGAGCCGAGCAAACAAAAGGGAGGAGAACCGATGAAGAGACTTGCATTCTGTATGGCTGTTGCGTCACTACTCGTTTTGGGAGCCTGTAAGCAGTCGGAGAACACGAACAACACGACGGTGACGGATACCGGGATGAGCACCGACACCAGCAGCACGATGTCGACCACCGATACGTCCAGCACCACCTACGGCACGACCGGCGGCACCGGGATGACCGGCACGGGGACCGGGACGACCGACACGAGCCTGACCGGCACGAGCACGAGCGGCACCGGCATGACCGGCACCAGCACCAGCGGGACCGGGACGACCGGAACTACCAGCACGACCACCACCACGAAGACCGGCACGTAGTTTCCCTACGGGAAGCGTGCGCCCCTCACCCTGGCGCTTCGCGCCTGTCCCTCTCCCCGCTCGCGGGGAGAGGGTGCTGCGAAAGCAGCGGGTGAGGGGCGCACGCTTCCCGATTCCCCCTCTATAATCCGCCCCTTCATGCACTACGCCGACGGCGTCCTGCACATCGCCAACATCTCCGCGCTCGACCTCGTCCGCCGCTTCGGCACGCCGCTCTACGTCTACGACGCGGCGGTCCTCCGGCGGCAGATCGAGCGCGTCAAACGGGCCTTCGCGCGCCTCCCCTTCCAGCCGTTTTACGCGATGAAGGCGAACTCGAACCTCGCCATCCTGCGCCTCGTCCACCAGCACGGCTTCGGCGCCGACGCCGTCTCGCCGGGCGAGATCTTTCTGGCCAAGCGCGCCGGCTTCGCCTCCGAGGAGATCTGGTTCACCTGCTCGAACGTGAGCGACGAGGACCTGCGGGCCATCGACGACGCGCGCATCGTCGTCAACCTCAACTCCATGTCCGAGGTCGACCGCATCCTCGGCCTGGGGCTGCCGAATCCGATCGCCCTGCGCGTCAACCCGGACGTGGGCGCCGGGCACCACGTCGACGTCGTCACCGCCGGCGGCGGCGTGAAATTCGGCATCGACCTCGCGGAGATCGAGGAAGCGCGCAAAGTCCTCGAGGACGGCGGCCGGAAAGTCGTCGGGCTGCACGCGCACATCGGCTCCGGCGTCGACACGGTCGCGCCGCTCCTGGAGTCGGCGCGGCGGCTCCTGGAGCTCTCGAGCGCGTTCGGCAACTTGCGCTGGCTGAACTTCGGCGGCGGCATCTCCGTGCCGTACCGGCCGGAGGAAAACGAGTTCCCGATCGACGACTACGGCCGCGAGCTGACGGAGATGGCCGAGCGCCTCCTCCGCGCCCGCGACCTCACGGCGATTCTCGAGCCCGGCCGCTACGTCGTGGCCGCCTCGGGCACCTTGCTCGCGCGCGTGACGGCGAAGCGCCTCAGCGCCGGCACGTTCTGGATCGGCTGCGACACCGGCTTCAATCACCTCGTCCGCCCGTCGAAGTACGGCGCGTACCACCACATCGTGAATGCCACGAAGCGCGCCGCCCCGCCGGAGGAGCTCGTCGTGGCCGGCAACCTCTGCGAGTCGGGCGACGTCTTCACGCGCGACGCCGGTGGCATCCTCGTGCCGCGCCGCATGGACGCGACGCAGGTCGGCGACGTCATCGCCTTCCGCGACGCCGGCGCGTATGGTTTTTCGATGGCGTCGCATTACAACGCGCGGCTCTTGCCGGCGGAGGTGATGGTGGATGACGGCGACGCGCGCGTCGTGCGCGAGCGGCAGGAATTGGACGATCTCGTGCGAGGAATGAAATGAAACGACTGACGATCCTCGCGGCGCTCCTCGGCGCCGCCTGCGCGACCACGCCCAAACCGATGACGCTCGATTTGAAGATCACCAACGCCCGCATCGTCGACGGCACCGGCGCGCCGTGGTACCGCGGCGACGTCGGCATCCGCGGCGACACGATCGTCTCCATCGGCGACCTCTCCGCGGCCGCGGCCGCAGCGACGCTCGACGCGCACGACAACGTCGTCAGTCCCGGCTTCATCGATCTCCTCGGGCAGTCGCAGTACTCCGTGCTGCGCGACCCGCACGTCGAGGCGAAGGTGCGCCAGGGCGTCACCACCGAGGTCACGGGCGAAGGGCATTCGCCCGGCCCGGTGTCGCCGCGCGTCAAGGACAACGACGCGCCGGCGAACGAGCCGCCGCCGCCGTGGCGCACGCTCGGCGAGTACTTCAGCGTCCTCGAGAAAAACGGCAGCGCCATCAACTTCGCCTTCCTCGTCGGCGCGTCGAACCCGCGCGAGATGGTCATCGGCGACGTCAACCGCGCCCCGACCGCGGACGAGATGCGCGAGATGGAGCGCATCGTCGACCAGGCCATGCGCGAGGGCGCCATCGGCCTCTCCACCTCGCTCATCTACCTGCCGGCCATGTACTCGACGACCGAGGAGATCGTCGACCTCGCCAAAGTCGCGGCGAAGTACGGCGGCGTCTACTTCAGCCACATCCGCGACGAGGGCGACCACATCGACACCGCGCTCGACGAGGCCTTCCGCATCGGACGCGAGGCCAAGATCCCGGTCAACATCTGGCACCTCAAAGTCGGCGGCGCGGCGAACTGGGGGAAGATGCCGCACGTCGTCGAGCGCATCGCCGCGGCGCGCGCCGAGGGGGTCGACGCGGCCGCCAACGTCTACCCATACATCGCCTCGTCGACGTCGCTCTCCACGCTCATCCCCGACTGGGCGATGGAAGGCGGCTACAAGGAGATGCAGAAGCGGTTGCAGGATCCTGCACAACGTCCGAGGATCGTCGAGGCGCTGCGCAAACAGGTGGAGAAGCGGAAGGAGCGCGGCATCTACGTGGCGCGCGTCGGCAAGCCCGAGCTCGCGCAGTACGACAAGCACTTCGTCGAAGAGATCGCGGCGATGATGAATACGACGCCCGAGGAGGCGCTGGTGCGGCTGTTTCTGGAGACGACCGGCTCGCCGAGCGTGATCTTCTTCTCCATGAACGAGGCCGACGTGCAGACCGCGCTGCGGCAGCCGTGGGTCTCGGTCGGCGCCGACTCCGGCGCGCCGACGCCGCAGTCCCGCGCCGCCGGCGTGGCCGTCCACCCCCGCGCCTACGGCACGTTCCCGCGCGTCCTCGGCCACTACGTCCGCGACGAGCACCTCTTCTCGCTCGAGGAGGCGGTGCGCAAGGTGACGTCGCAGGCCGCCGACCGCACCAATCTGCACGACCGCGGGATTCTGCGCCCGGGGATGAAGGCGGACGTGGTCGTTCTCGATCCGGCCAAGATCCGCGACGTGGCGACGTACGATGATCCGCATCATTTTTCCGAGGGGGTGGTGGACGTGGTGGTGAATGGGGTTCCGGTGTTGCGGGAGGGGGCGATGACGCCGGCATTGCCGGGGCGTGTGCTGCGGGGCAGCGGTTGGAAAGGACGCCAATGAAATTCAGAACGCAGAATGCGAATGCAGAATGAAGAAACGAACCACGTTCTCAATTCTGCATTCGCATTCTGCGTTCTGAGTTTCCGCTTCGAACCATGGCAGAAGAAAAACTCGTCCGCGCCGTAGGCTTCTGGGGCTTGGTGGCCATGTGCATCAACGCCGTGGTCGGCAGCGGCGTCTTCCTCCTCCCCACCGAGTCCTACAAGCTCCTCGGTCCCTTCTCGCTGTGGGCGCCGCTGCTCTTCGCCGTGCCGGTGTTCATCCTCGTCCTCTGCTTCGCCGAGGCGGCCAGCCACTTCAGCGAGCCGGGGGGCGCGTACCTCTACGCGCGCACGGCGTTCGGCGACTTCGTCGGCTTCGAGACCGGATGGATGAACTGGATCGCGCGCCTGACGTCGCTGGCGTCGCTGTCGAACGGCTTCGTCCTCTCGCTGGCGCTCTTCTACCCGGGCCTCGGCACCGGCCTCGCGCGCGCGGCGATCCTCGTCGGCTCGATCGCCATCCTCGCGGCGATCCACATCGTCGGCGTCCGCTACGGCGCGGCCTCGATCTACGTCTTCACCCTCGGCAAGGTCATCCCGCTCGTCTTCTTCATCGCCATCGCGCTGATCGCGTTCAAGAGCAATCCCATCCCCGCCTCGCTGCACCTCCCCGGCCCCGGCACGGATTGGAACGCGGCCGCGCTCTTCATGCTCTTCGCCTACGCCGGCTTCGAGAACCTCGGCGTGCCGGCCGGCGAGTACAAAGATCCGCGCCGCGACCTGCCGCGCGCGCTGCTCGTGGGGACGCTGGCGATCGCGGCGATCTACGTGCTGGCGCAGCTCGGGGCGATGGCGTCGATTCCCGACCTCTCCACGACGAAGACGCCGATCGCCTCGGCGGCGAAGGAGATCGTCGGACCGATCGGCGCGGTCATCGTCACGCTCGGCGCGCTCTTGTCGATGGCGGGGACGAACTCCGGCACGGTGCTGGAGGGCTCGCGCATGCTCTACGCGCTGTCGCTCGACCGGCGCCTCGGCCCGGTCAGCTACGTCCACCCGCGCTTCCGCACGCCCATCGTAGCCATCGCCATTCACGTGACCGTCGCGGCGGCGGCGGCCGTGGCGGGCTCCTTCGCGCAGCTCGCCCTGCTCTCGACCGTGGCCCGCCTCGCCACGTACCTGGCCGGTTGCGCGTCGCTGCCGTTCCTGGGCGGGCGGACGGCGAAGACCATCACGCTGGCGATCCTCGGCTGCGCGGTCTCGCTGACCTTCGTGCTCACGCTGCACAAGTTGAACGCGATGGCCGCGGCGATCGCGCTGCTCGTCGGCGCGGTAGTCTGGGTCCTGTCGCGAACCAAGCTGTGGAGTGCGGCGGCCATGCCGCCGCTGTGACAGCGCCGGCATGG
>DATDFB010000249.1:0-10043 GCA_036522835.1 Thermoanaerobaculia bacterium | reverse complement strand
CATGTTCGAACAGGCCGTTCCGCTGGCGCCGCTGACAACTCTTGGTATCGGAGGCCCGGCGAAGTTTTTCATCCGCGCGGAGTCGGTCGACGACGTGCGCGAGGCGCTGGCGTTCGCGGGCGAGCGTCAATTGCCCGTTCTCATCCTCGCCGGCGGCTCGAACGTGCTGATCCCGGACGAAGGCTTCGCGGGGCTCGTGATCCACCTCGAATTGCGCGGGATCACCATCGAGAGCGAGAACGCGGAGTCGGCGATCGTCAACGTGGCCGCGGGGGAGCCGTGGGACGACTTCGTCGACTTCGCCGTCGCCAGCGGCTGGGCCGGCATCGAGTGCCTCTCCGGCATCCCCGGCTCCGCCGGCGCGACGCCGATCCAGAACGTCGGCGCCTATGGCCAGGATGTGAGCGAGACGATCGTGCGCGTCGAGGTGCTCGAGCGCGACACCGGCCGCGTGATCGACCTGACGAACTGGGACTGCAACTTTTCCTATCGCTCGAGCATCTTCAAGCACGCGGCGAAAGACCGGTACGTCGTGATCTCGGCGACGTTCCGCCTCCGCCCCGGCGGCGCTGCGGCGGTTCGCTATCCCGAGTTGCGCGCGTACCTCGAGGAGCGCGGCATTGCGCTCGACGACCTTCATGGCGTGCGCGCCGCGGTGATCGCGATCCGGAAGCGGAAGGGGATGGTGCTCGACCCGAGCGACCCCGATACGCGCAGCGACGGCTCGTTTTTCATGAACCCGATCGTGCCGCCCGAGCGCGCGCCCGATGGCGCGCCGCAGTTCCCGAGCGCCGACGGTGTGAAGCTCTCCGCCGCGTGGCTCATCGAGCGCGCCGGCTTTCACAAAGGCTTCACGCACGGCAACGTCGGGATTTCGACGAAGCATACGTTGGCGATCGTGAACCGCGGCGGCGGCACGGCCGCCGAGGTGCTGGAGCTGGTGCGAATGATCCAGGCGGGCGTGCGTGAGCGGTTCGGGGTGGAGCTCCAGCCGGAGCCGGTGTTCGTGCGATCATGACCGCATGAAACGCTTTCTCTTCGCGCTCGTGCTGGCGCCGATCGTCGGGGCATTCGCCGGCTTTCTGGCCGTGATGATCGGCTCGCTCATCGCCGGCACGGAGCATGAGCGCACGCTGATCGGCGCGGCGACGTCTGCAAGCTTTCTGGGCTTCTGGGCGCTCTTGATCTGTTTCGCCTACACGCTCGTGGCCGGCTCGGCGGCGTACGCGTATGCGCGAATGCGGCAGCGCCGCCTCTCGTTGGCTCTCGCGTTGACGGTGGCAATCGTCTGCGGCGCGATCCCGTTCGGCGCCGCCGCGGTGGCCGGGCGCAGTCTCACCGGCGAAGCGTTGATGTTTCCGGCGCTGGCGCTCCTCTGCTCGGTGGCGACGGCGTGGACGTTCTGGCGAGTCGCGCTCGCCGAGGCGAATGCCTGAGGCGTTCCTCGCCGCGGCGATCGCCGAGGCGGAGCAGGGCCTCGCGGAGGGCGGCATTCCGATCGGCTCGGTCCTCGTCCACCGCGGCGCCATCCTAGGCCGCGGCCACAATCGCCGCGTCCAACGCGGCAGCGCGATATTGCACGGCGAGATGGACGCGCTGGAGAACGCCGGCCGCCAGCCCGCCTCCGTTTATCGGGAGTCGGTGCTGTACACGACGCTCTCGCCGTGCGCCATGTGCAGCGGCGCGATCCTGCTCTACGGCATCCCGCGCGTCGTCGTCGGCGAGAACCGGACGTTCCTGGGCGAAGAGGAGCTGTTGCTCAGCCGCGGCGTGATCGTCGAAGTGGTCGAGGACTCCCGATGCATCGAGCTGATGACGCAGTTCATCCGCGAGCATCCGCGGTTGTGGAATGAGGACATCGGGGAGTAAAAAAGAGCATGAAAGCGTGGGTAAAGCGCGGCGCGGCGCTGCAGCTCCAGGAAGTCTCACGGCCCGCGGCCGCGAGCAACGAGCTTCTCGTCCGCGTTGCCGCCTGCTCGTTGAACCGCGGTGAGATCCGCGCTGTCCAGCGCGCGGCGGACGGCGCGATTCCCGGCTGGGACGTCGCCGGCACCGTCATCGCCGCGGCGGCGAACGGCAAAGGGCCGAAAGCCGGCGCGCGCGTTTGTGCGCTCGTGAATAGCGGCGGCTGGGGGGAAGTCGTCGCTGTGCCGGCGTCGCACGCAGCGGTCGTCCCTGACGGCGTCGAGCTCGACGTCGCGGCGACGCTGCCGATCGCCGGCCTCACCGTCGTTCGCGCCCTCGGCGTGGCCGGCTCGCTCGTCGGAAAGCGGATGCTCATTACCGGCGCCTCCGGCGGCGTCGGGCAATTCGCCATTCAGCTCGGCGCGATGGCCGGCGCGGCCGTCACTGCCGTGCGCGACCTCGTGGCCAGCACCGAGGATGGCCCGTACGACTTCATCCTCGAATCCGTCGGTGGCCCGTCGTTCGCCGCGGCGATCGAGCGCGTCGCCCGCGGCGGCGTGGTCGTGACGATCGGCAACTCGTCGGAGCAGGAGACGACGTTCAACGCGCGCACGCTCTACGCCAAAGGGGGCGCGTCGATTTACGGCCTGCTGATCTTCGAGGAGCTCGATAGCCTGCGCGTCACCGCCGCCGATCTCGAGCGCCTGCTGCGTCTCGTCGAGAGCGGAAAACTGCAGTCACCGATCGCGATGCGGCGGCCGTGGAAAGAGTTGCCCGAGGCCCTGCACGAGCTGGAGCAGCGTTCGTTCCGCGGCAAAGCCGTCGTCGTTCACTGAGCGTCGACGTACGGCGCCAGCTTCTCCCGCAGCGCCTGCGGCACCGGCACCGGCGCGAGCTCTCCCTTCTTCACCGACACGACGATGTACTTGCCGCTGGCGACCACCGTCTCCGGCGCCTCCTTGCGGCGCACTTCGAAGTCGATGTGGATCGACGTCGTGCCGATCCTGCCGAACCACGCCTCCACCACGAGCAGGTCGTCGAGCACGACCGGGACATGGAAATCGCACTCGACGTGCACGCGCGGAAGCCAGATGCCGACGCCGTCGAACATCTCGCGGTACGACAGCCCGCACGAGCGATACAGCTCCGCCTCGGCCAGACCGAAGAAGCGGAGATACGCCTGATAGTTGATGATGCCGGCGGCGTCGATGTCTTCCCAGCGGACGTACTCCTCGATGGCGAAGCGCATGGTCAATAGAATTGAATCATGAGACGACTCGCGCTGCTGCTGCTCATCGCCACCACTGCCATCGCCGCCGAACCGCAACGAACCGCCATCAAGGCCGCGCGCCTGATCGACGGCCGCGGCAACGTCACCGCGCCCGCCGTCGTCGTCGTGAGCGGCAACAAGATCGAATCCGTCGGCGGCACCGTCCCGCCAAACGCCAAGGTCATCGACCTCGGCGACTCTACGCTTCTCCCCGGCCTCATCGACGCGCACGTCCACGTTCTCCTTCAGGGCGACATCACCTCGGCCGACTACGACGCACAGCTCTTCCGTGAGTCGCTGGCCTACCGCGCCCTCCGCGCCACGAAGGCGCTGCGCATCGCCCTCCGCCACGGCTTCACCACCGTGCGCGATCTCGAGACCGAGGGGGCGATGTACACCGACGTCGATCTCAAGAAAGCGATCAACAACGGCATCATCGAAGGGCCGCGCATGGTCGTCTCGACGCGGGCCATGTCGGTCACGGGCGGCTACGGCCCGAGCGGCTACGCGCCCGACGTGACGTTCCCGATGGGCGTGCAGATCGTCGACGGCGTCGAGGACGCGCGCAAGGTGGTGCGCGAGCAGATCGCCCACGGCGCCGACTGGATCAAGGTCTACGCCGACCGCGCCTACTTCCTCGACAAGAGCGGCACGCTTTCTTCGATTCCGACGTTCACGCCCGAGGAGATGAAGGCAATCGTCGATGAAGCGCACCGCCTGCGGCACAAAGTCGCCGCGCACGCCATGGCCCGGCCGGGAATCTCGAACGCCCTCAACGCCGGCGTCGACTCGATCGAGCACGGCGTTTCCATCCCGGACGACCTCATCGACATGATGGTGGCGAAGGGCGTCTACCTCTGCCCGACGCTCACCGTCACCGAGTACGTCGCGCCGGGCCGGGGCGGCATCTGGCAGAAGATGGTGGCGATCCACCACGACAGCTTCCAGCGCGCTCTGAAGAAAGGCGTGAAGATCGCCTTCGGCACCGACGCCGGCGGCTTCGACTGGAGCGCCGTCAACCAGGCGAGGGAGTTCGAGTACTACACGCGCCTCGGCATGACGCCGATGCAGGCGATCGAGACCGCCACGCGCGCCGCCGCGGACCTCCTCGGCATGAGCGACCGCGTCGGCACGATCGAGCCCGGCAAGCTCGCCGACCTCGTGGCCGTGCCCGGCAACCCGCTTCAGGACATCACGGCCATGGAGCGCGTCAGCTTCGTGATGAAGGACGGCGTTAACCAAATGATGCCGGCTCCGTAATAGCGTGCGGTAACGGAGGTAGGCTCAATGGAACCAGTAGCAATGATGTTCATCCCGATCACGATCTCGATCGGGTTTTTCATGATGATCGCGTTCATCGTCTGGGCGAAGGCGCACGCGAAGTCACAGCAGTCGCGCTACAACGCCGAGGTGCAGACGAAGCTCATCGACCGCTTCGGCTCGGGGCCGGAAATGATCGAGTTCCTGAAGTCGCCGGAAGGCCAGCAGTTCGCCACCGGCATCAGCAAGCTGCCGAAGCTCGCCGCGCGCGACCGCGTCGTCAGCGGCTTCACCCGCGCCATCTTCCTGACGTTCCTCGGCATCGCTTTCCTGCTGCTCGAGCTGACGGACATGGAGAACCCCGGCTTCCTCATCGCCGGCGCGGTCCTCACGGCCCTCGGCCTGGCGAACCTCGTCTCGGCGGCCGTGTCGCTGAAGATGTCGAAGCGGATGGGCCTCGTCGACACGAATGGCGACACACCTAACGCGATCGAATCGCTGAACGTCTGACGGAGATGACTGCCGACATCATGTTCGCCCCGGCACCCTTCGCCCTCGCGCACGCCGCCGATACCGAGCGGCGCGCGCCGAAGGTGCCGCTCGACGAGGCGCATTTCGAGGCGTTCTATCGCCGGACCGCGGGCGGCGTCTGGTCGTACATCTACCGCCTCACCGGCGACGCGGCGCTCGCGGACGACCTGCTGCAGAAGACGTTCTTCCGCTTCATCCGCAGCAATCCGACGCTGGCAAACGACGACCACATGCGCCGCTACGTCTACAAGACGGCCACGAATCTCGTGTTCGATCACTTTCGCGACGCGAAGCGCGAGCGCGGCCGCCCGATCGATCTGCCGCCCTCGGAGCTGCGCGCCGACCGCGGCGAGCTTCGCCACGACATGATGCGCGTCTTCTCCGAGCTCAAGCCGCAGGAGCGCGCGCTGCTCTGGCTGGCGCACGTGGAAGGCTCTTCGCACGAAGAGATCGCCGAGTCTCTCGGCGTGAAGGCGAAGAGCGTGAAGGTGATGCTCTTCCGCGCCCGCAAGCGTCTCGGCGAGCTGTTGACCAAGAAGGGGCTGGCCCCATGAACGACGACACCTGCCCGTTCGAGCCGAACGTGATCGACGCCGCCACGAGCGGCCAGTGGAGCGAGTCGCTGCGCACGCACGTGAAGTCGTGCGCCGACTGCGGGGCGGCCGCCGAGGTGGCGCCGTGGATGATCGACTTCGCCAAGCGCGACGACCGCGAGCACATCCTTCCCGATCCGTCGGTGCTTTGGCTGAAGGCGAGACTGCTGCAGTCAAGCGCCGCGGTCGAGCGCGCCTCGCTGCCGATCACGCGCGTGCAGATCGCCGGCTATCTCATCATCGCCGCCGGTTGGGCCGCGCTCTTGACGTGGAAGTGGAACGCTCTGATGGCCTGGCTCGACGCGCTGAACCCCGGCCGCATCGCCACCGGCTCCGCCGCCCCCGCCGGCGCGGCGACGCTGTCGATGACGGTGCTGGTGAGCCTGGTGCTGCTGGCCTCAGCGACGGTGATGGTGGCGTTCCACGCCATTCTGGCGGAAGAGTAGGTTGGGGTCAGGTCTTCAGTTTCCAGTTTCTTATTGCAGCGCAAATAAGAAACTGGAAACTGAAGACCTGACCCCAACCTAGAACGTTCCCCAGATCAGCACGCGCTTGTAGGTGTAGAAGAACGGCCGCGCAGGACCGAGCGCTTCGACGACGCGCTCGCGGTAGCGCTCCAGGAACTCCGGGAAACGCTCGCCGAGGCGACGCTCGTAGTCGGTGAGGAGCGCGCCGCGGACCCACTCCACCACCGCCTCCGCCGACGGCAGCTCGTGCCCGTACACCTGCAGGCGTACATGCTGGCGCTTGTATCCGAGGTCGTAGAGCAGCGTGGCGTAGCGCTCGGGCGGGAGGACATAGTCGGCACGCGGCTCGATGCCGAATTCCTTCGCCGTCTCCGCCGCGATCCTGTGCGAGGGATGATCGTCGTTCGCCGGCATCTGCACGGCCAGCTGCCCGTCGCGCGACACGAAGCCGGTGAGGCGGCGGAACAGCGGCTCGTGAGCCGCGACCCAGTGCAGCGCGGCGTTGGAGAAGATCAGATCGTACGGCTGATCGGTGACGAAGGCCTCGACGGTTCCGTGCTGGAAGCGGAGCATCTCGCCGCCGAAGTGCCCGGCCTTGAGCAGCATTGTCTCGCTGCTGTCGATGCCGATCATCTCCGCCGCGCCGAGGTGCTCGTGCAGCTTGCGCGTCAGCTCGCCCGTGCCGCAGCCGAGGTCGACGACGCGCATGCGCGGGCGATGCTCGACCAGCGCGGCGAGGTCCCAGAACGGCTGCGCGCGCTCGTCCTTGAATCGTTCGTATTGCTCCGGCGTCCACATCAGCGCAGCTTGTTCCAATTCATGATCGCGTTCATCACCAGCGCGTACGTTCCCTGCGTGTTCGCGCGCCACATCGGATTGTTGGCAAAGAGGAGAATGTGCCCCTTGCCTCGCGGCGAATCGATCACGACAGCCTTTCCGGCCAGCTCATCGCCGCCTTCGAGCATGCCGGAGAGCAGAAGTTGGTCGGCCTTCTTCGCGAACGCGACGATCACGCGCGGCTGATCCTCGGCGCGCGGCATCGCGTAGTCGACGTTCCACGGCGCATCCTCGGGGAGCGCGAACGGTTCGGGCTTCGGCCGCTCCGGCGTCGGAACGAACGGCCGTCCCTGCGGCACGTCGGGATCCGACTTCGTGCCGCGGCCGCTCGGGCGCTGCTCGCCGCCGGGCGGCGGCTCATCGCCTCCGCCGAAGCGGATGCCGACGTCGAAGATCGGCGTGCCGGCGAAGTAGACGGGGATGTTGTCGTCGTAGGTGCCGACGATTGGGGATTTCTTCTCGACGACGTTCGCCTGCAGGATCGAGCCGCGCGCCTTCAGGTTCCGCGGCTCGATCGTCCGCACCCATCTCGCGAGACCATATTGCACCGCCCACACCGACGTGTCCCGCGCAGTGATCAAGAGGCCGCCGTCCTCGACGAAGCGCTGGATGTTGGCGACGCCGGTCATGCCGAGGCCGGGGCGCATGTCGTCGGTCTCGTCGATGCCGCCGAGGTTCGGCGTGAGCGCGGTCTTTTTCCACGGCAGCGGCGGGCCGGGAGGGAGGCCGTTGACGATGTCGGCCGGCGCGCTGCCGGCGGGCGGGAAGACGATCACGTCGAACGTCTCGCGCAGGTTCGGCGTGCGCACGGCGTCCTGCGTCGAGATGTACGTGTACGGCACGTGCATCGAGTCGAAGGCGATGCGCCACCACCCTTCGTCCTGCGTGCGCAGCCACGTGTGCATGACGGCGATGCGGGGATAGGGAAGCTGGCTCCCCTCACCCTGGCGCTGCGCGCCTGTCCCTCTCCCCGCTAGCGGGGAGAGGGTGGCGCCGGCAGGCGCCGGGTGAGGGGCGTCGGCTTCCCAAAGGTGCATGGGCGCCTTCAGGATCGCGGGATCGGTCACGCGCTTGAAGTCGACATTCTTCAGGTACCCCAGCGTCCAGCCGGTGTCGTCGTACACGCGCTCCTCGCCGCGCACGTACTGCGTGTCGAGAACCGCGTCCGCGAGGCGGCTGTACGGCTGGTCCATGCGCACGACGAAGGAGCCGGCCGGCAGCTTCTCGAACGGCGCATCGAGTTGATGCACCTCGACGCCATGCTTTTGCAGCAGCGCCATCAGATCGCGCAGGTTCGACTTCTGCTTCTGCGCTCCGTCGAACGCCCACGCCGCCGGCCCCTCCGTCGCCGCCTTGGCCACGGCGCGCTTGCCGAGCGTCCAGAACTGCTCGAGGAAGTGCTGCCGGTTGTCGGCAACGTAGCTCAAGCCAAACAGCAGCGCGCTCTGTTGATAATTGACGTTGTCGCGCAGCGACCACTGCACCTTCGGCAGCGGCGGATTCGGGCGGTACCACTGCCGCTCCGATTGCCCGCGCACCGTGCGCTCCACGGTGATCGGCCAGCGGTTGCCGAACGTCTCGTAGAAGCGGCCGATGGAGTTGTGCCCCTGCCCGGTCCAGATCATGTAATTCGGCGCCCAGCCGTCGTAGAAGCCCCACGTCCAGACGCCCGGCACGCCGCGGCCGGTCATCTGCTGCACTTCGTTCCAGGCCAGACGCTGCCACTCGTCGACGACGATCGGATCGAGCGCCGGGTTGTACGGCCCGGTGCCGGTGGAGATGTAGAGGAACGGCACCGACTCGTGCAGGTCGTGGATGAGCTGCGGGTGGAAGTCGAAGTAGGCCTTCAGCACGTTGCGGCTGAGCGCGAGGGCCAGGCCGAGATAGTCGCGGTTATTGTCATGGGCGACGTAGTGGCCCCAGTAGATGAGCGGCGGCGTCGGTAGATTGGGATTCGCCTTGCGATAGTTCCAGAGGTCGACCTGACGATCGCGGCCGTCGACTTCGATCACCGGGGTGATCAGCGTGATGACGTGCTCGCGGATGTTGCGGATGAACGGCGTCTCTTCGACGGCGAGCCGGTACGCGAGCTCCATCAGCATCTCCGGGCTGCCGGTCTCGGGCGAGTGGATCGCGCCGGTCGCGTAGTAGATCGGCTTCGACTGCGCGATGAGCGCCCGGGCGTCGTCGTCGGAGAGTTTGCGCGGATCGGCGAGGCGCCGCGTGTTCTCGCGATACGTGTCGATGCTCGCGATCGTCGCCTCGTCCGCCACGGCCACGGCGATCATCTCGCGCCCTTCCTCGCTCTTGCCGATGGAGACGACCTTCACGCGCGGCGACGCCGCCTCGAGGGCGCGCATGTAGCGGTTCACGTCCTCGGAGTAGGTGAGAAAGCCGTCGGCGCCGGCGATGTGGCCGAAGAACTGGAGCGGTGAGGGCACCTTGTCCGAGGCCGGCAGGTGATCGACGAGCTCCGTCGTGAACTGCGGCCCCGTCGTGAAGCGCTTGATCTGCTTCGTGTACTCCGCGTCGTCGGCGGCGCGGGCCAATGGAGCGATGAGGCAGAGCGCGAACAACAGTTTTTTCATCAAACGATCCCGTGCAGAAGGATGTCCGCGATCTCGCGCATGACGTGCGCGGAGTCGCGGCCGTATGGCTCGGCGACGCCGAACAGAATCTCCAATTGGAAGTAGTTGAAGAAGAGCCGCGTGGCGACGTGGAGCGCGGTCTGCGGCTCGACGCCGGCGCGCAGGCGCATCGGCTGCTCTTCTGCCGTGCGGGCCAGGCGCTCGGCGATGGAGCGGTAGAAGTTGTGGATGTGCGTTCCCTCGAACTCGATGACGTCGACGAACTGCAGAGCCATGTATTTGCGGTACTGCTGCACGCTCTCGCGCGCGGCCCGGGCGATCTGCTCGAGGTTGTCGGGGAACGTGCCGGAGCTCAGCGCGCGCATGAGCGGGAACTTCGGCGTGACGGTGATCTGCTGATACTCGTCGAGGAGCGTCCGGAAGATCGCTTCTTTGTCCGGAAAGTGGTGATAGACGTTGCCGGTGGAGACGCCGGCGGCGTCGGCGATCTCCTTCACGCCGGTGGCGCGGTAGCCCTGATGCGAGAAGAGGTCGAGCGCGGCGTCGAGGACCTGGCGGCGGGTGTGCTCGGAGCGGCGGTGGCGGGGGGAGG
>DATDFB010000248.1:0-11190 GCA_036522835.1 Thermoanaerobaculia bacterium | reverse complement strand
GACCTTGCCGGCCGCGCCGTCGCGACTTGGCTTCGACGGCCGCGCCGTCAGACGGCCGGCGTGCGCGACCTCCTCGCCGCTCGCGCAGCGGAGGAGCGGCGCGGCGAGGAGGAGTTTGAGAAGGTGGCGTCGGTTCATACTTTGCACGATGATTGTTTTCCATGTCCGACCTCGATCGCCGTGACGTGATCGTGAAACTGCTCGCCGGCTCGCTCGGCCTGCGCGCCCTCCCGCTCCTCGGCGAAACGCCCGCGGTCTGCACGCTCACCTGCCAGCAGACGCTCGGACCGTGCTACTACTCCGGCACCGTCGTGCGGCCGAACATCACCGAGGGAAGGCCGGGACTGCCGACGCTGCTGAGCTTCCTCGTCGTCAACGCCGACACCTGTCAGCCGGTGGCGAACGCCGCCATCGACATCTGGCACACCGACGCGCAGGGCATCTACTCCGCGCCGATCAACACCTTCTGTAATCCGAACGACGCGGGCGCGCGGCAGCTGACGTTCTGCCGCGGCGTGCAGCTCACCGGCGCCGACGGCTGGGCGCACTTCAACACGATCTATCCGGGCTGGTACTCGGGGCGAACGACGCACATCCACGCCACGATCCGCGCCGGCGGCAACGCCATGGTGACGACGCAGTTCTACTTCGACGACGCGCTGAGCGACGCGATCTACAAAACGCACCCGAGCTACTCGAACCGACCGGTCAAGGACACGACGAACCTGCGCGACAACGTGATCGGCGGCAGCGCCGGGCGCGTCGCGCCGTATCTGTTCGCGACGAAGCTGATCCTCGGCAAATCGCTGGTGGCGCGCAAAGTGATCGCCATCCGCACGAGCCCGACGACATGCAATTCCTGATGGCCATCGCGCTTCTCTTCGCCGCCGGCGACGACTGCGTGCGCCAGACGGATTTGTCGTGCCCGGCGAAGACGATCGCCGCGTCGATCATCATCTACGACTGTAGCGCGTCCGACGGCAGCCACTACGATCTCTGGCAGTTCTCCGGCAAGGCGGGCGACACGATCGCGATCGACATGCACGCGACGGCGTTCGACAGCTATCTCGTGCTGCTCGACCCGAACGACGTGCCGGCCGCGGAGAACGACGACGCCGCGCGCGGCAACAACGACGCGCGGATCGTGTACACGCTGACGTCGACGGGCACGTGGACGGTGGTGGCGAATACGCTGAGGGAGGGTTCTGCCGGAGACTACGCGCTGTCGATTTCGTGTCCGGCGAATGTGCGGCGGCGGGCCGCGAAGCACTGATCAGGGCGCGTCAGAAGCGCTTAGCTACCTTCTCGGCGAGCGCGCGCATCTTCTCCATCGGCACCATGGTCTCGCGCTTCGGCGTCGTGACCTCGATGGCCGCGACGGTCGTCCCCTTCACGATCGAGCACGTGGTGTTGAAGCCGTACACCTCTTTCTCTTTCGGCGGGACGATCGTGGAGCAGGTGATCGGACCGTATTTCTTGATGTCGATCTGCGCGCCCATCTTGCGGGCGATGGTGATTCCGGCGGACTCTTTGTCGCCCGCGCCGGCCGGGCGCTGGGCCATCCGCACCATGACGCCGAGTGCGGGCGTGCGGGCGGAGCAGAAGTTGGAGGTGCCGACGGTGACGCCCCTCATCTCCACTTTCGCGCCGGTGAGAGCCTCGATCTCGCCCGGCGTCACGAGGGCGCAGGCAAGCGCGCCGTCGCCGGCGAACGATGCCGTGGCGAGCAGCAGCGCGGCCGCCGCGGCGAGGAAAGTCTTGTATTTCATGATGCCGACAGGATACTCGTAAGCCCATGCCGCTGACACCGCCCCGGCCGCGCTACGTTGCCGATCTGTTCGCGCCGCTACACCGCGAGCTGATCGCGCTCTTGCGCGGGCTGACGCCGGAGCAGTGGGAGCTGCCGACGGTCGCGGGCGCGTGGCGCGTGCGCGACGTGGTGGCGCACCTCCTCGACGGGATGCTGCGCAAGCTCTCGCGCGTCTCGGCGGACCGGCCGCTGACGACGTACGAGGAGGTCGTGGCGTTCATCAACGAGCTGAATGCGACAGGCGTCGCGTACTGGCGGCGCGCCAGTCCTGCGGTGCTGACGGATCTGCTCGAGCGCGCCGGCGAAGCGGTGGCGATGGAGGTCATGCAGATCGATCCGCACGCCACCGCGCGCATCAGCGTGGCGTGGGCCGGCGAGGACCGCTCCGAGAACTGGATGGACACCGGCCGCGAGTACACGGAGTGGTGGCATCACCAGACGCAGATCCGCGACGCCGTCGGCGCGCCGCCGCTGTTCACGGCGCGCTGGCTCGCGCCGCTGCTCGACTTCAGCGTGCGCGCGCTGCCGAGAGCGTACGCCTCGTCCGAAGCGCCCGAACAAACCACGGTCTCGATCTACATCGACGGCGAGGCGTGGACGGTACGGCGCGAAGGATCGCGTTGGGTCCTGTACGAGGGCGCGACGGAGTCGCCCGCCACCAAGATCCGCCTCGACGCCGACACGGCCTGGCGGATTTTCTACAACGCGCCGCGCGGGCGGACAGCCGTCGTCATCGAAGGCGATCCGCTGCTCGCCGAGCCGCTGCTGCGCACGCGCTCGGTGATGGTTTGAGTCAAACCATTCCGCTCCGAACCTCGAGCGCCACCAGGAGAAGAAACCCCAGCGCCAGTGGGATCCAGGCCATCAGGCTGTGCGTCATCACGAACCACACGAGGCCGGCAAGGATCAGGGCCGCGGCTCCCAAAGCCGGGAGGATGTAGCGGGTCCACGTTGCACGGTCGAGCTTCCCGCTCAGAAACCGCCGCGAGTCCGCGAGGTCGATCTCCGAGCGCGACCACTCGTAAAGCATCGCCTCGACGAGATCGTCGTACGCCAAGTGGTCCGAGTCGACGATGGCCTTGGCGATGGCGGCCAGCCGCTCCGGCGAAAGCTCACCGCGCTCGACGGCGTCGACAAAGCGCAGCAGCTTCGCCGGCTCGACCTCGACGTCCTCGGTCAGGTCGCCGACGTAGTCCTCGCCCGCGAGCTCCGCCGCCGCGGCCTCGCCGGCCAGGAATCGCGCGATGGTGCTCTCGCGCATCAGAGCAGCACGAGCGCGTCGACGGCGCGCGCCAGATCCTCCGCGATCACGTCCGCTCCCGCCGCAGCCAGCGCCTCGCGATTCGGGTACGCGCCCGGTACGGCAACGGCGTAGACGCTCGCCGCCTTCGCCATCATCACGTCCTCGGGCGAGTCGCCGACGTACGCGGCCTCGGAGGGCTCGATGCCAAGGCGCGACAGCGCGAGCTGCAGCGGCTCGGGGTGCGGTTTCTTGCGCGCGGTGTCGGTGCCGCAGACCACCTCGTCGAAGCGCAATCCATGGGCGACCAACTCGCGCTCGATGCGCGGCCGCGTGCCGCTGGTGACGATCGCTTGCGTCAGGCCGCGGCGCGCCAGCGCTTCGAGCGCCTCGCGCGCGCCGTCGATCAGGTCGACCGTCTCCTCGGCGAAGTGGACCAGCCAGCGCTCGTCGGCGTCGGCCCACCGCTCCTCCGGCAGGCCGACGCAGCGGAACGTGTGATACCAGTTCGGCGAATACGTCTGCCGGTACGTGTCGCGGTCGAAGGCGATGCCGTACTCGGCAAACGTCCGCACGTAGCAACGGAAGCTCGCCTCCGCCGTGTCGGCGAGCGTTCCGTCCCAGTCGAAAAGCACCGCGCGCAGCGATGGGCGCACGCCGTGCGCCCCTACCAGAGCACCCGCAATCCGATCTGCATTTGCCGCGGATCGCCGGTGCCGCTCTGCACCGTGCCGTCGAAGTTGAAGATCAGATTCGTCACCTCCGGCCGGCGGAGGTTCTTGCTGTTGAAGATGTTGAAGACGTCGATGGCCGGCTCCAGCGTCGCGCCGCCGTAGTGGAACTGCTTGGCCAGGCGAAGGTCGAGCGAGGAGTATTGATTGTCCTTGCGTCCGAGGTTGCGCTGCGTGACGACGGAGCCGGGGGTGCAGGCGCCGGTGTCGGGGTTGACGGCCGAGCAACGGTCCTGCGGCGTGTTCGCGTCGGCACCCGACGCGGTGATCGACTTCGGCTGCGCGGAGCGGTACGAATAGCGGAAATTCACGTCCACGCCCGCCGGCGCGTTCCACAGCAGCCAGGCGTTGATGCGATGGCGCTGGTCGCGGTCCGAATAGCCGTACTCGGCGTCGAGGTCCGTCACCTTCGCATAGCGGAAGGTGAAGGGATCGCGCTCGTTGTCGTCGTCCGACTTGTCCTTCGAGTAGGTGTAGTTGACCTGGAATCCGAGGTTGTGGACGGGACGCCGCGTCACGCCGAGCGTGATGCCCTGGTAAAGGCTGCGCGCGCTCGACTCGACCGTCGTCAGCGCGCCGATCCCGTTCGCGCCGCCCGGTCCCAGGCCGCTGCTCCACACGCCGCAGGCGAACGTGCACTTCGGATCGAAGTTCGGATTGAGCAGGGGATCGTTGCGGTTGATGAAGCGCGTGATGTGCTCGCCCCTGATGTAGTTGTACTTCACCAGGAAGCTGTAATCCTGGATCGCTTCCTCCTCCCACGAGACGCTGGCCGACTTCGAGCGCGGGTTCTTGAAATTGCGGTCGAAGACGAAGACGTCGGGATGGTCGGGATTGGTGATGCACGACGGCGCCAGCGGATTCGGATAGATCGGAAGGCAACCGTCGAAGTTCACGCCGCTGCTGCGGAAGATCGTCTGCCCGCGGCTGCCGTTCGTCGAGCGCGACGACGCCAGGGTCAAGCCCGGCACGCGGCCGTAGAAGATGCCGGCGTTGGCGCGGAAAACGCGGTGGCCGTTGCCCTTCGGGTCCCAGGCGATGCCGAAACGCGGCTGCCACATGCCGTAGTCCGAGGGGATCTTGCCGTTCGACGGGAACACCTGCCCCGACTTCGTCTGGCCGATGAACGCGGAGTAGAAGACCTGGTCGGGGGGCGTGATCGGGTCGGGCTCGATCTCTGCCTCCCAGCGCAGGCCGTACTGCACGTTCAGCTTCGGCGTGGCCTGCCACGAGTCCTGCACGAAGACGGCGGGCTCGGTCTGGGGGATGCTCTGCGTCCCCGCCTCTTCGACGGAGACGTTGCCGACGCCGGCCTGCTGCAGGAAGAGGAGCACGTGCTTGTTGGTGTGGTTGTGCAGGTCTTCGAGGAAGCCGTCGGTGGAGTCGAAGATCCAGCGGCCGTTGGCGAACCCGAGGAACGTCTGCACGGAATTGACGCGGTTGTACTCCACGCCCGCCTTGTACGAGTGCGCGCCGCGCAGGTAGCTCACGTTGTCGTTGAGCTGCACGCGCGTGTCGTAGTACTTGACCGGGATGAAGAACGGCTCGCCGAAGCGGTAGCCGCGGGCGAAGTCGAAGGCGGTGTCGGGGAGCGGCCGGCTCTGGCCGGCGATGTTCGGGCCGTTGTACGGGCGCGGGCGGTTCTCGCGCGCGGCCTGGAAGCGGAGCTCGTTGAGGAGGCTCTGCGTGGCCGTCGACGTCAGGCCGCCGATGATGGCGTGCGAGGAGTCCTTCTCGATGGCGTTCGCGCTGCGGCCCCACGAGTCGACGTCGAACGTGCCGTTCTCCTGCTCGGACCACGTGTAGTTGTAGCGGAGGTTGGCGAGGTTCTTCGCGCTCAGGCTGTAGTCCAACTTCAAGAGGAGGACGCGCGCGTCGTTGGTGCGGTCGATGGGGCCGTTCTCGTTCGGCGAGCCGAGGCCGGCGAAGGCGTCGACGACGCGTTGCTCGATGCGGTTCGGGTCGGTCTGCTTGGTGGAGTTGGCCTTCTGCAGGTCGAGGGCGCCGAAGTAGAAGAGCCGGTCGCGCTGGATCGGGCCGCCGAGGGTGAAGCCGTATTGGGTCTGGCTGGAGGAGAACTTCGGCGACTCGCTGCCGTCGGGGTTCTTCGGCTGGGAGCTCAGCGAGTCATTCTTGAAGGTGACGTGCGCGGTGCCGGTGGTGTCGTTCGTCCCCGACTTGGTGATGACGTTGACGAAGCCGGACATGGAGCGTCCGAACTCCGCGTTCGCGCCGTCGGCGACGACGACCATCTCCTTCACCGCGTCGAGGTTGAAGGTGAAGGGCGGACGCTGGCCGCCGCGCTGCTCGCCGAAGAAGGGGTTATTGAAGTCGGCGCCGTCGACGGAGACGTTGTTGGAGATGCCTTTCTGCCCGTTGATGGAGAGCTCGTCGCCGTCCGGCCCCTGCACGATGGTGACGCCGGGGGTGAGCTTGGTGTAGTCGAGGAAGTTGCGGCCGTTGTTCGGCAGCCCTTCGACGGCTTTCTGATCGATGCGCGTGGCCCCCTCGGTGCGCGCCGTCTCGATGAGCGGCGCCGCGGCGGTGACGACGATCTGCTCCGACGCCGCCGCCTGCTTGAGGGCGATGATGGGAGTCAGGGTCTGGCCGACGCCGAGGTCGAGGCCTTTCTGCACGACGGTGGCGAAGCCCTGCAGCGCGGCCGTGACCTCGTATGGGCCGAGGGGCAGGAGGACGGCGCGGAAGCGGCCGGCGGAGTCGGTGACGACGACGGTCTCGTAGTTCGTGGCGGTGTTTTTGACCGTCACGGTGACGCCGGGAACGGCGCCTCCCTGCGCGTCGACGACGGTGCCTTCGATGGCGCCGGTGGTGGCGTGGGACTGGGCGAGAAGGGGGGCGGAGAATGCCAGAAGGAAGAGGACCAGGAGCGCGAGAGAGCGACGCATACCGTCTCCTTTTGTGACCGCGTTGTTGGACTTTCGGCACAGCTTACCAGCGTTGCCCGGCGTCCGGCTCTTGTGTTTGAATTTGCAGCGGGTGTCCCGCTCGATCGCCGCCCTCACGCTCTCTCTCCTCGTCTGCGCGGCCACGTCCGCGCCGGCACAGACGTTCGTCTTCGACCTCCGCGCATCGCAGGAGGTGCCGCCGAATCCGTCGACCGCGATCGGCGGCTGCTTCGGCAATCTCGATCAGCCGAATGCGACGTTCGCCATCACGTGCGTGCACGACGTGGCCGGCGCGACGATCATGCACATCCACCGCGGCGCTCCCGGGGTCAACGGCCCGGTGGCCTTCGATTTGGGTACACCGACGAGCCCCGTCTCGGCGACGTGGACGGGGATGACCACGGCCGACATCAACGATCTTCTCAGCGGGAACCTCTACGTCAACATCCACAGCGGCGGCCGGCCGAGCGGCGAGATCCGCGGCCAAATCGTGCCGCGCACGGTCGACACGGTGCCGTTCACCGCGAACGGCCCGCAGGTGGTGCCGCCGAATTCGACGGCGGCAACGGCGACGTGCACGGCGGACCTCGACAACGCCGCGGCCTCGCTGGCGATCTCCTGCACGCACGATCTCGCCGGCGCGACGGAGGCGCACGTGCACGAAGGGCCGGCCGGGACGAACGGGCCGGTGGTGTTCACGTTCCCGAGCGCGACGAGCCCGCTGTCGGCCAACGTGCCGATGACGCCGCAGCTCGTGGCTGATTTCGCGGCGACGTTCCTCTATCTCGAGATTCACACGACGCAGTCGACGGACGATAACCCGTCGCCGCAGATCCGCGGGCAGATCGGCACGCCCCCTGCGCCGCCGACGACCGGAACGATTCGCATCGTGAAGAGCACCTCCCCCGCCGGCGGCACGGGCTTCAGTTTCAGCGACGACGTGCCGGGCGGCCCGGCGGCGTTCACGCTGAACGACGGGGCGGTGCAGACGTTCAGCAACGTGGCCGCCGGAACCTACACGATCACCGAAGGAGCGGCGCCGAATTTCGCGCTGACCGACGTCGCCTGCGCCGACGGCGACAGCGTGGGCAATCCGTTCGCCCGCACGGCCACGGTATCGCTCCAGGGCGGCGAGACCGTGACGTGCACGTTCCACAACCTCCGCACGTTCGCGTCGCCGACGATTTTCGTATTCGACCTCTCCGGCGCGCACGAGGTGCCGCCGACCGCGAGCGCGGCGCGCGGCGGCTGCATGGCGGAGTTCGACGGGGCGAGCACGCTGTCGATCGTCTGCACGCACGACGTGGTCCTGGCGACGGTGATGCACATCCACCGCGGCGCCGCCGGTACGAACGGCCCGGTGGCGTTCGATCTCGGCAATCCGTCGAGTCCCGTCGAAGCGACGTGGAGCGGGATGACGCCCGCCGACGTCGCCGATCTCCTGGCCGGCAATCTCTACGTCAACATCCACACCGCCGGAAGACCGACGGGCGAGATCCGCGGGCAGATCCTCCCGCGCACGATCGACAATTTTTCATTCCCGCTCAATGGCGCGCAGGAAGTGCCGCCGACGACGTCGACCGCCACCGGCACGTGCACGGTCGACCTCTCGAACGACGCATCGTCGCTGGCCGTGCAGTGCACGCACGACGTCGTCGCCGCGACCGACGCGCACCTCCACGTCGCGCCGGCGGGCGAAGAAGGTCCGGTCGTATTTCACTTTCCGACGACGAGCTCGTTCTCGGCGAGCGTGCCGATGACGCCGCGCCTCGTCGCCGATTTTGCCGCCGGGTTCCTCTACGTCAACATCCACTCGGCCGAAGCTCCGCAAGGCGAGATCCGCGGGCAGGCCTTGCCGGCGTTCGCCGTGGCCGATATTCCGGTGATGTCGTGGTGGATTGCGGCGCTGTTGACGATGGCAATCGCCGCGGTGGCGTGGCTGCGGCTGCGCGGTTGACAGGGTGGTAGGGCGCTCCTACATTGGGTTGATGGCGACGATCACGCTCACGGTCGATGACGAGGTCATGAAGGAGCTCGAGCAGCGCGCGGCGAAGGAAAGCCGATCGGTAGAGGAAGTGGCGAACGAGCTGCTGCAGAATTCAGCGAAGCCGTACAAGCTGAACCTCGAAGGGTGGAACTGGCCGAGCGAGTTGCTTGTGGACATCTCTGACCGCAAGAAGCTCTACGAAATCCTGGACGACGACGACTACATGAAAAAACGCGGATTCATGCCGTGATCGCCGTCGATACAAATATTCTCGTCTACGCGGACACCCCCTCCTCCGAATTCCACGCAGCGGCGCGAGCACTCCTTACTCGTTTGTCAGAGGGAATGCGGCCATGGGCGATTCCGTGGCACTGCATCTACGAATATCTGCACGTGATCACGGATCCACGCACGCTGCGGCGTCCTCTGCCCCTGCAAATGGCATTCAATGACGTGAAGCGTCTTCTACAGTCGCCGTCCTTGCGTCTGCTGTCAGAAACGCCTCGTCATATGGAAGTTTTGGAAACCCTGGTTCAGGCCTCGCTCGTCACCAGCAGTACCGCTCATGACGCTCACATTGCCGCACTCTGTATCGAGCACGAAATCGATGAGATCCTCACGGCCGACCGCGACTTCACCCGCTTCCCTCTGAAGGTCACCAACCCCTTCCGCCCGTGAAGAACCGCCTCTTCATCCCCCTCGCCGCCGCCCTGCTCCTCATCATCGTCGTCGCGCTGTGGCCCTCGCCGTACGCGCATGTCCGCAACCTCGGCTCCGGCGGCGCGAACCTGATCGCCTTCGGCGACTCGCTCACGGCCGGCTACGGCGCGCAGGCCGGCGAGGACTATCCGTCGCGGCTCTCGGCGCTCATCGGTGCGCCGGTGTTCAACGCGGGGGTGAGCGGCGACACGACGGCCTCGGCGCTGGCACGGCTCGACGCCGACGTTCTCGCCCGCGATCCGCGCATCGTGATCGTCGGCCTCGGCGGGAACGACTTCTTGAACGGCGTTCCGATCCAGACGACGGAGGCGAACCTGCGCGCGATCGTGCACAAGGTCGAGGGCGCCGGCGCGATGGTGGTGCTGCTGGGATTTCGATTCCCGTCGCTGACCGCCGACTACGAGGCGATGTACACGCGCATCGCCAAGGATGAGCAGTGTCTGCTGGTGCCGCGGATCACGCGGGGAATCATGAATGACGAGTCGCTCAAGAGCGACGCCATCCATCCGAACGCAAAGGGGTACGCGCTCATGGCCGAGCGCATCGCCGGTCCTTGCAAAAAGTTGATCGCGAAAGCGGAGCGGGCGCGGGTACGATGAGCGGCCATGTCGGAAGCAAATAAACAAGTCGTCCGGCGCTACGTCGAGGCCTTCAACCGCGGCGACGTCGACACCCTGCAGAACGAGATTTTCGCCCCCGACGCCGTCGTCCAGGGCGTCCTAGGGTGGGGCGGCATGGACGTCGTCGTGCCGATCTGGCGCGAGCTCCACGCGGCGCTGCAGATCACCATGCAGATCGAGGAGCTCGTCGCCGAGGACGACACGGTGGCGGCGCGCTACACCGAGCGCGGGACCTTCGTCGGCCCCTTCCGCGGAAACCAACCGACCGGAAAATCGTTTGAGCTCGTGGCCATGGAGTTCTTCGAGATCCGTGAGGGGAAGATCGTGCGCCGCTGGGGCGCGCGCGACCACGCGTCGCAGATGCGGCAGATCGGGATGCCGATGTCATGAGACGGGAAGCGTGCGCCCCTCACCCTGGCGCTTCGCGCCTGTCCCTCTCCCCGCACGCGGGGAGAGGGGTCTCTTCTTCCGCCAGGTCCCTCGCCCCGCGAAGCGGGGAGAGGGTGGCCGAAGGCCGGGTGAGGGGCGCCATCCTCGTACTCCTGTTGTTCGCCAACGTCGCCACCGCCGCCACGCTGCGCGACGTCAAAGACCCGAAGAAAATCGCCGAGGTCTTCCCGAAAACGGCCAAGCTGCGCGTCGTCAACGTCTGGGCGACGTGGTGCGCGCCGTGCGTCGCGGAGATGCCGGAGCTGCGCGCCATCGACGCCGCCTTCGGTCCCGAGGTCACGATGGTCGGCGTGTCCGCCGACGACTCCGTCCCCGAGGCCGACCGCGCCAAGGTCGCGGCCTTTCTCGACAAACAGAAGATCACCTACACCAACGTCTACTACCGCGGCACCGTCGACGACCTGATGACCTTCTACCGCTTCGAAGGGACGATCCCGATCACCCTCGTCTTCGACCGCAACGGTAAGGAGCTGTGGCGGCACGACGGGCCGGTACGGAGCGCCGACGCCATCGCGCAGATCAAGAAACTGCTGAGGAGAATGCCATGAAGAACCTGTTCGTAGTGTTGATGCTGACCGCCGCGTGCGCGAACGGCGCCGAGGAGTTGCCGATCGGCGCGACGGCGCCGAAATTCGCCCTCGTCAACGCCGTCGACGGCAAGACCGTCGCGTACAAGCCGGGCGACGGCAAGATCTCCGTCGTCTTCTTCACCTGCAACCAGTGCCC
>DATDFB010000247.1:0-8437 GCA_036522835.1 Thermoanaerobaculia bacterium | reverse complement strand
GTACGACTGCACCCCGTATTGCTGCGCCGCCGTACCGTTGGCCCAGCCCTGGTCGGCGAACATGTGGTACTGGTTGCCCCATCCGTCGTTGCCGGGGAAGGTCTTGACGTAGGTCGGGGTGAGGTGCTTCTGCAGGTCGGTGATGTTGATCACGACCGTCGGGAAGCCCGACGCGGCGCCGGCGGCGTTGTAGCAGTTCGTGTCGGTGGCGCGCGCTTCCCACGCCGTGGAGATCGTGCGCATGTCGGCCATGGTCCGCTTCTGCCGCGAGCGCTGCAGCGCCGTGAGCAGATTCGGGATGGCGATGGCGGCCAGGATGCCGATGATCGCCACGACGATCAGCAGCTCGATGAGCGTGAATCCCTTCTGTTTTCTCTGCATTCAGTTCCCTCCTATTTCCGTTCAGCCTACGGCAAGGGTCAGGCCACGCTGCGGGAGGGGGACAAACGTTTGAAATGAAGGGTTTGACGTTCGGTTGACAATGCGAGTTGACGTTAATTCGATGCCGCGATCGACGTTTTTTGTCACCGCTCCGTTGCATAGCGGACGACCAGGTGCTTCATGAATTCGACCCCCTCCTGGAACCAGTCGATCCGCACCCGCTCGTCGTTCAGATGGATGGTCTGCGTCTGGTAGAAATCGACCTGGAAGGGCCAGAGGCCATAGCAGACGATCCCTCGGGGCCGGAGGTAGCGCGAGTCGTTGTACGACGTGACCAGCACCTCCGTGCCGACCGGTACGTTCCCCCACTGCCGGTGCGCCTGGCTGGCGATGAGGGCGAAGAGCGGCGTGTTCCGCGGCGACAGCACCGAGGGCCCGGTCTTCTCCGTGACCCTCTCGATGGCCGCGCCGTACGGCCGCACGGTCTCGGCCAGCCAGGCCAGGCGTTTGTCCGGATCTTCGTCGGGAAGGTTGAAGAGCGTGACCTGCATCGTCGCGCCGCGCGCGTCGCCGGCGAGGTCGGTGGCCCAGACGATGTTCTGCATCGCTTCCTTGTACGCCCGCTCCATGAGCCAGAACCGTCCCTCGGCGATGGTGCGGTCGACGTCGGCGAGCATCCGTCCCTGCGCGACGCGCAGCGGCGCGAGATCGCGCAGGAAGAGGCGCACTTCCGGCAGGACGCGGTCGGGCTCGCGCGGGCTGAAGTACGGCTCGAGGGCGATGCGCGTCCGCTGCATGGCCGCGCGCGACGGGGCCCGCAGCTCGGCCCGCACGATCATCTTCGTGCCGATCTCCACGCCGACGTACCGCAGCCGCTCGGCGTACGACTCGTTGATGCCGCCTTCGTTCAGGGCGTAGCGCACGCCCTCGAAGATGTCGGGGCGATGGGCGAGGAGCCAGGCAATGCCCATCGTGCCGCCATGCTCCTCGTCGGCGGTACCGAGGAAGACGACGTCGCGCTCCGGCATCGCCTTCGTCCGCGCGACGGCGAGGAAGCCCTCGATCTGGCAGATGGCGATGCCTTTCATGTCCAGCGTGCCGCGGCCGTAGATGGCGTTGAGCAACTGCTGCGCGGCAAACGGCGGCCGCGTCCATCCCTCGCGGCCCGCCGGCACGACGTCGATGTGGTTGAGGAGCAGCAGCCCTTCGCCGCGGCGCTTTCCGCGGACGCGCGCGTAGACGTTGCCGCGTCCCGGCGCCGATTCGATGACCTCGGCGTGCACGCCGGCGCGCTCGATCTGCGCGGCCAGGAAGCGCGCGCCGGCGGTCTCGTTGCCCGGCGGATTGGACGTGTCGATGCGCACGTACTGCTGCAGCAGCGCGACTTCGGGCGTGATCGTCACCGGCCGCGGGACGTACGCCTGCGACTCGATCTGGCGCTGCGAGACGTTGTTGTAGACGTAGAGCGCCGCCACGGCGAGCCCGCCGAGGACGCCGACGAAGATCGGAATGCGCCAGCGTTTCACGCGGTCTCCGCCGGCTCGACATGCGTGCCGCCGGCGTCAGCGACGACGTGCACCGGCTCCTCGTACGCGTCGCGCGGGCGGCTGAGGCGCGGGCGCCAGAAGATCGCCAGCGCGAGCAGCAGCGCGGCCGCGCCGCCGGTGACGCCGAGGCCGATCTGCACGAGGCTGTTGCGGTACTCCATCGTCACGCGGTGCCGGCCGGGCGTGACCACGATGCCTTGATAGCCGATGTTCGTCGGCACGGTCGGCACGCGCTGTCCGTCGATGCGCACGTCCCAGTACTTGTGCCGCGTGACGCTCATGACCAGGTACCCCTGGCCGAAGCTCTCCACGTCGAGCGACGCGGTGTTGGCGGTCTCGCGCACGCTGTGCACGACGCCGCGCGCCGGCGGGAAGGCCGGCCGCGGCACGAACGCCACCGCCGGCGTCTGACGGCCGTTCGTCAACTGGTCGACGAAATCCTGGCGGTTGCGGATGGAGATCAGTTGGTCGGCGAAGTAGTAGCGCGGGTAGTGCGCGCTCTCGAGGAAGACGATCGGATCGGACTTCTTGAAGTCGCCCCCCGTGCGCTTCTGCTCTTCTTTGAACGGCCGGTAGGTGGCGCGGAACCAGGCGTTCGACATGGCCATGAACGGCTCGTACCAGTCGGCGCGGCCGGAGCGCTTGAGGTCCCAGACGGATTCGGTGAGCTCGATGGTGGGGATGAGCGCGGTCTTGTCGTAGTCGCGCTCGAGCACCGTGCGCACGCGCGCGCCGGCCGGCGTCATCGGAAAGAGTCCGTTGCGCACGACCCAGTAGACGGCGTCGCCGGTGGAGAAGTATTGCCGGGCCGGGTCCTCGTTGCCGTACCAGTCGACTTCGTGGAAGACGCGGTAGTCGGCGCGGTTCTGCGGGAGGCGCGCGGCCGCGGGCGGCGGATCGAAGAAGCGCCGCGGCATGCGCGGGTTGAGCTCGGCCAAGGTGTAACCGAGATCCAGGGCGACGAAGAGCGCCGCCGCGCCGATCCAGACGCGCTCGTTCTTCTTGCCGGCGAGCCAGACCAGCGCGACGGCGAGGAGGCCGCGCACCGCGGCCACGATCCAGTCGACGTGCGAGAGGTTGATCTCCTTCGTCGCCTGCGCCGACTTCCCCAGCCCCCAGATCTTCATGAAGACGCGGCCGTAGAGCGGCGTGAAGCCGGCGATGGCCAGCGCGAGGGCGATGGCCGTCGCCGCCGCCAGAAAGCCGAGCGTCCCTTCGCGCACGTCTTCGTCCGCGTTCATCAGCCGCTCGAGCATCTGCGAGGCGAAGACGATGAGGGCGAAGACGCCGAGCATGGCGAATTTCTCGGGATAGCGGATCGACGTGGCGATGCCGGCTCGGTAGAGCCACAGCAGGAGCGGCGTGTGTCCGCCGAGAGCAAGGAGCGCCGAGACCGCGCAGAGGATCAGCACGAGCCGCCCGCCGCGCGGACGGACGAACGCGCCGCCGACGCTCAAGGCGATGACGAGGATGCCGACGTAGATGCTGAAGAGGAACGGCGAGCCCATGCCGGTGTAGAGGCCGCCGCCCCAGTACCACATGACGCGTTTGATGGAGATGTGGCCAAGGAGGTTCGGGTAGACGATCTCGCCGAACTTCGCCCACGGCATGCTCCAGGCGCTGACGAGGTCGAACTCGAAGGGACGCGAGCGGGCGGAGTCGTGCACGTGGTCGATGGCCGGCAGCATCTGCGCCGCGCCGACGGCGAGGCCGGCGATGGAGATGAAGGCGATCCAAAGAACGCGCGTGATCGCCTTCGAGACCCGCGGCACGGAGTACCAGGCGCGGTAGAGCGCGTACATGCCGATGAGGATGCCGGTCTGGATGACGGTTGTCGGCTCGCCGACGAGGAACTGCATGCCGAGGAAGAGGGAGGCGAGGGCGAAGTCGCGCACGGTGTGGCGCAACAGAAACCGCCGCACGAAGAGACACGTCAGCGGCAGCCAGGCGGCGCAGAAGAGGATGGGCAGGAGGTTGATGTAGGAGAGATAGATCCCGCCGAGCGCCCACGACATGGCCCCGAACCACGCCGCGAACGGCCGCAGCTCCATGGAGCGCAAGAGCGCGTACATGCCGAGAAGCCCGATGTAGACGTGGATGAGGATGTGCAGCCGGAACCCCAGGTTGTAGCTCGGGAGGAGGATCAGCCACGTGAGCGGGTAGAAGACTTCGTGCTCCGGATTCGCGGCGATCGGCTGCCCGCCGGAGAAGTAGCGGTTCCAGTACGGGAACTCGCCGTTTTGGACGATCTCGCGCAGGATCTGCTTGGCGGGGTAGTAATAGCGCGTGAGGTCGCGCATGTAGAAGCCGCTGACGCCGAAGAGGACGTCGGCGAAGAGGAGCGTGCCGAGGAGGATGAGGGTGGCTACGGCGATCTTGTCTGCGCGGCGGTTCTCCAAGCGCGGGGATTAAACCAGAAGAGGACGGCGATGGCGATGGCGCTGATGGCCAGGCCGATGAGAACGAGAGGGTTGCGATAGCGCATGGTCACGCGGTGGCGGCCGGGGGGGACGGCGATGCCTTGGTAGGCGAGGTTCGTCGCCATCGGCTCCACGCGCGCGCCGTCGACGCGCACGTCCCAGTACTTGTGCCGCGTCACGCTCATGACCAGAAATCCCAAGCCGCGGCTCTCGACGTCGAGCGACGCGGTGTTCGGCGTCTCGACGACGTCGTGCACGACGCCTCCAGCCGGGAGGAACGGCGGCGCCTCGACGAAGGCGACGCGGGGGCTGGTGCGGTTCGCGATGAGGTTGGCGACGACGTCGCGGCGGCCGCGGATGCCGACGATCCGGTCGGCGAAGTAGTAGCGCGGAACCGGCGCGGCGGCGACGAAGACGACCGGCTTCATTTTGGTGAAGTCGCCGCCGGTGCGCCGCCGCTCCGAGGCGAAGTCGCGGTAGGCGGTGCGGAACCAGGCGTTCGACATGGCCATGAACGGCGCTTGCCAGTCCGCGCGTCCGGAGCCCTGCACTTCGAGCATTGCGGTGGTGAGCTCGGACGTGGGGAGGAGCTCGGTGCGGTCCGGATCGTTCTGCAGCGCGGTCTCGATGCCGGCGCCGGCCGGGAGCATCGGCGCGAGGGCGTTGCGCACCGACCAGTATTGCTCCGGGCCGGACGGGAAGTAGCCGGCCGCGGGCGGCTGGTCCTCCGGATACCAGTCGGTCTCGTGAAAGAGGCGGAAGTCGTGGCGATTGGCCGGCAGGGCCGCGGCGATCGGCGGCGGATCGAAGAAGCGGCGCGGCAGCCGCGGGTTGATCTCCTCGAGGGTGTAGGCGAGGTCGGCGACGACGAAGATCGCGGCCGCGGCGATCCAGGCCCGTCGATTCCGCGCAAACCAGACGATCGCGATGGCCAGCGCGCCGCGGACCGTGGCGGCGATCCAGTCCGCGTCAGAGATCTCGATGACGCGTGCCAGCACGGCGGGATCGTCGATTCCCCAGATCTTCGCCAACGGCGCGCCGGCGATCGGCATCGCCGCGGCAATTGCCGTCGCCGCGCCGAGGAATGCGATGGCGGCGTTGCGCAGCCTTCGGTCGCCGTCCATCAGACGCTCCAGCATCTGCGCGGCGAAGACGATCAGCGCGAAGATCCCCATCAGCGCGAACTTCTCCGGGTAGCGCAACGACGTGCCGATGCCGCCGCGGTAGAGCCAGCCGAGGAGCGGGGTGTTTCCGCCGAGGGCCAGGAGCGCGGAAAACGCGCAGAGGAGCAGCACGAGCCGCGCCCCTTTCGCGCGCACGAACGCGCCCGCGACGGCGAGGGCAATGACGAGGATGCCGGCGTAGATGCTGAAGAGGAACGGCGAGGCGGTGCGCGGATAGAGCCGCGCCGCCCAGTACCACGGCTGTCCATGCCAGGTGATGTGGCCCAGGAGATTCGGATAGACGACTTCGGCGAGCTTCGCCCACGGCATGCTCCAGGTGCTGACGACGTCGAACGCGAAGGGACGGGAGCGGACGGAGTCTCGCACGAGGTCGAGCGCCGGCAGCATCTGCGCGGCGCCGACCGCAAACGCGGCCGCGGAGATCGCCGCGATCCATCCGACGTTGCGGATGCCGCGGTAGAGGGCATAGCTGCCGAGGAGGATGCCGGTCTGGATGACGGTGGTCGGCTCGCCGACCAAGAATTGCAGGCCGAGGAAGAGGGAGGCGAGGGCGAAGTCGCGCCGGTTGGGTTGCAGCAGAACGCGCCGCGCGAAGAGGCACGTCAGCGGCAGCCACGCGGCGCTGAAGAGGATCGGCAGGAGATTGATCGTCGAGAGGACGACCCCGCCCAAGGCCCATGACGCCGCGCCGAACCAGGCCGCGAAGGGGCGCAGCTCCATCGAGCGCAAGAGCGCCGCCATGCCGGCGAACCCGATGGAGATGTGGATGAGGATGAGCAGGCGAAAGCCGAGGTTGTAGCTCGGGAGAAGGACGAGCCAAGTCAGGGGGTAGAAGACTTCGTGCTCCGGATTTGCCGCCAGCGGCTGCCCGGCGGCGAAGTAGCGGTTCCAGTAGGGGATCTCGCCGCTGGAGACGATCTCGCGCAGGATTTGCTTGGCCGGGTAGTAGTAACGGGTGAGGTCGCGCAGATAAAAGCCGCCGTGGCCGAGAAGGACGTCGGCGAAGAGGAGGGAGGGGAGGAGCAGCGCCGAAAGGAGCAGGCAGAGATCGGAATTGCTTCGCTGACGCACGGTTCCTTGTTATTCTCGCCCGCCACTCATGCCGCTCCGCGAAAAAAAAGTCGTGGCCGTCCTTCCCGCGTACAACGCCGAACGGACGTTGCAGGCGACGTACGACGACATCCCGAAGGACTGGGTTGACGAGATTCTCCTCGTCGACGACTGCTCGCGCGACCGCACCGTGGAGCTGGCCCGGCAACTGCCGATCCGCGTGGTCGTGCACCAGAAGAACCGCGGCTACGGCGGAAACCAGAAGACCTGCTACCGCACGGCCATGGACGAGATGGACGCCGACATCATGGTCATGGTCCATCCCGACCACCAGTACGACCCGAAGATCATCCCCGGGCTCGTGGCGCCGCTGCAGCGCGGCGAGTGCGACGCGGTGTTCGGCTCGCGCATGCTCGGCGGCCGGCCGATCGAGGGCGGCATGCCGAAGTGGAAGTACTTCGCCAACCTCTTCCTGACCATGGTGGAGAACGCGACGTTCTACATCTTCCTCTCCGAGTACCACTCGGGGTTTCGCGCGTACTCGCGGCGCTATCTGGAGGCGGTCGACTTCGAAGCCAACTCCGACGACTTCGTCTTCGACACCGAGATCATCGCCCAGGGCGTGGCCAAGGGGATGCGCATCCGCGAGGTGCCGATCGCCACGCGCTACTTCGACGAGGCTTCGCAGGTCGGCTTCATGCGCGGCATGCGCTACGGGATCGAGATCCTGAAGACGATGATCTTCTACAAGCTGCACAAGAAGCGCATCTACACGCACCGCATCTTCCGCGACCCGGTCAGAAAGGCCACGACGCCGGCGGTAGCGTGAGGTCGCGCTGCGCGCGCGCGGTTCTCGCCAGCGCGCCGCCCCGCTCGAAGTAGACCTGTTCGATGTAGTCGGCGATCGGGGTGTGCCGTGCGGCGATCGCACTGATGGCGATCGCGACGGCGATGCCGGCGGCGACGAGCGCGCGCTTCGTGAGCGCCAACGCGGCGATGACGATGGCGAACGGCACGGCGATGGCCAGCGGCCGGGCCACGAAGTGCAGCAGGTTCGGCGCGACGAGGCCGTGGCGCAGGAGCGGCCAGGCCAGCGACGCCCACGGCAGGGCGATGGAGCGGTCGGGGAAGGGGAAGGTGAGCGCGAGCGGGATGACGGTCGCGGCGCCGATGCCGAGGAGGAGCGGGGCGAATCGTTGCCTCGCGTACGTCAGCGGGAAGAGTAGGAACGGAATGGCCGAGACGACGTAGCGCGGGCCCTCCGCCCACCCGCCGGGCCAGTTCGGGTAGCCGGAGTAGACGGCGAAGATCGACAGCGGCACGAGGATGAGCGTCAGGCGCTGTCCGCCCGGCACATGCTTCAGCGCGAAGACGCCGGCGACGACGATCGGGGCGAACCAGAGCAGCCCGCGCCCGGGATCGAGGAGCATGGCCACGAAGTTCGCCGCGCTCGGCGCGTGCACGCCGAAGAGGCCGCTCCGCGCGAGTTCGCGAAAGGCCGGCAGCTTCTCGTGCGCCGAGGGGAGCTCGAAGATGCCGCCGAACGCGGCCCGGTGGTAGAGCGCGAGAAGAAGCGCGAAGGGCGCGCCGCCGAGGGCGACTTTCCAGCGGTTGGGCGCGAAGGCGAAGAGGATGAATGCGGGGATGACGATCGGGTACTCGGAGGCGGCGGCGATGCCGAGGAGCGCGCCGGCGAGATAGGGACGAGTGGCGCCCCTCACCCGGCCCTTCGCTTCGCTCAGGGCCACCCTCTCCCCGCTTGCGGGGAGAGGGACAGGCGCGAAGCGCCAGGGTGAGGGGCGCAAGCTTCCCTATTCCGCTTCCTTCACCACCACCGGCCCGTTGACCGTCGACA
>DATDFB010000246.1:0-17388 GCA_036522835.1 Thermoanaerobaculia bacterium | reverse complement strand
CGCGCGCGGCCATGCTGCGCGAGCTCGTCGGCGACGCCGCCGTCGGCCGCATCCACCTCGTCCGCCCGCGCCTCGAAGACGCGCGCGCCGTGGTGCGCGAGGCCCGCCTGCTGAAGAAGGTCCTCGCCTTCGCCGCTCTGAACGCCGCCGAGATGGCCCTCTACGTCCTCTCGTGGTGGATTCTCGGCCTGATGGCGTTCGATACCGGCTCGCTCGACACGCTCTTCGCGCTCTGGCTGCTGGCCGTCATCACCATCGTGCCGCTGCGCGCGGCCGGCGTCGGCGCGGCTCGCTCGCTCGTCGTGGAAGCCGGTGCCGCGATCAAGCGGCGCATCCTCCTCGGCGCGCTCAAGCTCTCGCCCGATGAAGTGACGGGCAAAGGCGTCGGCACGTTCCTCAGCCACGTGCTCGAGTCCGGACAGGTCGAGGCCGTCGGCACCAGCGGCGCGTTCGCCGGGCTGACCGCGATCGTCGCGGGCATCGCCGCGATTTACGTGCTCGGCCGCGGCGCCGGCGGCGCCATGCACGTCGCGCTGTATTTACTGTTTATCGCCGTCGCCGCGGGCCTCACCGTCCGCTTCGGCCTCGGACGCGCGGCGTGGACCGAGGCCCGCTTCGCGCTGACCGGCCACGTCGTCGAGAACATGACCGGACACAAGACGCGGCTGGTGCAGAAGGAACCGGATGAGCGCAACGACGGCGAAGACCTTCGTCTGGCGCCGTACATGGAGCGGGAGCGCGTCTTCAACCGCCCGGCCCTGCAGCTCGACGTGCTGCGCCGGCTGTGGCCGTGGGTCGGGCTCTTCGCGCTCGCACCGATTCTCGCCATCGGCAGCGCGTCGGCGGAGTCGCTCGCCGTCGCCGCGGCGGGCGTGCTCCTCGGCTCGACCGCGCTGACGCAGTGGACCGATGCCAGCGCCGGCATCGCCGCCGCGCTCAGCGCCTGGCGTCGCGTGGCTCCGTTCTGGCGCACGGCGGAGCGGACGTCGCCGCCGGGCAGCGCCGCCATTCGACCGTTGCTCGACGAGCATGTCGACGGCGGGCCGCCGCTCGTCCATGCATCGTCCATCACCTATCGCCACGCGCGCCGCGCCGCGCCCGCCGTCGACGATGCGAGCCTCCGCATCGCCCGCGGCGACCGCATCCTTCTGCGCGGCCCCTCCGGCTCGGGGAAGTCGACGTTGTCGGCGCTGCTCAGCGGCGTGCGGCCGCTTCAGTCCGGATTGCTCTTCTTCCGCGGACTCGATGTGCCGACGGTCGGTCTGGAGAACTGGCGCCGGCGCGTGCTGCTCGCGCCACAGTTCCACGCCAACCATATTTTCATCGGCACGCTCGGCTACAACCTTCTCCTCGGCCGGGCCTGGCCTCCCTTGCCTGCCGATCGCCAGGAGGCGCTCGACGTCTGCCAGGCCCTCGGCCTCGGCGCGCTCATCGACAAGATGCCCCTCGGCCTCGAGCAGCCCGTCGGCGAGACCGGATGGCAACTCAGCCACGGCGAGCGGACGCGCGTCTTCCTCGCCCGGGCCATCCTGCAGAAGCCGGCGCTGATGATCCTCGACGAGACCTTCGCCGCGCTCGACGCGAAGACGGTGTCGACGGCGATGCGCTACGTGCTCGAGCGGCAGGAGACGCTGCTCGTGGTCGCGCATCCGTGAAACAAGAAGGCCCGGGAAGCCCGGGCCTTTCTCGTGGGGGTGGGGATTGGACGAAAGTCAGTCAGCGGTCATCACGCCGCCGCCCTTGATGTCGGTCTTCACGTTCATCGAGCTCACCTCCTTTCGCCGCAGACAATCTGGAGTGCGGCGGCCATGCCGCCGCTGTCAGAGCGCGGGCATCGGAATGCGTGGGCTAGTCGCTGACGAGGACGCCGCCGCCTTTGACGTCGGTTTTCACGTTCATCGAGCTCACCTCCTTTCGCCGAAAGCAGTCGTTCGAACGGGGCCGCGGCTGCGGTACACGTTCGGCGTCAGGTGCAGTTTTTTGTGGGTTTAAGGACCGCCGTCAGTCTAACTCGACGGAATGATTTGTTCAAGAATTATTGAGGGTGCCGAGCCCATCCTTGGCGCGGATGAGACGCGGGCCCGCACAAACCTGAGGCCCGTCCCCGGAGGAACATCGAACGTCATGACAACCGGCAAAGGCCAGCGAAGACATCTCGTGATCGACGCGCAGCGGAGCAATTCGCAATGACGTCGTCGAGATCATCGCTGGTCCAGCCCGGCGCATGCTTCAGGAGAGCGGCCGCAGTGGAACGCTGAGCCTCGTGCCGCGCGCCCCAGTTTCCCCGCCGTGCCTTTCCGCACGAGGCTTCGCTGTCTTCATGGACTCCCCTTCCGGATGGTCAGCATCCGACCGGTCCATGAGAACGATCGTACCGATGTTGAGATTCGCGCTCGTCTCTCACGTCTCCGGCTGCGAGACGCGCGCACCGGCACAGGAATCTCCGCTCGCGGTGCGGTGGAGAGCAACAGCTCCTTCAACGTCGGGTGTGTCACGAAGCTCAAATTCTATTCCCGCTGCGCATTGCGCGGTACGTCCAGCCCAAGCGGTTGTGTAGGTGTCGTCGCTCTCCGCCGCGATACGATTGCCCCCGTGAAGTCGAAGCTTAAGTCCCATCCCCCCCTCTCCTCCTTCGCCACCACGGGGGGTTGAGCGTGCAAGCTGGGTCAGGATGACCTGCGCTCCGTGCTTGCCGATCTGCACCTCGCGGAGGGGGCGGATCTCCTCGTCGGTCACGCCACGGCCGACGATGCGGCCGTGCTGCGCATTGCCGGCGACCTCGCCATCGCGCAGACCGTCGACTTCTTCACCCCCATCGTCGATGACCCGTACCTCTTCGGCGCCATCGCCGCGGCGAACTCCATCTCCGACATCTACGCCATGGGGGCGAAGCCGGTGCTGGGGCTGGCCATCGCCGGCTTTCCTTCCGACGTCCTGCCGCTCGACGTGCTGCACGAAATCCTGCGAGGCGGCGCGGAGAAGGCGGCCGAGGCGGGATTCCCGATCGCCGGCGGGCACACCATCATCGACGACGTGCCGAAGTATGGGCTCGCCGTCACCGGCGTCGTCGCCGTCGACAAGATCGTCCGCAACTCCACGGCGCAGGCCGGCGACGTCCTCGTCCTGACCAAGCCGCTCGGCAACGGCATCCTCGTCTGCGCCTACCGCGCGCTCGCCGGCAAGCGCTTCAAAACGCCGCCTTCGCTCGACGAAGCCATCCGGTGGATGACGATGCTCAATCGCGACGCGTCGAACGTCATGGTCGACGTCGGCGTCAACGCCGCCACCGACATCACCGGCTACGGTTTCGTCGGCCATCTTCTCGAGATGGGCCGCGGCGCGGAGATTCACATGCAGGATGTGCCGCTCCTGGAGGGGACGCGCCAGTGGCTGCAGCGCGGCTATTGCCCCGCCGGGACGAAGCGCAACGCCGAGTCCTTCCGCGCGCGCGTCGACGTCAACGTTTCCGAAGAGGACTATCTTCTTCTCTGCGATGCGCAGACGAGCGGCGGCTTGCTCATGGCCGTGCCGCCGGACCGGCTCGATGCGCTGGAGTCGCGGATGCGTCAGAGCGGCCTGTTCTATGCAAAGGTTGGCCACATCACCGGTGAGAGCGGGAAGGTCACGCTCGCGCCATAGGAGAGCGAATGCCGTACTGTCCAACGTGTAAGACGGAGTACGTCGCCGGGAAAACCGAGTGCACCGACTGCGGCGCGCAGCTCGTCGACGAGCTGCCGTTCCAGGCCGTGCCCGGGCAGGGGACGATGTGGGTCGAGATCGCCAGCACCGGGACCGAAGACGAGGCCAGTCTCATCCAGGGCTTCCTCGATGCCGAGGGGATTCCGGCGCAGATCGAGAACGTGAAGTTCCGGCAGGAGCCGGTGAACTTCGGGACGATGGGCGAGATCCGCATCTATGTCTCCGCCGAGGATGAGCAGCGCGCGCTGGATCTGTTGCGGCAGCGCGAGGAGGAGTACGACAAGCTGCCCGACGACGACGACACGATCGTCACCGACGAAGGCGTCGCCGAGATCACCGAGGAATCGGAGACGGAGTGAGCGAAGAGCCGCAGGCGCCGCCGATGCCGCGCTGGGTGCCGGTGCTGATCGGCATCGTGCTCGTCGCCATCGGCGCGCTGGCCGTGTGGACCGGCATCCGCTACCGCCACCCGACGCTGGCGAACGACATCGTCAAGAGCCGGCGCCCGGCCCGCCCGATCACCGGCGCCGGCCCGCCGGGCGAGCCCGAGCCGGGCGGATCGCTGATGTTTCCCGACCAGTCGCCTACCGCCAGCGCGCCCGTGGCGGGGCGTTCGCGCGTCGAAGTCACGGGCGGCGGCGCGCAAGGCATCACCGCGGTCGTGCGCCTGTGGGCGCGGCGGGGGATGACGTTCAACGTCACGCCGGACGACGCCATCGTCTACGTCAACGACATGCCGATCGGGCAGGCCAGCCAGTGGACCGGCGTGTACGAGTTCGCGCAGACGGGAAGCTACACCGTGCGGATCGACGCGCCCGGATACAAGGAGAAAATGTTCGTCGTGACGGCCGCGGAGAACGCGAAGGACGAAGTGGCGGCGATAACGGCGAAGCTGGAGAAGTGATCGTGGAGTGCGGCGGCATGGCCGCCGCCATCCGAGCGCCGGCATGGCCGGCGCACTCCACATCAGTGCGCCGCCTGTTCCGCCTCCTTCGCCTTCTTCGACTCGGCGATGATCTTCTCCTGCAGGTTGCGCGGCACTTCCTCGTAGTGGCTGAACTCCATGTGGAACGAGCCGCGGCCCTGCGTGATGGAGCGCAGCGTCGAGCCGTAGGTCAGCATCTCCGCGAGCGGCACGCGCGCCTTGACCGTCTGCGCGTCCCCCTCGGCGTCGACGCCCTCCACGCGGCCGCGCCGCGAGTTGAGATCCCCCATGATGTCGCCCACGTACTCCGACGACGCCGAGATCTCCACGTGCATGATCGGCTCGAGCAGCGTGGCCCGCGCCTTCTCCATCGCCTCCTGATACGCCAGCGAGCCGGCGATCTTGAAGGCCATTTCGGACGAGTCGACGTCGTGATACTGCCCGTCCTTGAGGCGCACGCGGAAGTCGACCATCGGGTAGCCGGCCAGGTAGCCCTTCTTCCGCGCGTCCTGAATCCCCTTCTCCACCGCGGGGATGTACTGGCGCGGGATCGAGCCGCCGAAAATCTCGTCGACGAACTCGAAGTCGGCGCCGCGCGGCAGCGGCTCGACCGTGATCTTGCAGTCGGCGAACTGCCCGTGGCCGCCCGACTGCTTCTTGTGCCGTCCGTGCGCGTCGGCGGGCTTGGTGATCGTCTCGCGGTACGGCACCTTCGGCGGATGGAGGATGACGTCGACGCTGTACTTCTTGTGCAGCTTCGAGACGACGATCTCGACGTGGAGCTGCCCCTGCCCGGAGATCAGGAACTCCTTCGTCTGCTCGTCGCGGGTGAAGCTGATGGTCGGGTCTTCCTCGATGATGCGCTGGATTGCCGCGCCGAGCTTGTCTTCGTCGCCTCGCGACTTCGCCTCGATGGCGAAGGAGATGGCCGCTTCCGGATACTTGATGTGCTCGATCGTGAAGGGGTGGTCTTTGGCGGCGAGCGTGTCGCCGGTGTGCACGTCCTTGAGCTTGGCCACGGCCCCGATGTCGCCGGCGCGAAGCTCCGGTACGGGGACCTGTTGTTTTCCCTGGAGCAACTGAAGTTTGCCGACGCGCTCTTCGTGGTCGCGCGTGGTGTTCCAGTACGACGTGTCGGACTTGAGCGTGCCGGAGTAGACGCGGAAGAGCGACACGCGGCCGGAGAACGGATCGGAGAAGGTCTTGAACACGAGCGCCGAGGGGAAGGCCTGCTCGCGGCGGTCGAGCTCGTGCTCTTCGCCCTTCTTGTCCTTCGCCTTGACCGGATGCGCCTCCGCGGCGGACGGCAGCAGCGACACGAACGCGTCGAGCACCATCTGCCCGCCGACGTTGTGCGAGGCAGAGGTGCAGAGGAGCGGGAAGATCTGGTGGTGTCCGACTTCGCGCTTGAGGCCGTCGATCAGCTCTTCCTGCGACAGCCCGCCCTGTTCGAAGAAGCGCTCCATGAGCGTGTCGTCGCCCTCGGCTACTTTCTCGATCAGCTTTTCGCGCCACTCGTCGGCCTCGGCCTTGCGGTCGGCGGGGATGTCGACCGCGTCGTACTTGCCCGAGCCGTCGGCCGCGTACTGGTAGGCCTTCATGGCCACGAGGTCGATCACGCCGGTGAAGTCCTTCTCCTCCCCCAGAGGGATCTGGATCGGCACGACTTCCTTGCCGAACTTCTTCTGCAGCGCCTCGAGCGTGCGCGAGAACGAAGCGCGGTCGCGGTCCATCTTGTTGATGATGACGAGGCGCGGCAACTCGAACTCCTCGGCAAACTTCCAGACCTTTTCCGTCGTCACTTCGACGCCGGTGACGCCGCTGACGACGATCGCCGCCGAGTCGGCTACGCGCATGGCCGCCTTCGCTTCCATCAGGAAGATGCCGAAGCCGGGCGAGTCGAGGATGTTGATCTTTGTGTTCTTCCACTCCACGTAGGCGATGGCCGCGGAGATGGAGTGCTTGCGCTCCATTTCGTCGGGGTCGAAGTCGGTCGTGGTCGTGCCGTCCTCGACGCGGCCAAGGCGGGTGGTCACGCCGGCGTTGAAGAGGAGCTGGGAAACGAGCGTCGTTTTGCCGGTGTCGTTGTGTCCGGCCACAGCCACGTTCCGGATCTCGGAACCGGAGTAGACCTTCATATGGATGACCTCACATTGGCAGGATTCAACTAAGGGACGTGAATGATAATTTAAAATGGCCGGCCTGGCGCTGAGCCGGTTGGAACTGCAAGCAGGTGAAGCTCGGAAGATATGAGGTGGTTCGGGAGCTCGGCAAGGGGGCGATGGGAATCGTTTACCTTGCCAAGGATCCGCTCATCGGCCGCCTCGTGGCGCTGAAGACCATCCGCGCCGCCGCGCACGCGGACGACGACGAGACGAAGGAGTTCCAGCAGCGCTTCATCCGCGAGGCTCAGGCCGCCGGCATCCTCAACCATCCGTCGATCGTGACGGTCCACGACATCGGCATGGACGAGCCGACCAACACCTCCTTCATCGCCATGGAGTACGTCGAAGGAAGCAATCTGAAGGAAGTGCTGGCGCAGGGGCGGCCTCTGCCGTTCGATCAGATCGGCGACATCGTCTGCCAGGTCGCCGACGCCCTCGACTTCGCCCACGCCAAGGGCATCGTCCACCGCGACGTCAAACCGGCGAACATCATCCTCGTCGAGGGGAACCGCGCGAAGATCACGGACTTCGGCATCGCCAAGATCGCCACCGGCGGCAACCTCACCACGACCGGCCAGTTCCTCGGCACGCCGAACTACATGGCGCCCGAGCAGATCAAAGGCGCGCCGGTCGACGGCCGCACCGACATCTTCTCCCTCGGCATCTGCCTCTACGAATGCCTCACGCGGCGGAAGCCGTTCGGCGGCGACTCGCTGACGGCGATCTCGTACAAGATCGTCCACGAGCCGTTCCCGCCGCTGCACGAGATCAACCCGCAGATCCCCGAGGGCTACGAAGAAGTGGTGGCGCACTGCCTGGCCAAGGATCCGGCCAAGCGCTACCAGCGCGGCCGCGAGCTCGCCAACGCGTTGCGCGCGGTGGTGCGCGGCGAGCGGCCGAGCCGCATCTCCGACTCGTTCTTCGCCGACACGATGGTGACGCACGACCGCGAGCGCCTGCCGACGGTGGACATGCCGTTCCCCGAGGCGGAGGAAGCGCCGCCGGCCGCGGTGTCCGAGGGGCCGTTCGATACGAATCCAAAGCCGGTGGTGCATGCCGCACCCGCGCCGCCGCCGCGCCCGCGGCCGGTGCGCACCGGGCCGTCGCTCTTCCGGCGCTCGCTCTCGCCGCCGCTGTTTCTCGGCATCGTGGCGCTGCTGCTCGTCGCGTTCGTCGGCTCGGTCTTCGCGATCAAGAGCCGCTACGCGAAGCCGGCGCCGGTCGACGCGCAGCTCGAGGCAAAGCGGGCCAAGGAGCGGCAGCTTCGCAACGACGCGGAGAGGCTGATCGCGCAGGGCCGCATCGACGAGGCCTACGGGAAGTACGACGAGCTGCACAAGCTCGCGCCGAACTCGCCCGCGGTGACGGCGAAGCTGCAGCAGCTTTCGCTGATCCGCCAGCAGCGCCAGGTCACGAATCAGCAGATCACGGAGGCGGCGCAGAAGTTCGACGAAGGCGTCGCGCTCTACAACGCCCGAAAGTATGACGACGCCATGAAGGTCTTCGAGGCGTCGTTCCAGCTCAATCCAGCGCGCGTCGAGACCGTGAATTACCTGAAGATGGCGCAGCAGCAGTCCGACCGCGTGCGCATGGAGCAGGCGGCGCGGCAGCAGCGGACGACGCAGGTCGCGCAGACGCCGGTGCATACGACCACGACGTCCGCCCCCGTGCCGCAGCCGCAACCGGTGGTGAACAACGTGCCGGCGCAGATCACGACGACATTCATCCATCCGTTCAACGACGGTACGATCGTCGTGCGGGTGGGCGCGGACGTCGTGGCCAACCAGCCGCTGTGGGAAGAGAAGCGGCAGTTCCTGGTCAAGCGCAAGGTGCCGCACCCGGTGAACGTGACGACGAAGCTCGCCGCGCGCAACGCCGACGTGCAGATCTGGATCGACGTGCCGTCGCTCTCGATCAAGGAGCAGCACACGCTGCCGCGGCAGAACTTTCCGCCCGGCACGGCGCGGCAGCTCGTGGTCAGCTTCGACCAGGCCAGCAAGCAGTTCAACTACCAGCTCAATTGACCACGTTCGCCCTCGCCCAGATCGACGAGCTCTGGCTCCAAGGTACGCTCGCGGAGCGGCGATTGCTGCACGGGCGCGCGGAGGAGCGCGGCAACGAGATCATCGCTTCCGATGAGCGCGACGACGCGCTGGTGACTGCGTGCGAAGCGGCGGTCGAGCGCATGCGCCCCTTCATTCCGCCCGATGCGCGCGTGCGCTTGGTCTCTCGCAACGGCGATGCGGCGATGACGGTCGAGATCAACGGCATTTCGATCGTCACGACGCCCGAATTCGTCGAATCGGACGTGCGGCTCCTGCGGTCAGTGCGACCTGTCACCCGTCACCCGTCACCCGTTCCCCTGGTATGGCTCAACGGCTCCGCCGCCGTCCTCCTCCACGAAGCCATCGGTCACCCTCGGGAATTGAACATCGCCGATGTCGCATGGCCGGAGTGGCTCCGCGTCGACTGCCCGATCGAGCTCCGCCGCGCCTCTTTCAGCGACGTGCCCTTGCGGCGCATGACCCGCGTGGTCGTTTCGCAGGTGAACGCGCCGTTCGCGCTGCCGGACGATCGCATCGACGTGCAGCTCGTTCGCGGCGGCGCGTACGACCCGCTCACCGACGTCGTCACGATCGACGTTGCCGTGCCTCGATTCACCTTTCGGGCGACGCGCGCCGAAGTTGCCGCGGCGCTCCTCGGCGCGATGGGAGAGCCGGTGCGCTACCCCGGCGTCGTCTGCTCGCGCGAGGGGCAGGAGCTCGTCGTTGGCTCGTACGCGCCGGTCATCGTCACCCGAGGCTTCGCGTGATCTACCGCAAGTGGGGGCGGGTGGTGCGGTGGGAGAACGGGACGCTCGTCCGCGTCGAGGAGGCGGGGGAGGCGCGCGAGGAGAACGGGGTGTTTTTCGCGCAGCCGATCGCCGAGCGCGTCGCGTTGCCGGAGGTGGATGCCGGGTGGGTGATCGAGACGGCGCGTGCGATCGGGGAGGCGGAACGCGTCATCGTCACGCACGGCGTCGCACTGCACGAATACGGCGACGTGCGCTGGCCGGAGGAGACGCGCCGCGTCCACGTCGCCCTCATCCGCAAGCCGTGGCGCGTTCTCGTCGACGACGTTGACGTCGCCACCGTTAGGAACGCACTCGCACGCTGCGAGGGCGAACGAGACTTCGAGCACCTTCTCGTCCCGGCGCACATAGCCTCTCCTCTTCTGGAGTGCGGCGGCCATGCCGCCGCTGTCGGCGCGTCGGCGCGGCTCGAACAACTCGCCGGCGGCCGCGACGGCTACGGCCGCCCGATCGAGCGCCATCGCGTCGACGGTGAGCCGCCGAACTTCTATCGCCCGAGCTATCGCGTCCGTCCGGTCCGGCGCTGGATGAACGTGCGCGCGATCCCGTCCGGGACCGTGCAGGCTGCCCCCAAAGTCCTCGCTCTCGTCGACGGCGGCAAGGCCTTGGTCGACGACGGCGGGCGCGTCTTCGTTACACCGCTGCGGCCGGACATGTTGCTTTAGAATCCGCTGGCCGTGTCGACCGTCAAGGACCGAAATCTCGAAGAGCTGGAGCGCCGCAAGCGCGAGAGCGAGCAGGGCGGCGGCGAGGCCCGCATCGCCCGGCAGCACGCCGAGGGGAAGCTCACCGCGCGCGAGCGCATCCAACTGCTCTTCGACCGCGGCTCGTTCCAGGAGCTCGACCAGCTCGTCGTCCACCGCTCGAACGACTTCGGCATGGACAAGCAGCGCATCCCCGGCGACGGCGTCGTCACCGGCTACGGCACCGTGCAGGGGCGCCTCGTCTACGCCTTCGCCCAGGACTTCACGGTCTTCGGCGGCTCGCTGTCGGAGACGTACGCCGCGAAGATCGTGAAGATCATGGATCTGGCCATGAAGAACGGCGCGCCGGTGATCGGCCTCAACGACTCCGGCGGCGCGCGCATCCAGGAAGGCGTCGTCTCCCTCGGCGGCTACGCCGACATCTTCCTCCGCAACACCCTCGCTTCGGGCGTCGTGCCGCAGATCTCCGCGATCATGGGTCCCTGCGCCGGCGGCGCCGTCTATTCGCCGGCCATCACCGACTTCATCCTCATGGTGAAGAAGACCGCGTACATGTTCGTGACCGGCCCCGACGTCATCAAGACCGTGACGCACGAGGAAGTGACGAAGGAGACGCTCGGCGGCGCCGACACGCACAACCAGATCTCCGGCGTCGCCCACTTCGCCGCGGAGTCGGACGAGGACTGCCTGGCCACGATCCGGGAGCTCTTGTCATTCCTCCCGTCGAACAACCTCGAGGACCCGCCGCGGGCGCTGTCGCGCGACGACATCAACCGCACCGACGACGCGCTCGACGACCTCATCCCCGACTCGCCGAACCAGCCGTACGACGTCCGCGCCATCGTGAAATCCGTTGCCGACGAAGGGCACTTCCTCGAGGTCCACCAGCACTTCGCGCGGAACATCGTCGTCGGCTTCATCCGCCTGAACGGCTATCCCGTCGGCGTCGTGGCCAACCAGCCGGCCTTCCTCGCCGGCGTGCTCGACATCAACGCCTCGCGCAAAGGGGCGCGCTTCGTCCGCTTCTGCGACGCGTTCAACGTCCCGCTCCTCGTGCTCGAAGACGTGCCGGGCTTCCTGCCGGGGACGGACCAGGAGTACGGCGGGATCATCGTGCACGGCGCGAAGCTCCTCTTCGCGCTGGCGGAGGCGACGGTGCCGAAGATCACGGTGATCACGCGCAAGGCCTACGGCGGCGCGTACTGCGTGATGAACTCGAAGCACATCCGCGCCGACATGAACTACGCCTACCCCTCCGCCGAGATCGCGGTGATGGGGGCGGACGGCGCGGTCAACATTCTTTATAAGGGCGCGGCGGACCGCCAGGCCAAGATCGACGAGTACAAGGAGAAGTTTGCCAACCCGTTCATCGCCGCGGAGCGCGGCTACATCGACGAGATCATCGAGCCGCGCTGGACGCGGCCGAAGCTGATCACCGCGTACGCGATGCTGCGCAACAAACGCGACAAGAACCCGCCGAAGAAGCATGGGAACATCCCGCTGTAGCGGGAATGCAGAATGCCGAATGCAGAATGCAGAATTTGGCGCCGCCTCGCATTCTGCATTCTGCATTCCGCATTCTGCATTGCGCTGACCGCGTGCCACCGCGAGACGGCGCGCTACAACGTCCTCCTCGTCACCTTAGATACCTTCCGCGCCGACCGCCCCGCTCCGAAGCTCGACGGCGCTGTCGTCTTCGCCAACGCCGACTCTCCCGTCCCCCTGACCCTCCCGGCGCACTCGTCGATTCTTTCCGGTGTGCTGCCTCCCCAGCACGGGCTGCGCAACAACGGGGCGGGGGCGTTTCCCGCGGATCGCGACACGCTCGCGACGGTGCTTTCGAAAAACGGCTACCGCACCGGCGCCTTCGTCAGCGCCTTCGTTCTCGATCACCGCTTCGGTTTGAATCGCGGCTTCGACGTCTACGACGACGAAGTCGATCCCGATCCGACGGGCGCCGCCGCGTCCGAGGAGGCGGAGCGCCGCGGTGGCGCGACCGTCGACCGCGCGCTGGCGTGGCTCCGGCAATCCGACGCGCGGCCGTTCTTCGCCTGGGTGCATCTCTATGACGCCCACGCGCCGTACGCCCCGCCGGAGCCGTATCCGCAAACGTACGACGGGGAGGTCGCCTACGTCGACGCGCAGGTGGCGCGGCTTCTCGCCGCGATCGACCGGAAGAACACCATCGTCGCCATCGTCGGCGATCACGGCGAAGCGCTCGCCGAGCACGACGAGCTCACGCACGGGCTCCTGCTCTACGAGCCGACGCTGCACGTGCCGCTGATCGTCGCCGCGCCGGCGCTGCAGCCGCGCGTCGCCCTGGAGCCGGTCAGCACCGTCGACCTCGCGCCGACGCTCGCCAAGCTGGCCGGTGTGACCTTCGGAACGAGCGATCTGTTCAGCGCGCCGTCGAAGGACATCTACGCCGAGACGCACTACCCGGCGCAGTTCGGCTGGAGCGCGCTGGCCTCGATGCGCCGCGGCGACGTCAAAGTCATCCGCGCGCCGAAGCCTGAGGTCTACGACCTGCGCAGCGATCCGAAAGAGACGAGAAACGCCATCGATGCGCAGCGCCGCGCGTACAACGACGCCGTCGCAACGCTCGACGCCATCGGCGCCGGCGCCACCGCCACGTCGCCCGTCGACGAGGAGACGAAGCGCAAGCTCGCCAGCCTTGGCTACGTCGCGCCGGGCGGCGGCGGCGCGGCCTCGAATCGCGATCCGAAGGAGATGACCACCGCCTTCAAGATGTTCGAGCACGGCACGTGGGCGCTCGACAACGGGCACACGCTCGATGCGGTGCAGATCCTCGGTCCGCTCGTCCGCGACGATCCGCGGAACGCGCCGTTCCGCGAGAAGCTCGCCCAGGCGTTGAAGGCCCTTCATCGCGACGACGAGGCCATCGCGCTCTATCGGCAGGCCGTCGCGCTCGCGCCGCAGAGCGCCGACGCCTGGTACAACCTGGCCACGGCGCTGCAGGACACCGGTGCCGCGCGCGAAGCGGCCATTGCGCTCGCCGAGGCGGAGAAGCGCGATCCGAAGCGCCCGGAGCTGCACAACGTCAGGGGCGTTGCGCTCATCGAGAGCGGCGACGCCGCGGGCGCCGAGCGCGAGTTCCGCGCGGCCGTCGACGCCGATCCGCGCAGCGCGCGCGGCTGGAACAACCTCGGCAACGCCCTTCGCGCGCAGAACCGTCTCGACGACGCCGCAGCCGCGTATCGGAAGGCCATCTTCCTCGCGCCGCTGTATTCCGATCCCCGCAACGGCCTCGGCGTCCTCCTCGTGCAGCAGTCGCGCGCCCGCGAGGCCATTCCGTACTTCGACCAGGCCCTGCGCATCGCCCCCGACTTCTACGAGGCGAGCCTCAATCGCGCCATCGCCCTCCTGGAAACCGGCGACGCCGCCTCCGCGAAACGCGAGCTCACGGAGCTGCTCTCGCGGATGCCGCGCAACCCCTCCACGGCGCGCGTGCGCACGGACGCGGAGGCTCTTCTGGCCCGCGCATTTCGGTGATAGAGTCGCCGAAACGTTTAACCCAATTTTTCCGGACAAATAGGAGGGACCCCGTGAGGCGCTCGATCAGAGTTCCGATTCTCGTCCTAATCGTTCTTTCGCTCCTCGTTCCTACGTTCCTGTTGGCGCAGACCAGCGCGGGCGCGCTCGGCGGCCGCGTGGCCGATGAAAGCGGCGGCGCGCTTCCCGGCGTGACCGTCACCGCCGCGAACAGCGCGACCGGCTTCAGCCGCTCGGTCGTCACCGGCAGCGACGGCGGGTACCGCTTTCCGTCGATTCCGATCGGCACGTACAGCGTCACGGCCGATCTGAACGGCTTCACCTCGGTGACGATGCGCAGCGTCGAGATCACCGTGGCCACGGAGCGCACCATCAACTTCACCCTCAAGCAGGCCACGGTCAAGGAGCAGATCACCGTCACCGCCGAGCCGCTTCTGGTCGAGACCTCGCCCGCGGCCGGCACGACCATCAGCCAGCGCGAGCTGGAGAACCTGCCGCTCAACGGCCGGCAATTCGCGAATCTCGGCTCGCTGGCGCCGGGCACCTCGCTCTCCGTCAACGCGGACCCGACCAAGCCGGACCAGCTCACCATCGCCTTGAACGGCGGCTCCGGCCGCAACGTGAACTTCCTCGTCGACGGCGGCGACAACACCGACGACACCATCGGCGGCGCGCTGCAGAACTACAACATCGAGGCGGTTCAGGAGTTCAAGATTCAGACGCAGCAGTACAAGGCCGAGTACGGCCGCACCACCGGCGGCGTCCTCACCGTCGTCACCAAGACCGGCACGAACGACTTCGACGGCAGCGCGTACGAGTTCTATCGCGACAAGAGCCTCAACGAAGAGACGGAGACGGAGAAGAACGCCGGCGTCGGCAAGTCGCCGTATCGCCGCAATCAGTACGGCGCCGCGATCGGCGGACCGATCGTCAAGGACCGCGCGCACTTCTTCATCACCGGCGAGCGTCTCGACCGCAAAACCAACTACGTCGTCGATACCGGCGGGATTTATCCGGCCATCGACGGCTCCATCGTCGGCACGCCGTACAAGGACGACCTCCTCACCGGCAAAGTGAGCGGCGACCTCAACCCGCGCCAGTTCCTGCAGGTCCGTTACGGCTATCAGAAGAACACCGGCGTCTATGGCGCGAGCCCGCTGGCCACGCCGAGCGCCCTCGGAACCCTGACCAACAAGTACCACTCGTTCCTGGTCGGCCACACCTGGCAGATCGGCAGCGACAAACTGAACGAGGCCACGTTCCAGAACTCGCACTTCTCGAACGCCATCCTGGCCGTGTCGAACGATCCGTTCCTCTTCTACCCGTCCGGCGTCTCGGTCGGGCAGAACATCAATACGCCGCAGACGACGCTCCAGACCAAGCGCCAGTACAAGGACGACTTCGCCTGGACGACGACCCTTGGCGGAAAACGCAACGACTTCAAGGTCGGCGCGAACTACATCGACGAGCCGGTCCTCGGCGGCGACTTCTCCACCGGTCTGGCCGGCCAGTACACGCTGAAGGAAGACCGCGTCGGCTCGCCGGTGGTCGACATCGTCATCACCGGCGGCTTCGCCGGCTACAACACGCCGATCAAGCAATACAACTACTACGTGCAGGACGACATCACCGTGAATCCCAAGCTGACGCTGAACGTCGGCCTGCGCTACGACCTCTGGAAGGGATTCGACCTCAACCAGACCAACAATCCGATCTGGCAAACGCTCTCCACCCAGACCAAGTACAACGAGGACTACCTGAAGGACTTCCAGGGCGGTAAGGGCGGGAAGCTCGAGAACGACACGAACAACTTCGCGCCGCGCCTCGGCTTCAGCTACGACCTCCACGGCGACGCGAAGCACATTCTCCGCGGCGGCGTCGGCCGCTACTTCGACTTCCCGTACACCAACGCCACCATCCTCTTCCCGGCCGTGGCCATCCAGTCGACGTTCGGCACGATCTACGCGTTCCACGACGACAACGGCATCAAGAACGCCAACGGCACCTTCTTCCAGCCGGGGCAGCCGCTGCCGCCGAACCAGCTTCCCGCCGCGGATATCCCGCCCCCGAACGAAGTGGCCTCGCCGACGTTGCGGACGCCGTACTCCGACCAGATCTCGCTCGGCTACTCCTGGCAGGTCAACCCGTGGCTCGGCATGAACGTCGACGCCTCGCACATCCAGTACCGCGACCTGCCGTTCCGCTTCCGCGCGAACCCGATCGACCCCACCACCGGCCAACGCCGCTTCCCCGCGTTCGGCAGCTTCCGCCTGTGGTACGGCAAGGGCTTCGCCGATTACAACGGAATCAACATCGGCGGCCACGCCCGCATCGGCGACAAGTTCGAGCTGCAGGGCTTCTACACGCTGTCGCACACGACCGGCAACATCCTCGCCGGTGCCGACGAGTTCCGCATCACCGACGCCGGCTACCAGCCCGACATGCGCGGCGTGCGCGACCAGTCGGTGAATCCGTATGACCCGCTATGCAACGCGTGCGAGGGTCCGCTCAACACCGACGCGCGGCATCGCATCACCTTCAGCGCGGTCTACCACGCGCCGTACGGCGTCAACGTCTCCGGCATCATGCGCTATCGCTCGGCGACGCCGTACACGCTCATCGCGGGCGACATCAGCTGCGGCCCCAACGTCCCGAACTGCAAGGACGGCTACGCCTTCGACCTTCCGTCAGGCGTCAGCCACGTCAACTCCGAGCGCGGCGCATCGTTCACGCAGACCGATGTCCGCGTCGGCAAGGAGTTCAAGTTCGCCGGCAACTACGGAGTCGAGCTCATCGGTGAGGCCTTCAACCTCTTCAACGCGAAGAACGAGTCTGGCTTCCGCTCCGACGGAACGCCGTCGCGCTTCGCGGGCGACCCGCTGCAGGGCGAACAGCGCCTCTTCCAGCTCGGCGTCCGCTTCACGTTCTAGCCTCGGTGTCATCCCGAGCCGCGCAGACGGCGAGGGATCCCCTTCGACAGGGGGTCCCTCGCTGCGCTCGGGATGACACGTTTCGGCCGGAATACCCTTCACAGCACGTCGGTTAGACGCCGAGCACCTCGATGTGCTAAAACGCTGTGCCCATTTTCTGGAGGTCGTGTGTACGCCATCATTCGGACGGGTGGAAAGCAATATCGGGTCGAGCAGGGCTCGACGGTCACGGTCGAGCGCGATGTTCTCGGCTCCGTCGACCAGGACAAGGTCACGTTCAACGACGTGCTCCTCGTCGGCGGCGATGAGCCGAAGGTCGGCTCCCCGACCGTCAGCGGCGCCTCCGTCGTCGCCACCGTCGTCCGGGAGCGGCGCGGCGACAAGATCATCGTCTTCAAGAAGAAGCACCGCCAGCATCACCGCAAGCGGAAGCATGGGCACCGCCAGGACGTTGTCGAGCTCCGGATCGACAGCATCAACGTTTAGGGAGATCGACCATGGCTCATAAAAAAGGACAGGGCTCGTCCCGCAACGGCCGCGATTCGCAGCCGAAAATGCTCGGTGTGAAGCGCTTCGCCGGCCAGTTCGTCACCGGCGGCTC
>DATDFB010000245.1:0-12671 GCA_036522835.1 Thermoanaerobaculia bacterium | reverse complement strand
GGGTACTGCTGGACGATGCGCGCCAGCTCGTCGCGCGCTTTGCCGGTGCGGCCGGCGGCGATGTCCTTGCGCGCGCTTTTCAGCAGCGCGCCGGCCTGGATGTCGTTCGGCACGGTGAGGACGAGGTAGACGATCACCGCGCCGACGATCATCGAGATCAGCGCGGTGGCGACGAGGAGGGTCTTGACCCGCACGACTCAGTTCATCCCGCACGTTCGGTGCCACTGCCCTTGACAAACCGCTGGTCCGAACCTACAACTAGTTTGCGGTGCAAACCCCAGTGGGGACGATGGCCATGAACGACGCGAGTCTGCAACGGATCCACGATTTCACGGCGAATTATTTTTTCTGGCAGGGCCTTCGATGGGTTCCGCTCGGCGCCGGCCTGCTGGTCTTGTCGCTCCAGCCGGGCAAATGGCTGCCGTTCGGCCGTTGGGGCCAGGCGCTGGCCGGCGCTCTTGCCATCACCATCGCCCTGGCGCTCTCGAATGAGATCGGCCGCTGGTACCGGCGCAAATTTGGCGCGGTGCGAAGCGATGCGAGCCTTCACGCCCGGCGCGACTTGCTGAAGTGGACCGTGTTCTATCCCTTGATCGTGACGGCGCTGATCGTCGACGGCTGGTGGCGGCCACCCATTCTGATGTCGGGAATCGCCTGGGCCGCGGCCATCGCCGCTTACTGGGCCTCCACGGGCCGCGGCCGCAACCACTACGTCGTCATCTCCGCGGTCTTTGCTCTCTCCACCTTCGCGCCGCTGATGTTCGAACTTGGATCGAGGGTACAACGCCTGAGCTTCATCGTTGCGCTGATCGGACTGGTCTACATGGCCGCGGGCATACTCGATCACCTGGCGCTGCTACGCATGCTTCAGGGAACGGAGGCGGATGATGCCGGCGCCGTTTGAGCGCATCGCGGAGCTCGACCGTCTGATCCACGAACCGGCGCGTCTTTCCATCCTCACCGCCCTTTCCGCTTGCCGCAACGCGGAGTTTCTGTTCCTTCTGCGGCTCACGGGGCTGAGCAAGGGCAATCTCTCCAGCCACCTGACGAAGCTGGAAGAGGCGGAGCTGATCGTCATCGAGAAAAGTTTCGTCGGGAAGTTCCCCAGCACCAGCATCAAGATCACCCGCGAGGGGCGACACCAGATCGAACGCCACTGGAAAATGCTCGAGGAACTGCGGCACGACGCGTTGCGTTGGCAGCCCGAGAGCTAACCCTGCCACCCGAACTTGCCCACCAGTGGCACGAACTCCGCCGCGCCGCAATCCTCGATCTGCACGCCCGTTCCCACCCGCGTCACCCGCGCCAGGCGTTGCTTTCCCTCGGGGCCGATGGGGATGATCATCTTGCCGCCGCGGGCGAGCTGCTGGACGAGCGGATCGGGGACGGCGGGGGCGGCGGCGGCGACGATGATGCGGTCGAACGGCGCCTGGTCGGACCAGCCGTACGTGCCGTCGAAGACCTTGACCGAGGCGTTGTAGATCTTCAGCTCGCGAATCAGCTCCGCGGCGCGCAGGGCCAGCTCGTTGATCCGCTCGATGGAGAAGACTCTCGCGCACAGTTTGGACAGCACCACGGCCTGGTAGCCGGTGCCGGTGCCGATCTCCAGGACTTTCTCCGTGCCGCGCAGCTCGAGCAGCTCGAGCATGCGGGCCACGATGTACGGCTGGGAGATGGTCTGCTTCGCGCCGATGGGCAGCGCGCCTGGACCGTACGCCTTCGAGGTGACGAGCTGCGGCACGAAGAGATGCCGCGGCACTTCGCGCATGGCCTGCAGCACGCGCTCGTCCTTGATGCCGCGCGCGGCGACGTGGCGGTCGACCATCAGCTCGCGCAGGTGCGCGAAGTCGCGGTCATCCTTTCTTAGCAACGTGGCCAAGGATCTCCTCGAGCGGCCGGAGGCGAGGAATGGAGTCGTGATGGGTGAGGTCGAGGTGCAGCGGCGTGATGGAGACGAAGTTGCTCTGGATGGCCTCGAAGTCGGTGCCGTGTCCGGCGTGCCACGTCGGTTTGCCCGCGCCGATCCAGTAGTAGCTCCTGCCGCGCGGATCGAGCCGCTCCACGATGGCCTCGGAGTAGACGCGCTTGCCCAGGCGCGTGACTCTCACACCTTCGAACGCGGCGGCGGGGAAGTTGACGTTGAGAATGATCTGCGGATTGCGCGGCTCCTCGAGGAACCAGCGCACCAGCTCGACGGCGAAGTCGACGCGCGGATCGAACGAGAAGTGTTTGGCCACGAGGGTGGAGAAGGCGATCGATGGGATGTTCAGCAGCGCCCCCTCGAACGCGGCGGAGATCGTGCCGGAGTAGGTCACGTCGTCGCCGAGGTTCGGGCCGAAGTTGATGCCGGAGACGACGACGTCGGGGCGGTTTTCCTTCATCAGTTTCAAGACGGCCAGGTTCACGCAGTCCGTCGGCGTGCCGTCGACGATCCACTCGTTCTCCTCGAGCTGCATGAGCCGCAGCGGACGGTTGAGCGTGAGCGCATGCGAGGCTGCGCTCTGCTCGCGGTCGGGCGCGACGATGATGACCTCGCCCGCCGGCTTGAGCGCCGCGGCGAGCTTGCGCAGCCCCTCGGAGTAGATGCCGTCGTCGTTCGTGATGAGGATGCGGGGCATTTGGAGTGCGGCGGCCATGCCGCCGCTGTGGGCGACGATATCAGAGCGGCGGCATGGCCGCCGCACTCCACATCACTGCGCGTCGCGGATGAACTTCGCCACATCCGCTTTCAGTTTGGCGTGCGCGCGCCGGTCGATGTACATCATGTGCCCGCCCTCGAAGTAGTCCATCGACACGTTCTTGCGCAGCTCGGGCTCGAGCTGCATGCGCGCGAAGGTATAGCGCGTGGCGGCGAAGGGCGTGGCCAGGTCGTAGTAGCCGTTGGCCACGAACACCTTCATGTACGGGTTTTGGGCGATCGCGCCGCGCAGCGTCTCGGCCACGTCGACGTAGCGATTCTGGGCGCGCTCGTAGCTCCAGGGCCGCACCTTGTCGGTGAGGATCTCGTACGGCGCATCGGTCTCGAACTTCAGCTCGCGGCGGATGTAGTCGTTGAACACGGCCGTGTACTCGCCGCTGATCGCGGCCATCGACGGATCGAACTCCGGCCGCTCGCCGGCGGCGTCGCGGTCGATGCCGAGAAAGCGGCCGTCGAGGCGGCCGACGGTGCGGCGCTGGTCGCGCAGCAACTCCTTGTCGAATCGGCTGATCTGGATGCGCAGGTTCGCGCGCTCGATCCACTGCGCCGGGAGACCCGTCAGGTTCGCCAGATGCGCGGCGACGTTCTTCCGCTCCTCGTCGCTCAGGCGGTCGCCCTGCATGAGCGCCGCGGTGTACGGGCCGAGGGCGTACTTCTCCGACATGGCCACGGCGTTCTCGATCGAGCCGTTCTGCAGATCGGGGGAGAGCTTGTGGTGGTACCAGCCGATGGCCGTGTACGTCGGAAGGAAAAGGACGTAGGCGAGGTCGTTGGCGGTGTCGAACGACGTCGTCTCGAAGTTGAGGATCGACGAGACCAGCACGATGCCGTTGAGGTAAAAGTCCTGCTCGTTGAGCCAACCGGAGAGGCCCGCGGCGCGCGTGGTGCCGTACGACTCGCCGGCCAGGAACTTCGGCGACGCCCAGCGTGCGTAGCGCGTGGTCCAGAGGCGGATGAACTGCCCGACCGATTCGATGTCGGCGTCTACGCCGTGGAACTTCTTCGCGTCCTTGAACGGGATGGCGCGGCTGAAACCGGTGGTGACGGGATCGATGAAAACGAGATCGGTGACGTCGAGGATGGAGTCCTCGTTGTCGACCGCGCGGTACGGCGGCTTGGCCGCGTGCCCCTCGGCGTCGAGATAGTCGACGCGCTTCGGCCCGAACGCCCCCATGTGCAGCCACACCGACGACGAGCCGGGGCCGCCGTTGAAGGTGAAGGTGACGGGGCGGTGGGCGGGGTCCGCGCCGTCTTTCGTGTACGACGTGAAGAAGATGTTGGCCACGGGCGTGCCGTCTTCGTTTTTCATCACCATCGTGCCGGCGCGCGCGGTGTAGGCGATGGTCTGGCCGCCGATGGCGATGGTGTGCTGCGTGGTGGAGATCTTGTCGGCGGGCGGCGGCGCCTGTTTGTCTTCCTTCGGCGTCTGCATCGGCCGCTCGACGGTGTCGTCGGGGCGTTGGGCGAAAATGGGGGCGGCGATGAGGAGGAGCGGCAGCAAAACGCGCAGTTTCATCGGGCGGGAGAGTAACGCATTTTTCGCGTTGATCGCGCTCGTCTTCGGCGCCGCGTACGCGCTGAAGACGCCGGCCTTCGAGGTGCCGGACGAGGTGGCGCATTACTGGCGGGCCACGGCGGCGGCGTACGGGCACGTGGTGGTCGGCGAGCGGGTGGCGCTGCCGCGCGGCTACCGCGTGATCGTCTGGGCGCTGAACCTCACGCCGGACGATCCGAAGGTGACGCCGGAGCGGATCCGCAAGGCCAAGGGGGTGATGCTGCAGGACGAGTACCGCGACGCCACGCCGGTGGCGGGCCTCTATTCGCCGGCAACGTACGTGCCGCAGATCATCGCCGCGGCCGTGGCGCGCGCGGCGAAGGTGCGGCCGTACTTTTCGTTCTTTGCCGGACGGCTGGCGACGCTCGGCTTCTGCGTCGCGGCGCTCGTGCTGATCTGTCGCGGCCCGTTCCGGGCGCACTTTCTAGCGGCGGCGCTGATGCCGATGTCGCTCTTCCTCTTCGGCTCCTGGTCCGCCGACGCGCTGACGATCGTGGCCGGCTTCTTGACCACGGCGCTGCTCATGCGCGATGTGGAGTGCGGCGGCCATGCCGCCGCTGTCCTAGCCGCCGTCGCCTGGCTCTCCCTCTGCAAGCCTCCGTACGTCCTCCTCGCACTCCTCGTCCTGGCCGCTCCCGCGCAGAAAAGATTCAAAGCACTCGTCATCGCCGTGATGATCGCCGGCACCATCGCCGCGTCGGCGATGACCATATCGGGGATGGAGATGCCGAATCCGCGCTACCGCCCCATCGACACGCGCGCGCAACTGCGCTTCGTCGCCGCCGACCCGCTGCACTTTCTCGGCGTGCTCGCGCACGACACGCGCAGCAACGGCGTCGACTACCTCGAGTCGATGACCGGCCGCCTCGGACGCTACGAGCTCAAGCTCCCGCGCTGGACGACGTGGATGCTCTGGCTTCTGCTTCTCGCCGTCGGCGTGACGTGCGGCCCGCCGCTGCCGATCCGGGCGCGCCTCTTGATCTGGGCAATCGCCATCGCGGTCTGGCTGGCGACGCTGACGTACCTCTATCTCACCTCGAGCATCGCCGGCGGCGACGTCATCGAAGGGACGCAGGGCCGCTACCTCCTGCCGATGCTGCCGGCGCTATTGGCAACGCTGCGCATCCGCGCGGTGCGCCTGCCGGTACCTTCGATCGCAATTTACGCGGTGGCGATCGTCGCGAACGCGATCGGCATTCAGGTGTTGCTGCAGCATTACTACGCCTGACAAGAGGGTGGCCCGAAGCGCCGGGTGAGGGGCGCAAGTTGGGAAGCTGTCGCCCCTCATCCGGCCTTCGGCCACCTTCTCCCCGCGCGCGGGGAGAAGGGCCTACAGGGTGGCGCGGCGCCGAGGGGGAATCGGCAACGTCAAATGCCCCGTCGACGAGCGCACCGTCGGGCAGCGTGCGCGGCCGGCTTCGATCCACCAATATCCGGAAAGCCGCACCGTCGCGGACGTCTTGTTCGTGGCCGCGATGACGCCGCCCGGAAACGCCATGACGCGGTACTCCGTCGCCCCGTCGACGGCCGTCCACGTCAGCGTCACGGCGTTGCCGATGACGCGCGCGTCGACGATTTGCGGGCCGTCGACGGCGCAGACGTCGCCGGTCTCGGAGACGACGACGTCGTACTCGCCGAGCTCCGTATGCCCGCGCCAGGACTCCATGTTGAAGAGCGACGACTCGAGGAAGCCGTAGAGCGACCGGTTCACGCGCACCATCGCCACCGTATTCGAGCCGCGCCAGAAGTTCACGACCACGCCGTCGGCGCTGAACGGGCAGCGGCCGACGAGCATCTGCCCGTTCGCGTCGGTGCGCAGGGTGAGGTCGGCGACGTCGCCGTAGCTCGTGGCGTACCACTCGTCGAACAAGTCCGTCCGCGACCGGAAGATCTCCACCTCGGCGTTCGGCACCGGCGCGCCGCGCGCGTCGCGGATCGTGACGCGGTTCTCCGCCGGGAGGTCGTTGAGAAACGCGCCGATGTTTTCCGGCTCGTCGTAGTTGCCGCGCGTGGCGCGCGCGCCGGCGATGCGGTTCAGCGCGGCGGCGCTGTAGCGGTCGATGAACGTGAAGTCGCGGTTCATCAGCCCCTGAAACTGCGTCGCGTGCGTGACGCCGAGGGCGTCGACGAAGGCGGGCGGCGCATCGAGAAGATCGAAGCCGTAGACATCCGTCAGATACCGTGCGTGGCCGAGCTCGTGAATGATCAGCGGCGCGACGTAGAACGGATTCTCGAGCGTGGCCGTGCGCGTGTCGCCGTACGAGCCGATCGTCGTGGCGCGGAAGCCCCACATCAGGTCGACCGTGCGGTCGCGGACGTCCGGCTGCGTTGCGCCGCTGGCCGGATCGCGCCCGCGCTGCGGCACCAGCGGCGGCGCCAGCGGCAGAGCGCCGTCGGGGACGACGACGATCTTCTCGATGCGCCAGCGGTCGCGGACGCCGTCGGGCGTCTCCGGCCACACCGCCATCGCCGCCATGTCGTTGAAGAAGCCGACCAGGCGCTGCGCCCAGTTCTCCCAGCACGTCGAGCCGACGCCGAGGTCGCCCTGGTGAAGGCGAAAGAAATCGTAGACCGATTGCTCGACCCAGAAACCGACGGCGAGCGCGTCGGTGAAGACCTCGAGGTGATTGTTGGAGGACGACTCCTCGCCGGGAACGGCGTCGACGTCGACGGCGAGGCGATGACGCGCGAACGACCACGTCGACGGCAGGTCGACCGCCGTCGTCGCGTTCGCGGCGAACGTCTGCGTTCCTTGCGCGACGACGATGCCGTCGAGCGTCCAGCGCCACGCGCTCGTCACCGCATGCGCGGAGAAGCACTTCACGTTTGCGCGCCAGACGATTCGCTGCCCCTCCGCCGGCCAGCCGTCCCGCGCCGGATTCGCGCTGGCCCAGACGTAGTCGATCTCCGGCAGGCGGCTGATGTGCGTGACCGTCAGGTCATCGGCGAGCACAGCAGGGGCAACCAGGAGAAGGAGGAGAGCGAGGCGGCGCACGATCAAAGTACGCGGAGAACGCCGCGGGCGTCTGTATAATGTCCGCACATCCGTCCAACTAAGGGAGCCCAGCCATGAGCAAGAACATCGTCGTCTGTCTCGACGGCACGAACGACACGTACGTTGCCGGCGGTGTGAACACAAACGTCGGCCGCATCTATGAAGCCAGCATCAACGACGACCGGCAGGTGAAGTTCTACTCCGACGGCGTCGGCGCCGGGGGTCACGTCCTTTCGTCCGCGACCGGCTACGGCGTCGACGTGCGCATCGAGCGCGGCTACCAGTTCATCCTCGACTGGTACGAAGAGGGCGACCAGATCTTCCTCTTCGGCTTCAGCCGCGGCGCGTTCGAGGCGCGCAGCGTGGCCGGGATGATTCACCAGGTGGGACTCATCCGCAAAGACGCCGGCGTGACGACCGACAACGCCTACACCGTCTACACGCAATCGAAGAGCAATCCCGCCGGCGCGGCCGCGTTCAAGGCGGCGAGCTCGCGCGAGGTGAAGATCCACTTCATCGGCGTGTGGGACACCGTCGGCGCGCTCGGCCTGCCGATCGGCCTCACGCTCACGACCGTGGCCCCGCCCGACTACCACGACGTCGAGCTCGGCCCGCACATTGTCAACGCCGTGCACGCCGTCTCCATCGACGAAGAGCGGTGGGACTTCCAGCCGACCTACTTCAACCCAACGCTGGTGCAGCCGGGCCAGACGCTCGAGCAGGTCTTCTTCCCCGGCGTACACTCGGATGTCGGCGGCGGCTACGGCGACGACCACCGCCTGGGCGACATCACCCTGGCCTGGCTCGCCAATCACGCCGTGAACAAAGGACTGCTCCTTGCCGACACGTCGATCCTGACCTGCCCCGACGACGACTGCTACGGCATGCTGCACGACTCCTTCGGCGGCGTCTATCAGTTCCGGAGCAAGTTCTTCCGTCCGATCGACTTCAACGGCCGCATTCACATCTCGGCCAAGAAGCGGATCGAGGACGCGGCGAACGCGTGCAAGCCGGGCGCGTACAAGCCGCGGAACATCGACAGGAACAACACCGGCTACGAGTGGGTGGGATAGACACGCCCGAGGTGCGCGCCGTAATCGCGGCGATATGAAACGCTCCCTGGTCCTTCTGCTCCTGTTCGCGACAATTCCGGCGGGCGCGGCACGCCGCCGCGCCGCCCTCCCTCCCGCCGCGCCCGCGCCGTGCACGGCCGTACGCGGACTCGCCGCCATGACCGTCTCCCGCGACGGCGGGCACACGTTCCTCGGCAACGAGGCGCCGATGCCGCGGAACACGTACGTACGCGGCGTCGCCGCGCTCGACGCCTCGACGGTGCTCGTGGCCACGCTCGATGCGCTCTATCAGTCGGACGACGGCGGATGCTCGTACCGCGCGCTCGCGTCGCTTGCCGGCATCGATCTGCCGCCGTCGATCACCGCGGCCGGCGCGGCGCGCGCCTACGTCTGGTCGCGCCGGACGCTGCTGCGCTGGGACCGCGGCAGCGTGACGCCGCTCGTTCCGCCGGGCGAGTCGATCGCCGCCGCCGGCGCGAAGGGCGACGAAGTCCGCATCGTGGAGGCCTACGGCACGGTGTGGGAGTCGCACGACGCCGGCGGCACGTGGTCGCGCCGCGGCGCGGCGGAGAGCGTGCTCACGTACGACGCGGCGTGGGACCCGAACGACCTCGATCGCGTCGTCCGCTCCACGCGCGGCATCGAGGTCAGCCGCGACGGCGGCGCGACGTGGACGGCGAGCGCGTCGCCGTCGAACGTCGTCTACGACCTCGCCTTTTCGTCAACCGGCATCTGGGCGGCGTCGCTCGACGGAATCCTTCACTCGATCGACGGCGGCGCGAGCTTCTCGGTCGCGGCGGCGGCGAACGTCGCCCACGACAACGGAATCCTCATTGCCGATGGCATGCGCATCTATTGGATGGCGGGCGACGAGCTGCGCACGCTCGACGGCATCGTGGCGAAAATCAGCGGGCTGGAGCGTTTCGACGTGCTCGGCGGCGTCATTCACGCCGCGCGCTCAGAGCACCTGATCGTGAATTAGAATTGCCGGCAATCCAGAAAGGAATCCCTCCGATGAGATGGCTTTTTGCCGGCGCTGCCCTGCTCAGCGCCCTTACGGCTGTTGCTTCCCCCGATCCGACCTACACGGCGCTGCGCGCGGCGCGGCCCGACGGCCGTACCGTCGCCGTCAAAGATTTCGCCTTCGACCGCGACGTCTACCACGTCACGCTCAACGGCACGCTCCATCTGCTCGCGCCGGTCGACGGCAAGGACGTCGGCGCGGTGTTCACCGGCCGCGGCGCGTACGAGCTCACGCCCGTATCCGAGGTCGAGCGCAAGATGCTGGCGCTCAACGCCAACGATTCGTCGCTGAAGACGCTGCGCGACGACTTCGACGCCATGACCATCTTCGACGCCGCGCTCATCGCGCAGCTCACCAAGAGCTCCGCCCCGGTCAAGGGCGCGGCCGCGCCGGAGGCAACGGAAGCCTATGACCGCTTCCTCAACTTCGAGCGCAAAGAGCTCAAGTCGAACCTGTACATCCGCGTGGCGCAGGCGTTGCTCAACGGCGAGACCGGCCCGCTCTTCATGGCCGTCCCGAACGGGAAGAAGTTCGCGCACGTCGTGCTCCTCGTCGACGACCTTGGCAACCTCGACGGCGAAGAAACGGCCCTCCTCAGCGCGGACCAGCAGCGCGGCGGCATCTGGTACTCGGCGCATCGGCGCGGCGAGAAGCCGCACGCCGAGAGCAAGATCGCTCTCGCCGCGCATTACGCGGTCGACACCGCCTTCGCCGGCCGCGACACCATGTCCGGCACCACGGTGATCGATCTGATGTCGGGAGCGGACAACCTGCGCGTCATTCCGATGCATCTCGATTCGCGCCTGCGCGTCGAGGAGGCTGCGTCGAGCAGCGACGCCGCATCGGACAAGTGGACGCCGGTGCCGTTCATTCAGGAGAACGAAAAAGAGGACGGCGACTTCGCCGTCGTTCTGCCGAGCGCGCTCAAGCAAGGCGACTCGTTGTTCGTGCGCGTCAAGTACCGCGGCAGAGAGGTCCTCAAGGATGCCGGCGACGGCAACTTCTACGTGCAGTCGCGGACGTCGTGGTACCCGAACCTCGGCACGTTCACCGATCTGGCCACGTACGACCTGACCTACCGCTTTCCGAAGGCCTACCAGGTCGTCTCCGTCGGCGATCCCACGGGCGACACCGTCTCCGGCGATCAGCGCGTCATGACCTTCAAGGCGGCGCAGCCGATCCGCGTGGCCGGCTTCAACGTCGGGAAGTTCCGCAAGATCTCGAAAACGGACAAGGACTCCGGACTCACCGTCGATGTCTTCACGAACTCGGGCACTCCCGACATCATCAAGGAGATCAATGCCGCGCTCGGAGCGGGGAGTGGCGGCGACTTCGTTCCGGGCAACCTCTACGGCACAGGGAAGCCCGACATGGTCGGCGGACCGCATCACATCTCCCTCGATACGAACGGCCTCGCGGAGTCGGCCATGGCCGACGCGATCAACACCTCGCGCGTGGCCGTCGCGTACTTCGGCGCCTCGCCGCTCAAGCACGTGTCCATCACGCAGCAGACGCAATTCGACTTCGGCCAGTCATGGCCGGGGCTCGTCTATCTGCCGTACATGGCGGTGCTGAGCAGCACGATGCGAGTCAGCCTTGGTCTCACGGGCGCGAGCGGCTTCCTCGACGAAGTGGGGCCGCACGAGATGGCCCATCAGTGGTGGGGCCACACCGTCGGACCCGCCACGTACCATGACGAGTGGCTGAGCGAAGGCTTCTCCGACTTCACGGCCTCGCTCGTTCTGCAGCAGACCGGCGGCATGCGCAAGTACAACGACTTCTGGGAATCGTCGCGCAAGTACATCGTGCAGAAGACGCCCGGCTCCTTCGTCGACAACCAGGAGGCCGGCCCGATCACGCAGGGCTGGCGGCTGGCCACGTGGCGCAACCGCGCGGCGTATCAGGCCATCGTCTACAACAAGGGCGCGTACATCCTGCACATGCTGCGGATGATGATGCAGGACCCCCGCGACAGGCAGAATCCCGACGCCGCGTTCGTGGCCCTCATGTCCGACTTCGTGAAAGACTTCGCCGGCCGCAACGCCACGACCGCCGACTTCCAAAACGCCGTGCAGCGCCACATGACCGGGAGCCTCAACGCCACCGGCGACGGCAAGATCGACTGGTTCTTCAACGAGTGGGTCTACGGAACGGCCATTCCGAAACTCACGTCGAGCTTCGACGTGAAGCCCGGCGCGGAAGGAAAGTTCCAGATCACGGGGTCGATCTCGCAGGCCGACGTGCCGGAGGACTTCCGGGCGCTCGTGCCGATCTACGCGGAGTTCGACAAGGGGCAGGTGTTCAAGATCGCGCAGATTCCGATGATCGGCAGCACCACCCGCCCGATCGACTTCGCCGTGCGCATGCCGAAGAAGCCGAACAAGGTCACGATCAACGCCCTGCACGACGTCCTGGCCAAGTAAAGAAAAAGGAGGACAGGCAAGAGTGCCTGTCCTCCACAGAGTAAGAACTTCTCAGTACATCCCGCCCATGCCGCCCGGTCCACCCGCGCCCGCCGACGCCGGCTCCTTCTCCTCCTTGATCTCGGAGACGAGAGCCTCGGTGGTGAGCATGAGGCCGGCGATGGACGAGGCGTTGAGCAGCGCCTGCTTCGTCACCTTGGCCGGATCGATGATGCCGGCCGCGAGCAGGTCGACGACTTCGTCGTTGCGGGCGTCGTAACCGTACGAGCCGCCCTTCTGCCTGATCTCGTTGAGCAGCACCGAGCCTTCCTTGCCGGCGTTGTAGACGATCTGGCGGAACGGCTCCTCGAGGGCGCGGCGGATCACGTTGATGCCGACCTTGACGTCACCCTCGTGCTTGAGCGCTTCGACCGCCGCGACCGCGCGCAGCAGAGCCACGCCGCCGCCCGGGACGATGCCCTCTTCGACGGCGGCCTTCGTCGCATGCATCGCATCCTCGACGCGGGCCTTCTTCTCCTTCATCTCCGTCTCGGTGGCAGCGCCGACCTTGATCACGGCCACGCCGCCGACGAGCTTGGCGAGGCGCTCCTGGAGCTTCTCGCGGTCGTAGTCGGAGGTCGTGTCCTCGATCTGCTGGCGGATCTGCTTGACGCGGCCGGCGATCGCTTCCTTGCGGGCGCGGTCGTCGGTGTCGGTGACGATGGTGGTGTTGTCCTTGTCGATGGTGATGCGCTTGGCCTCGCCGAGGTCTTCCATCTTCACGCTCTCGAGCTTCACGCCGATGTCCTCGGAGATCAGCTTGCCGCCCGTGAGAATGGCGATGTCCTCGAGCATGGCCTTGCGGCGGTCGCCGAAGCCCGGCGCCTTCACCGCGGCCACGTTGAGCGTGCCGCGCAGCTTGTT
>DATDFB010000244.1:0-2675 GCA_036522835.1 Thermoanaerobaculia bacterium | reverse complement strand
CTTCGCTTCGCTCAGGGCCACCCTCTCCCCGCTTGCGGGGAGAGGGACAGGCGCGAAGCGCCAGGGTGAGGGGCGCCACTCGTCTATCAGTAGCCACGCCCCGAACAGCGCCGCCGCCACGAGCGCGTGCGAAAAGAGCAGCAGTCCGTACGCGAAGAGCGGCGTGGCGAAGAGCAGCGCCGTGGCCGTGAGCGCGTCGCGCCGCGCGAATGCCAGCGCCAAGAGCAGCAGCGGCAGCGTCGCGCCGCACCAGCGCATCGCCGTCAGGGCCACGCGCAAGTTCGACGCGGAGGGCGGCCCGATGAAGGGCCGCACGAGGAGATACCCCGGCGCGGCCACGAGCGCCGCGCCGGGCGCCTTGTTCGAGTAGACGCGCCCGTCGACGACGGCGAGGTCTTCGAACTGCGGCCCGAGAACCGCCGCCGGACGCGAGATTTCGATGGTGTGAAAATCGACCACGGCCGCAACGAGCGCCCAGCGCGTGAACTCGTTCGGCGACGGGAAGTGCGGATAGATCGGAACGACGAGCGCGGCGAGGAGCGCGTAGAGGGCGACGGCCGCGTACGCGGGCCTCACGCGAGCTCCGCGCGGATCCTCTCGCTCACTTCCACGCCGGCGGCGCGGCACGCCGCCGCGATGGCCTCGTACGCATCGTGCCGCCGCCCCTGGCGCAGCATGTCGAGAATGCCTCTGGCCAGGATGCCGTCGAAGAAGGCCTTGCGGGCGACGTCGGTGGGCAGCGCTTTTTTCGCGTTGTCGCGCAGCGACCCCAGCGCGTCGTTGACCTCGGCGTACTCCGTGCCGAGCATCCGCTGAATGTCTTCCTTCAGCGTCCGCGCCAGCGCCGGCGACTTCCCTTCGCTGGAGATGGCGACATGCACCGAGCCACTCTCGACGATGGCCGGCACGATGAACTCGCAGAGCGGCGTGACGTCGACGACGTTGACCGGGATCTTGCGCGCCCGGCAGTCGGCGGCGATCTGTTCGTTCACGCGCTGGTCGTCGGTGGAGGCGATGACGATGGAGGCGCCGTCGAGATCTCGTGCGTCGTACGGCTTGCGCTTGATCGCGACGGCGCCCTTGCGCGCCCACTGCTCGATCTCATCGGTGAACGACGGCGACACGATGGTGACGCGCGCGCCGTAGCGCAGCATCGTCTCCGCCTTGCGCGCGCAGACGTTGCCGCCGCCGATGATCGCGACGTCGCGGTCCTCGACGTCGAGGAAGATCGGGTAGTAGGGGAATCGCTTCATTTCTTCGCGGCGGCCTGCTGGCGCGCTGCGTCGCGCGCCGCCTGGGCCTTCTCGCGGGCCGCCGTGCGGCGCTTCTTGGCGATGTTGGCTCGCGCTTTTTCACCGTTGATTCGGGACATTGCTTTTCCTTTCTGGAGCGCTCGGACAGCGGCGGCATGGCCGCCGCACTCCATATCAATAAATCGGATACCGGTCGCACAACTCCTTGACGTCCCGTCTCACTCCCGCGACCACGTCGGCGTCGCCGCGGGCGTCGAGCACTCGCGCGATCAGCCTGGCGATCGTCTTCATGTCGGGCTCGCGCAGGCCGCGCGTCGTCACGGCGGGCGTGCCGATGCGCAGCCCCGAGGCCACCATCGGCTTCTGCGTGTCGAAGGGGATGGTGTTCTTGTTGACGGTGATGTTCGCCGCCTCCAGCCAGTTCTGCCCGTCCTTGCCGGTGATCCCTTTCGAGAAGACGTCGGTCATGAAGACGTGGTTGTCGGTGCCGCCGGAGACGATGCGGAATCCTTCGTCGCCGACCGCCTGCGCGAGCGCCTTGGCGTTGCGGATGATCTGCGCCTGGTATTCGCGGAACTCCGGCTGCATGGCCTCGAGGAACGACACCGCTTTCGCGGCAATGATGTGCACGAGCGGCCCGCCCTGGATGCCGGGAAAGACGGAGCGGTCGAGGTCCTTCGCGTACTTTTCCTTGCAGAGGACGAGTCCCGCGCGCGGCCCGCGCAAGGTCTTGTGCGTGGTCGTCGTCACGAAGTCGGCATACGGCACGGGCGACGGATGCAGTCCCGCCACGACGAGGCCGGCGATGTGGGCGATGTCGGCCATCATCAGCGAGCCGCTCTTGTCGCAGATCTCGCGGATGCGCTGAAAGTCGATGACGCGCGAGTACGCCGAGGCGCCGCAGATGAGGAGGCGCGGCTTGTGCTCCATCGCCAGGCGCTCCATCTCGTCGTAGTCGATCAGCTCGTCCTCTTTGCGCACGTGGTAGGCGACGACGTTGAAGTCGCGGCCGGAGTACGACAGCGGATGGCCGTGGGTGAGGTGCCCGCCGTGCGAGAGGTCCATGCCCATGATGGTGTCGCCCGGCTTGAGGACGGTGAAGTAGACGGCCATGTTGGCCTGCGAGCCGGCGTGCGGCTGAACGTTGGCGTGCTCGGCGCCGAAGAGTTGCTTGGCGCGATCGATGGCGATGTTCTCGACGATGTCGGTCGGCCCGCAGCCGCCGTAATAGCGCTTCCCCGGATAGCCCTCGGCGTATTTGTTGGTGAAGACCGAGCCCATGGCGGTGAGGACGGCTCGGGAGACGTGGTTCTCCGAGGCGATCAGCTCGAGCGTGTCGTTCTGACGCTGCGTCTCCAGCCGGATCGCGTCGGCGACATCGGGATCGACGATGTCCAGCGGACGCTGCAGGAAATCGTGTCC
>DATDFB010000243.1:0-12753 GCA_036522835.1 Thermoanaerobaculia bacterium | reverse complement strand
GAGGGCGCCGAGGCGCTGCGCGACGCGCGCTCGCTGTGCGAGCGCCTGCGCGCGCGCGGCTGGAGCGGCGCCGATTTACGCTGTTTCGAGGACCGCCGCGGCGACCACAGCGAGCGGGCCTGGGCCCGCCGCGCGCGGATGATGCTGGAGTTTTTGTTCCCGCCGGCGTAGTTTTCCAGCACGTCCATGTCCGTCGACCGCCTAGGGCGCCCTCTCCGGGATCTCCGCGTCTCCGTCACGGACCGCTGCAACTTCCGCTGCGTCTACTGCATGCCGAAGGAGATCTTCGGCCCCGACTTCGCCTATTCGCGCCGCGAAGACCTGCTGACCTTCGAGGAGATCGCCCGCGTGGCCGCGCTCTTCGTGCAGGCCGCCGGCGTCGAGAAGATCCGCCTCACCGGCGGCGAGCCGCTGCTCCGCCGCGACCTCGAGCGCCTCATCGAGATGCTCGCGCGCATCAACGGCCTCGACGATCTCACGCTGACGACGAATGGATCGCTGCTGACGCGCCAGAAAGCGCGTGCGCTGCGCGACGCGGGACTGCGGCGCATCACCATCAGTCTCGATTCGCTCGACGACGCCGTATTCAAGGCCATGAACGACGTCGACTTCCCGGTCGGGCGCGTGCTCGACGCCATCGATGCGGCCGCCGAGGCGGAGCTCTTTCCGATCAAGATCGACATGGTCGTCAAGCGCGGCACGAACGACCGGAGCGTCGTCGACATGGCCCGCCGCTTCCGCGGCACCGGCCACATCGTCCGCTTCATCGAATACATGGACGTCGGCAACACGAACGGCTGGCGACTCGACGACGTCGTGCCCGGCTGCGAGATCGCCGCCACGATTGCGCGCGAATGGCCGATTGAGCCTCTCCAGGCGAATTACTTCGGCGAGGTGGCCGAGCGCTGGCGCTACCTCGACGGCGCCGGCGAGATCGGCATCATCACCTCGGTGACGCAGCCGTTCTGCGGGACGTGCACGCGCGCGCGCATCACCGCCGAGGGGGAGCTGTTCACGTGCCTCTTCGCGTCGAGCGGGCACGACCTGCGGCGGATGATCCGCGGCGGCGCGGCCGACGAGGAGATCGCCGAGTCGATTCTGGCCGTGTGGCGCCGCCGCGACGACCGCTACTCCGAGATCCGTTCCGAGGAGTCGGCGGCGACGGCGAAGGTGGAGATGTCGCACATCGGGGGCTGAGGGCGGTGCGATGTCTTCTCGCCGCAGCTCTCGTCATCGTCTGCGTGCCGCTGCACGCGGCCGGCATCGCGCAGCCCAAGCTCGATGAGGTCGAGCGGCTGGTCAAGGCGTTCATGGCCCTCAACAAGATCCCGGGCCTCTCGATCGCGATCGTTGCCGGCGGCACCGTGCAGTGGTCGAAGGGATACGGTCTCGCCGACGTCGAGAATTCCGTCCCGGCGACGCCGGTGACGCTCTATCGGTCGGCATCGATCGGAAAGACGATGACGGCCACGGCGGCGATGCAGCTCGTCGAGGCGAAGAAGCTCGACCTACGCGGCGACATCCGCGACTCCTGTCCCGCCTTCCCTGCCAAGCGGTGGCGGATCACACCATGGAACCTCCTGACGCATACGAGCGGCATCCGCCACTACGGCGGTCCGCACGACCTGGAGGAGCAATTCAGCACGGTCCATTACGCGTCGGTCGCGGCCGCGATGGCGCCGTTCAAGGACGATGCGCTGCTGTTCGAGCCCGGCACGAAGTTCTCGTACAGCACGTACGTCTTCGACGTCCTCGGCTGCGTGATCGAAGGCGCTGCTGCGACGCCGTTTCTCACCTACATGCATGATCGCGTGTGGGCGCCCGCGAACATGACGTCGACGCGCGACGACGATCCCGCGGCGATCGTTCCGCAGCGCGCCGCGAAATATACGGTCATCGGCGGAAGGATGCAGAACGCGCCCGCGATCGACATGAGCAACCGCCTTCCCGCGGGCGGCTACCTCACGACCGCCGTCGATCTCGGCCGGTTCATCGAGGCGCTACTCGGCGAACGGCTGGTGAAGGGGTCGACGCTGGACGCCATGATCGCGCCGACGGCGTTGCCGTCCGGCGAGCACGTTCCGTACGGCCTCGGCTGGGGCGTGGAGACGGAGGAGTGGCATGGCGACCGCTGGGTCTACCACGGCGGCTCCAGCCCCGGCGCGAGTGGATTCCTGGCGATGATGCCAAAGCATCGCTTCGGCGTGGTCTTTCTGACGAACCTCGAGAATTTAATCGGCAGGCCCGAGCTCGCCGAAGACATCGCGCGCGTGGTGCTCGACTTCGGGCCGAGGAAGTGAGCTTCACTTGGTGAATGCGCCGAGATCGCGAGCTTCATCGTCGGCAAGCTCGCAGAGTTGACGGATCTTGACCTGACGCACGCGCCGCCAGCCGACCGCTTCGCCGATCTTCAGATCGACGAGCTCGACTCGATGGCTCCGTCGAGATCATCACGGAAGTGGAATCGCGCTACGGCATCGCGATTTCGAACGAAGAAGCCAAGCAAGTGCAGACGCTCGGCGACTTCGTTGAGCTCGTGGCTAATCGCGTCCGCCGTTGAACTTCTCCTTCGCCGAGCTCGGCACCGTCGACAGCTTCACCGCGTTTTTCGTCGGCAGCGGCGCGGGCGGGCCGAACGGCTGCAGCCGCCCCGAGTACGTCTTCTGCCGCATGGCCAGCCCTTCTTTGATCTCCTGAATCTGGCTTTTCTTCATGCCTTTGCCGGTTGCGATAGCCGCGCCATCCCTTCGACGAACTTCCGCTTCCCGCCCTGCGACGGATGCCGTACTTTCACGTGCTCGACGCCCAGGCGCGTGAGCGACGCGGCGGCGGCGTTGCCGATGGCGGCGACGCGCTCGATCGGGAAGAGCCGCAACAGCCACTCGATGAAGCGCGCGCCGGCCGCCAGCTCCGCCGCGGTCGGAAGGCGATTGGAGAACGGATTTCCTTCGACGTGCGGATGGAAGGGGAAGGCATTCCACAGCAGCGGCAGCGGCTCAATGTGGCGGATCGTCGCCCACACCATCGTCGCGCTGGCCTCGGTCGAGGGCCGCGGCGTCGTGGTGGCGCGGCGATAGCCGTTGTGCTCTCCGAGCATGTTTCCGACGCCGCAGAGCATCAGCGACTCGCTCACGAAGGCGATGCCGGTCAGCCGCCCGCCCCGATAGCTCACGGCCTCGCCGACGAGCATCAGCCGCGGCCCGACGGCGTCGAGCTGCTCGAAGTAGAGCCGCAGGTTGCGCCGCCGGATGGCGTTCGCCGGCACGTCCCGCGCGTACTGGTTGCACGCCCGCGCCGAGACGGCCGTGCGCGCGAGCTCGTCGAGGAAGCGGTCGAAGCGGCGCGGCATGCGAAGATTCTGTCCCGGATGGCGCTCATCACCGTCAGCAAATTCCACAGCGAGGGCGAAGCCGACTTCGCGCGGCGCGCGCTGGAAGCCGAAGGGATTGCCGCGGCCGTCGCCGGCGCGGAGCTGCAAGTCGACGAACGCGATGTCGACGCGGCCGACGTGGTGCTGAACCGCCTCACCGGCGTCTCCGGCGCGGAGCACGTCGCGCCGAGCGACGCCGGCCCATGGCAGCCGCCGCAGACGTGCCCGAGCTGCGGCGCGACCGAGGTCGTGCGCAGGCAGAAGTGGATCGCGTTCGGGATCTTCGCGATCTTCGCCTTCGCCATCGCCTACACCCAGGACGCCACGCTCATCGGCTTCTACATCGTCGCCGCGGCGGCGGTGATTGCGCTCGTGGCGGCGAACTGGCGCTGCCGGAATTGCGGTCATACTTGGTGATGTCATGCGCACCATCGCCGCCGTCCTGATTCTCGCCGCCCTTCCCGCTCTGGCCACGCAGCCGAATCCCTCGGCGAAGCAGAAGGAGCTGATCGATCAGCTCATCACCCTCACGCACCTCGACGAGAACGTCCGCTATCTGCTCGACGCGATGCTGGAGCGGATGACCAAGGCGTCGAACGAGCGGCGCTCCGAGGATGACCGGAAGGATCTGGAGCGCTACCGCCAGCTCGTGCGCGAGAAGATCGATTACGGCGAGTGGGTGCGCGGCGTGTACGAGCCGCTGTACGCGAAGTATTTCACCGAGGCCCAGCTCGCGGACCTCGTGGCGTTCTACAAGACGCCTACCGGCCAGCAGATGATCAAGGCTCTGCCGGAGATCGAGCGCGAGGCGATGCAGACGGCCGGCGCCCAGATCCGCGAGAAGTTCGCCGCGCTGGCGCGCCAGGTCGACGAGGAGCGCCGCGCCCGCCTGCCGTGGGAGCAGACGATGGCGGATATGCGCGCGGTGTCGACCGCGGCGGAATCGTGGGCGGTCGATCACGACGGTCGCTATCCGCCGTCGCAGACGTGGGCGGAGCTGCAGAAGGAGCTCGAGCCGACGTATCTCGAGGCCATGCCGATGAAGGACGGCTGGGGCAACGAGCTCGCGTACGTCGTCTCCGAAGACCGCAAGCACTACCGCGTCATCAGCGCCGGCTCCGACAACGCCTTCGACTGGGACAGCCGCCGCATCGTAGTGAAGGAGCCGCCGAAGGACGGCGCGCCGCCGGAAGCGGATCGGGTGAAGCTGAGCGACCGGCTCCAGGACGACATCGTTTTCGCCGACGGGGCCTTCGTGCAGGCGCCGCGGGCGTCGGCGCACCGCGATTAGTGTCTGGCCGCGCGGCGGCGCGGAGGGATCGGCGCCGGGTCGACGATCTGCCAGAGGGTGCCGGCGAGGTCGACGAGATAGAGCTCGCCGTCGGCATCTTCGCCGAAGGAGCTGAAGGGGATCTTGTTCGTCGCCAGCGCAACGTGCGAGGACCATGCGCCGTTCGTCTGCGTGGCGCCCCAGATCGTGCCCGAGCAGTAGTCGGCGTAGAAGTAGACGCCGCGCAGCCGCGGGAAGCGCGCGCCGCGATAGCGATAGCCGCCGGTGATGGAGCAGCCGAAGGCGTGGCTGTATTCGAGGATGGGCGGGGTGAGGCCGGCGGAGGAGCAGGTCGCGGCGTTGTAGCAGTGGAAGCCTTCCATGATGCGCCAGCCGTAGTTCCGGCCGCCGGCGCCGGCGGCCGGCTGGAGGTCGACTTCTTCGTAGAGGTTCTGGCCGACTTCGCCGATCCAGAGGTCGCCGGTCTCGCGGTCGAAGGAGAAGCGCCACGGGTTGCGCAGGCCGTAGGCCCAGATCTCGCCGCGCGAGGCGAAGGGGTTGCCCGAGGGGATGGCGTACGGCGGCCGGTCGACGTCGATGCGGAGGATCTTGCCGAGGAGCTGGCTGAGGTCCTGGGCGCTGTTGGAAGGGTTTCCCGCGCCGCCGCCGTCGCCGACGCCGATGTAGAGGTAGCCGTCCGGCCCGAACTGCAACTGCCCGCCGTTGTGGTTCGCGAATTCGGAGTGCGGGATGCTGAGGAGGACGGCGCCGCTGGCGAAGTCGGCGCGATTCGGGTCGGCGGAGACGGAGTAGCGGGCGATGGTGACGTCGCCGTTCGGCGCCGTGTAGTCGATGAAGAAGAGGCCGTTGGTGGCGTAGTGCGGATGGAAGGCGAGGCCGAGGAGCCCGCGCTCGTTGCAGCAGGAGACGAGGTTGTGGATGTCGAGGAAGGGGGTGGGGAGGACGTGCGTGCCGTCCCAGACGACGATGGTGCCGCGCTGCTGGATGATGAAGAGACGCGAGTCGCCGGCGTTGGCGATGCCGAGCGGCGACGAAAGCCCGGCCGTAACCTGCTGCAGCGCAATCTGTTGCGCCGTAGCCGCGAGCGGTACGAAAAGGGCGAGCAGAAGCACGCGAAGCGGCATGATTCTTGGACTTATTAGTACCATGCGAACACCAAACAAGAACGAAATTCGCGGCAAACTCGACGAAGCGGTGGGGACGGTCAAGGAAGAGGTCGGCCGCACCACGGGAGACATCGACCTGCAAAATGAGGGCGCAGATCAGCGCATCGGTGGCAACGTGGAGGCAGGGTTCGGCAAAGCCCGACGCAAGATCAGCGAAGGGCTCGACGAGCTGGGGGATAAGCTGAACCGGTAAGGGGAGCGGCGCGAAGCGCGGGAGCGCTTCGCGCCGATTACTACGGGATGATGTCGACGTCTGGGTCGAGTGTTTCGTGGCCAGAAGCCTCGACGTTGTACCGGAGCGTTGTGTTCGGACGATTGAACGGGCCCGCCGCAGTTTCCCAGACTCCGTTCGTCTGGCGAGCTGCCGGCGGATTCGGCCAATCTGAGCCGGATTTGAAGGAGATCTCGAATGGCCCGTCGCTAGACTTCCAGAGAACTCGTTCTCCCTTGGAGACAGAAGCTTGTACTCGGTTCTTGTCGACAGAGATCTTCTTGTTTTGCAGAGTGACGCTTACGTCTGGCATTTGCCACCTCTCAGTTTTGATGGACCGCCGCTATTGTATGCCCTTTTTGTACTCATCAGTATTGCGAAGTAACGCGAATTCGGGTTCGCTGGCTATGTCGCTGCGAGAATAACCATGCTCGATGGCCTTTTTTAGCCATTGGATGGCGGCGGACGATTCGCCTCGGCTATTCGCGACGATAGCGGCTCGATACATCAGTGTCGCATTTAGCGGATCAGAAGAAAGTGCTCGATCTATCTCGGTGCGGGCCTCTTCTTTCTTCCCCTGCTTAGCCAAACATTCTGCCAGTTTGCCGCGGAGCATCTGATCGGACGGATTAACCCGTAGCTCATCCTGCAGCAGAGAGATCGCTTTTTGATAGACATCGGGGGCGCGCTGTTCACTGCCCGGGGACCAACGGTATGCATCGGCCAGGTTCGCCCAAGGCAGATAACGGTGTGGCGCGAGAACGGTTGCCTTTTCATAGGCAGCAGCCGCGTCCGAATAGCGGCCGAGATAGTAGTAGCAGGTTCCTAGGCTTATGTTCGCCTGAGCTGTGGGTTTCGTCCTAATTGATCGCGAGAAAACGGTGATCGCGTCTTCGTAGCGGCCCATGTGGGTGTAGACAGCGCCGAGATTGTTGTAGCCGACGAGATTGTCAGGAACGAGCTGCACGACCTTCTCGAACATCCGGGCAGCATCGGCATATCGGCCCTGCGATGCGTAGAATGCCCCCAATTTGTTGTACCCGCCCCAATAGTTTGGTTGAAGATCGATCGATTTGGAATAGGCGGCCTCGGCGTCCTTTGCTTTGCCTGAAGCCTTGTACGTTTCGGCTAGGCCAAGAAAGGCATCTGCATTGTTTGCCTCTTGGGCCAATGTTGCCTTGTATTCAGAGATCGCGTCGCCATATTTTCCAGTTTGCCAGCGCAGGTCACCCAATGTGAGATGCACGTCTGGATTCTGTGGATCCGCCGCTACCGCGCGTTCGCACGCCGCCGTGGCGGGTACGGCCCACTTTGGATCATGCGTAATCCGGAATTTATACAGATAGGCCCGCCCCAGCGCCGCCTGCACCGACGCGGAATTGCTCTTGGCCCCCAACTCCTGCAGGATCTGGATTCCCGCATCCACCTCGGGTTCGGAGTCGTACCTTCGCAGATGTCCCAAGGCCTCGAGGAAGCGCCGGTGCGAGATCGTGTTATCGGCCGGTGTTGGGTGGAACATCGGGGCACCCAGCTGCAGCGTGCTGGCGACGCTCATCGCCAACCGGTCCTCGATCGCAAAGAGGTCCTCTATTGGTCCGTCGATCAGGTCGCCCTTTTCCGCGCCGCTCTGCACGTCCAGAACGCGGAAGTTGACGCGGAATTGGTCGCGGTTGCGTTGCATCGATCCCGTCAGCGCCACCGTCGCGCCGAGGTCGCGGGCTACTTTGCGAATATCCGCGGCGTTCAACGCCTCCGTGGGGGGGCGCATCACCTGAACGGATGGGAAGTGCGCCAGGCGCGAGACCAGCGTCTCGGCCATGCCGTCCACCACGAACTGGCCGTTCGGGTCGCCGGTGAGGTCCTTGAAGTGCATCACCGCTACATATTTCTTGTCCTGCGCGTCGGCGCCGGGGAGGAAGTGGCGCATCGTGTAGCCGAGCGTCGCCAGCACCACCACCGCGATCGAGGATGCGACGAGGATCAGCTTGCGCCGGCGCGGGCGGGGGCGGGGGAGTTGGCGGATCGACCAGAGGCTGTCGGCCGACGTGTTCGCCGCGATCTGGTTGCTCAGCGCGCGCAGCTCGTGCGCGGCGTCGCGCGTCGACGCGTAGCGGTCGTTCGGGTTCTTCGCCAGCAGGCGCTCGACGATCCAGCAGAACTGCTCGGGTGCCTTCGCGTTGATCCCCTGAATCGGCGGCGGATCCTCATGGAGGATCGCCGACAGCGTATCGATCGCATTCGGCGCGTCGAACGCCGGCTTCCCGGTCGCCAGCTCATAGAGAATCGCGCCGAGGGCGAACTGGTCGGAGCGCGGGTCGAGCAGCTTCCCCTGCGCCTGCTCGGGCGACATGTAGCCGACCGTGCCGAGAATCGTGCCGGGCGTCGTGCCGGGAAGATTCAACTCCGCCGTCACCGCGTCCTCCGACGCCGGCCGCGTCATCTTCGCCAAGCCGAAGTCGAGGATCTTGACGAAGCCGTCCTTCGTCACCATCACGTTCTCGGGCTTGAGATCGCGATGCACGATCCCGTGCTCGTGCGCGGCCGCCAGTCCCTCGGCGACCTGCGCGGCGACGTCGAGCGTCTTCCGCGCCGTCAGCGGTCCTTCATTCACGTAGCTGCGGAGGTCGCGGCCGTCGATGTACTCCATGACGATGTACGGCCGTCCGTTCGCGGTGTCGATGTCGTGGATCGTGACGATATTCGGGTGATTGAGCGACGACGCGGAGCGCGCCTCGTGCGTGAAGCGGGCGAGCGTCTCGGCGTCCCCGGTGAGGCGGACGGGGAGGACCTTGATCGCCACTTTGCGCCCGAGGACCGGGTCGTGGGCGATGTACACCTCGCCCATGCCGCCGGCGCCGAGCTGGCCGAGGATCTCGTATTGCCCGAGACTTTCGCGCGCGCTGATCATTTGGTGTGACAGCGCGCGATTGTAATTGCTAGCGCGTTACGCGGCGAGCGGAAGACGCCGCGCCAGACGCACCGCCGTTTTCCACTGCCGCCGCGACTGCCGCACGTGCTGCTTCGAGGCGCGCCGCGTCTTCCGCCACGTCAGCCCCGCCGCGCGCTCCTCGAGCGCCTGGCGCCACAGCTTGAGCGCCGTCTCGATGTGCTCGCCGGCCGTGCGCAGGCGGCGGCGGACTTCCTCCACGAGCGACGGCGGCGCGACGTCGAGCTTCGGCTCGATCGCGCGCAGCACCGCCTGCATCCGCGCCTGCTCGATCTGCGGCGGCGGCGCGACGCGCAGGTCGTTCGCCAGTCCGATCGCCCGCAGGCCGCGGATCAGCCACTTGCACGGATCCCACTGATACCAGCGCACGCCGTTGCGGAAGTCGATCGGAAAGCGGTGATGGAAGCTGTGGTAGCCCTCGCCGAACGTCATGATGGCCACGAACCAGTTGTCCCGCGCCGACACCTCGGCGTTGTACGTCTGCTTGCCGAGCGTGTGCGCGAGCGAGTTGACGAAGAACGTCGTCTGATGCAGCACGACCAGACGCGTGAAGCCGCCCCACAGCAGCCCGGCCATCCAGTCGCCGCAGAGCCAGCCGACGATCGTCGGGATGCCGAAGCCGCCGATGATCATGATGTGGCGGTGCCAGCGGTGCTGCCACATCACGATGCGATTGCGGTAGAGGTCGGGAACGTTGTCGAAGTTGTCCGAGGGGCTCTTGTAGAAGATCCAGAGGATGTGCGCCCACCAGAAGCCGCGCTTGATGCTGTACGGATCCCAGTCGGTGTCGACGTTCTTGTGATGCGTGCGATGGCCGGCGGACCACCAGAGAATCGAGTGCTGCGCGGCCAGCGCACCGAAGAAGGCGAAAAACGCCTGCGCGAGCGGCGAGCAGCTGTAGCTGGTGTGCGAGAAGGCGCGGTGATAGCCCGCGGTGATGGAGATCCCGGCGAAGACATAGAGCGTCAGGAAGAGTGCCGGCATCCACCAGTGGAACCCGGCGTGCGCGGTGTAGAGCGCGGTACCGGCGACGCCGATGATCGGCGTCAGCGTGAAGAAAACGATATTTACCCAATCTTTTTTGCGTGCTTCTGTGCTCACTGACCCTCCAAGGAAGCCGTTAAGCATAACCCGGCTTTCATCGGGCTTGATTCTACGAAAGAGTTCGTAGATACTTCGCTTCATGAAACGACCGCTATTACTGCTCGCTCTCGTCTTCTTCGCATCGTCCGTCCTCGCCGCCGACGAGCGCGGCGGCGTCTGGAGCGCGCGCCTCGAGGGCGACGCGCTCTACGTCAACCTCGTGCGGCCGGAGCGCAACGGCCTAGGTCAAAACAACATCGGTACCAACATCCGCTTTTCGGCTCTTCAAGGGCTGACGAAGAGCGACCTCGGCGCGGAGGCGGCGAACGTGACGTTCACCTTCACCGCGCCCGCCGGCACGATCGCCTTCGAAGGCCGCTTCTCGAAAGGCCTCGGCGCGGGCAACTACCGCTTCACGCCGAGCGACGCGTTCGTGCGCGAGATGGAGTCGCTCGGCTACAGCGGCGGTTTCAGCGACGAGAAGCTCTTGATCTATGCCTTGCACGATTTCCGCCCGCAGACGATCCGCGATCTCCGCGCGCTCGGCTACACCATCGAGAAGCGGCAGATCGACGAGTTGGCGATCTTCCGCATCGACGCGAACTTCGTGAAGGAGATCACCGCACTCGGCTATGCAACGCCGGCGTTCCGCGAGCTCGTCGACATGCGCGTCGGCCGCGTCGACGCCGCGTTCGTGAAGGCCATGCGCGACGCCGGCTTCACCGACGTCTCCGCGCACCAGATGGCGGAGCTCGGGATTCTCGGCGTCACGCCGGCATACGTGCGCGAGCTGAAGGGCGCGGGCCTCGCGTCGCTCACGCCGAAGCAGGCCACGGACCTGAAAATCGGCCACATCACCGCCGCGCTCATCGCCGAGTACCGCCGGCTCGGCTACGACCTGACGCCGCACGAGCTCAGCGAGTTCGGCATCTTCCACGTCACGCCGCAATTCATCGAAGAGCAGCGCGCCCGCGGCGAGACGAACCTCACGCCGCGGAGGCTGATCGACATGAAAATCTTCAGCCGCGAGGCGCGGAAGCGGTAATCATCGGCAGGTCGACGCCGCGCTCCTTGGCGACCTTCACGGCCTCGTCGTAGCCGGCATCGGCGTGACGCATCACGCCGGTGCCGGGATCGACGGTGAGGACGCGCTCGAGGCGCGCGGCGGCGGCCTCGCTGCCGTCGGCGACGATGACCATGCCGGCGTGCAGCGAGTAGCCGATGCCGACGCCGCCGCCGTGGTGGAACGACACCCACGTCGCGCCGGCGGCGGTGTTGAGCAGGGCGTTGAGAATCGGCCAGTCCGCGATCGCGTCCGAGCCATCTTTCATCCCCTCGGTCTCGCGATTCGGCGAGGCGACGGAGCCGGCGTCGAGGTGGTCGCGCCCGATGACGATCGGCGCCTTCACCTTCTTCTCCGCGACGAGGCGGTTGAAGAGCAGCCCCGCCTTGTGGCGATCGCCGTAGCCGAGCCAGCAGATGCGCGCCGGGAGCCCCTGGAACTCCACGCGCTTCTGAGCCATGCGGATCCAGCGGTGCAGCGGGGCGTCGTGCGGGAAGAGCTCGAGGATGGCCTCATCGGTGGCAAAGAGATCGGACGGATCGCCACTGAGCGCGGCCCAGCGGAACGGCCCTTTGCCTTCACAGAAGAGCGAGCGGATGAAAAGGGGCACGAAGCCGCCGACGTCGAAGGCGTTCTTGACGCCGGCGTGGTCGCGGGCCTGGCCGCGGAGATTGTTGCCGTAGTCGAACGTGACGGCGCCGCGGCGCTGCAGCTCGATCATGGCGCGCATGTGCCGCGCCATCGTTTCGTAGCTGCGCTCGACGTACATCTCCGGGCTCGACTCGCGCATGGCCAGCGCCGCGTCGTAGGAGAGGCCGGCGGGAACGTAGCCCTGAAGCTCGTCGTGCGCGGAAGTCTGATCGGTGAGGACGTCGGGGACGATGCCGCGCGCGAGGAGCGCTTCGAGGAGATCGACGGCGTTGGCGACGACGCCGATCGACACGGCCTCACCGGCGTCGCGGGCTCTCAATGCGCGCGCGATGGCGGCGTCGAGCGACGGCGCCTTCTCATCGAGATAGCGTTTGTCGAGGCGGCGCTGAATGCGCGATTCGTCGACCTCGGCGATGAGCGCGGTGCCCTCGTTCATCGTCGCGGCGAGCGGCTGCGCGCCGCCCATCCCGCCGAGGCCCGCGGTGACGACGAGCTTTCCTTGGAGTGAATTGTCGAAGCGCTGCCGCGCGACCGCGGCGAAGCATTCGTACGTGCCTTGGAGGATGCCCTGCGTGCCGATGTAGATCCACGAACCGGCGGTCATCTGGCCGTACATCGTCAGGCCGAGGGCGTCGAGTCTTCGGAATTCATCCCATGTCGCCCAGTTCGGGACGAGGTTCGCGTTGGCGATGAGGACGCGCGGCGCGTCCGCGTGCGTCTTGAAGACGCCCACCGGCTTGCCCGACTGCACGAGGAGCGTCTCATCGTTGCCGAGGCGCTGGAGCGTGGCCACGATGGCGTCGAAGCACTCCCAGTTGCGCGCCGCTTTCCCGATGCCGCCGTAGACGATGAGCTGCTCCGGCCGCTCGGCGACCTCGGGGTCGAGGTTGTTCATCAGCATGCGCAGCGCGGCTTCCTGCTGCCATCCGCGGCAGGAGAGCTCCGTGCCGCGCGGCGCGTGGACGACGCGG
>DATDFB010000242.1:0-16591 GCA_036522835.1 Thermoanaerobaculia bacterium | reverse complement strand
CGCAGTTACCGTGACGACGCCGCCGCCGGCACCGGTGCCACCGCCCACGCCGCGTGAGCAAGTGCGCGCCGCGCTGGCGCTCAAGGGCGACGAAGCGGTCAAGGCGCTCGCGCAAGCCGCCGATGCCGACCCGCTTGTCGCGCCGTGGCTGCGCCTGCGCATCGCATCGCTCACGCAAAACAAGGACGAAGCCATCGCCGCGCTGCGGACGATCATCCAGCAGACGCCGGCGAGCAGCGCCGCCGTCACGGCGCGCATCCGCCTGGCCGCGCTCGTGCCGGAGGCGTACGCCGACACCGCGTCGATCCCGATCGATGAGTTCACCGAGGAGGAGCTCGTGAAGCTGGCGAAGGCGCGCGCCGATGTCGCCAACGCCGTGCGCATGCGCCTCCTCTCCGAGTATTCGCAGGGACGCTTCACCGAGCAGACGTACGACTTTCTAGCGCGCACGCCGTGCGCCCCTACCGAGACCGCCGACGTTTCGACCGGTAGGGGCGCACAGCGTGCGCCCTGCCTCGACGCTCTGAGCTTCGACGACTCCCTGCGCATTGCCAACCAGCTCGCGAGCCGCGACCGCTACGATCAGGCTCTCGACATGTTCAAGCGCATCGCCGCGCGTTTCCCGAACGCCAGCACGCAGGCGGCGTATCGCGCGGCGCGGATGCGCGCGCTCTTCCACTCGCGGCACTACACGGAGCTCCTCGCCGAGCCGCAGCCGACGGATCCGGCGCTGCAGCTCGTGCGCGCGCGCGCCGCCTGGCGCCTCGGGCAGAACGATGAATTCCTCAAAGGCGTCACTCAAATCATCAAGAGCGATGCGAAAGAATCCGCCGAAGCCCTCGTGCTGCGCTCGAAGTACTACACGAGCGACGAGCCGCGCCTCGACCTGGCCGCGCGCGATCTTCAGGAAGCGATCGACGACGGGAATCTCGGCAACGACGGCGAGAACCTCTGGGCCCTCGGATGGACGTACGTTCTCGCCAAGCGCTACGACGACGCGCTGCAGACCTTCGACCGCTATCAGCAGCGCTTCCCCGACGGCGACTATCTCTCGAACTCGCTCTTCTGGGCCGGCAAGATCTACGACCGCCTCGGCGACCGCGTCAAACGCGACGCGAAGTGGCACGAGCTGGAGGGGAAGTACCCGTACGGCTACTTCAGCTACCGCGCGCGCGAGCTGGCCGGCGAAGCGCCGGCCGCGCCGTCCGAAGTGGCGAACGGCAACGTCTTTCCGAACATCGACGCGCTCATCGCCTCGGCGAACGATCCGCGCCTCGACGCCGTGCGCGAGCTCGCCGCTGTCGGCTTGTACCCCGAGGCGACCGCGGAGATGAAACGCGTCGCGGCGGCGTACCCGACGAACCAGGGGCTGGCATTCATGCTCGCCGATATGTACGTGCAGGCGGGACAGCCGTTCGCGGCGAACAACGTCCTGCAGCGCCGCTTCCGCGACTTCGTCCGCCACGGCGGCTCGGGCGTGCCGCATCGCTTCTGGGAGATCCTCTTCCCGCTCGCCTACTGGGACTCGATCAAGGCCGAGGCGGAGAAGCGGCAGCTCGATCCATACCTCATCGCGGCGATCTCGCGGCAGGAAAGCGGCTTCGAGCCGTCGACGGTGTCGAACGCCGGCGCCGTCGGGATCATGCAGATCATGCCGGCCGAGGCGGGGGCGATTGCCACCGAGGCAGGGCTGCCCGCGCCGTCGCGCGAGCAGCTCTTCGATCCGGCGACGAACATCGCCATCGGCACGGCCGAATTCGCCCAGAAACTGGCCCGGATGAATGGAAAGCTCGTCCCCGCGATCGCGGCGTACAACGCGGGGGAAGAGGCGGTTGGCAAATGGATTGCTCAAACGCCCGTCGATGACGTTGATTTATTCGTAGAATCGATTCCGTACGCCGAGACGCGGCTCTACGTCAAGACCGTAAGTCGGAACCGATTCGAGTACCGGCGGATCTATGAAAACTCAGCAAGTCATTCGTAACAGCCGCAACATTAATATTGCTCTCGGCCTCCTCTTCACTTTCATCACAATAACTTCCGCAACGGCGAACACTCAGCTCGTCCTCACCCGCGACGCGCAGCCCGAAGGTGAGCTCAAAGGGCTCGTCGACCTCACTGCCGTCCCCGGCTTCGAGGCCGCACGCGTCACGATCACCGTCGACGGCGAAAAGATCGCCGAGGCGCTGCCGTCGCCGTACCGCGTCACCGTCGACTTTGGCCCGACGCCCGTGCAGCACAAGATCGTCGTCACCGCGGTCGGTCCGGACAAGAAGAAGATCCGCTGGCAGCAGACGATCAATCAGGGCCATCTCCCGCTCACGGTGAAAGTCCACGCCATCGACGCCGCCAACCGCCAGTTCGAAGCGCACGTCACCGCGCCCGACGACGATCCTGTGGTCGCCGTCGAAGTTTGGGACAGCGGGCAGAAGGTCGCCTCCGTCACCGAGCCTCCGTACCGCTTCACGATTCCGCCCGAGCACTTCACTCAGCAGTTCGTGCAGGTGACGGCGAAGGCGAAGTCGGGCGAAGAGGCCGCGGACTTCTGGACGCCCGGCGGCGACGTGCACGTGGAGACGGTCGACGTGCGCACGGTGCCGCTGTACGTGTCGGTGGTCGACCACAGCGGCGCGACGCGCACCGACGTCGCCCGCGATCTGTTTACGGTCATCGACAACGGGAAGAAGGGAGAGATCCTCGAGTTCGGCAAGGCGTTCGATCAGCCGATCTCGATCGCTCTCCTCCTCGACGCCTCGGCGAGCATGACGTACTCGATGCAGAACGCGGAGAAGGCGGCGACGGCGTTCGTGCAGCACGCGCTCAAGGACGGCGACCGCTGCACGGTCTTCTCCGTGCGCGACGTGCCGCGCCGCGAGGTGGCGCTGACCGCCGACCGCGCCGCGATCGAGAAGGCCATCCTCTCGATCAAGGCCGGCGGCCGGACATCGCTCTACGACGCCATCGCCAGCGCGATCCGGGAGATGAAGGACGAGAAGAACCGCCGCGCCATCGTGGTGCTCACGGACGGCACCGACACGACCTCGGTCATGTCATTCGACGAGATCGACCGCCTGACGAAGGAGTCGGGCATCCCGGTTTACGTCATCGCCTACGACAGCGGCGAGCCGACGGAAGTGCAGGACGTGAACCGCCTGACGTATCTCGCCAGCGAGACCGGCGGCTTCCTGGTCACGGCCTCGGAGCGCAATCTCACGGCGAAGTACGGCGACATCGAGCGCGACCTCCGCGCGCAGTACGCGATCCTGTACAAGGTGGTCGACTACGCCAAGCACGGCGCGTGGCGGAAGGTGCGGGTGGTGATGAACTCGCCGCGGCTGACGGCGCGGACGATCAACGGGTACTTCGCGCCATAATCTGGAGTGCGGCGGCCATGCCGCCGCTCTCACAGCGTGATCACATCCCAGCTCCGCTCTCTCGTCAGTCCGATCGTCGACTGGCAAGGCCGCGTCGCCGTCACCGGCGCGTCGGTGGAGGCGCGCGCGCTTCTCCTGACAACGCTGCAGGAAAAGCTCGGGCAAAGACTGGCCATCATCGTCCCGGGCGACGCCGCGATCGACGACTTCGAGTCGGCGCTCCGCCTCTTCCACCGCGAGCCGCGCTGCGTGGCGTCATATCCGTCGCCCTCGCTCTCGCCGTACCAGGACGTCGCGCCGTCGCTCGGCGTCATGCGCGAGGAGATCAACGCCCTCGGCCGTCTCGTCGAGGAGAGCGTCGATCTGTTGATCGTCCCCGTCCGCACGCTGTTCGCGCGCTTGCCGAGCGCCGGCGACTTCGCGCGCCGCATCGTCCGTTTGCGCGAAGGCGACGAGCTCGACATGCGCGCGCTACTCGAGCAGCTCGTCGAGAACGGCTTCGTGCGCACCGATCTCGTCGGCGAGCCGGGCGAGCTGGCCTTCCGCGGCGGCATCCTCGACCTCTTCCCCCCGAACACCGCGAAGCCGACTCGCGTGGAGCTCTTCGGCGACACCATCGACACGCTGCGCTGGTTCGACGTCGAGACGCAGCGCTCCGAGGAATCGTCGGGCGCGGTGAACGTCCTGCCGATGACGCACTTCCCGGTCACGCGCGAGACGCGGCAGAAGCTGGCCAAGCGCCTTTCGCTCGACTTCATGGATCCGCTGTTCAAGCGCGACGTCGCCGAGCGCATCGAGCGGCTCAGCGAGAACGGCACGTTCCCCGGCATCGAGCACTACTTGCCGGCGGCGATCGAGACGGCCTCGTTTCTCGACCTGCTGCAAGAGTGGGCGGTCGTGCTCGTCGAGCCCGACGAGATCACGACGAGCGTGGCCCGATTCGAGGCCCTGCTCCGCAACGAGTACGACGCCGCGGCGGAGAAAGGCCGCGCCGCGTACGCGCCGGAGCGGATCACCACCTCCGGCGTCGACGTGCTGAACTTCGTCGGCGCGGCCACGCTGTCGTTCGCCGACGTGCACATCGCCGCCGCGGGGACGAAGGAAGTGCGCGTGCACGCGCCCTCGGTCGACCGCTACACGAATCGCTTGACCGAGTTCGCGCACGACCTCACCGAAGGGCACAACAAAGGCCGCAAGCAGCTCTTCTTCTGCGCCACGAAGGGCGGGCGGGAGAAGGTGGAGCGGCTGCTGCGCGAGTTCGAGGTGCCGTTCGCCGCCGACACCGAGACGCTGCGCGACGAAATCGTCATCACCGCCGGCGCGCTGGCGCGCGGCTTCGAATTCGAGGAGGTCGACCTCGCCGTCTACTCCGAATGGGACCTCTTCGAGCCGCCGACGTCGACGCGCATCGGCGGCAAGAAGCGCGCGAGCGAGGCCTTCGTCACCGACCTGCGCGATCTCAAAGTCGGCGACTACATCGTCCACGTCGACCACGGCGTCGGCCGCTTCCACGGACTGCAACGCATTCCCTTCGGCACCACCGAGCGCGAGGTGATGGAGATCGAGTACTCCGGCGGCGGCAAGCTGCTGATGCCGATGGAGTCGCTGAACCTCATCCAGAAGTACTCCGGCGGCACCGACACGCAGCCGCGCCTCGACAAGCTCGGCGGCACGACTTGGGCGCGCACGAAGGCCTCGGTCAAGAAAGCGATGCGCGACATGGCCGACGAGCTGCTCAAGCTCTACGCCACGCGCCAGATGGTGCACGGCCACGCCTTCTCAAAGGATTCGCCGTGGCAGTTCGAGTTCGAAGACGCCTTCGAGTTCGACGAGACCGAGGACCAGATGTCGGCCATCGAGGACGTGAAGGCCGACATGGAGTCGCGCAAGCCGATGGACCGGCTGCTCTGCGGCGACGTCGGCTACGGCAAGACCGAGGTGGCGATGCGCGCGGCGTTCAAGTCGGTGATGGACGGCAAGCAGGTGGCGGTGCTGGCGCCGACGACGATCCTGGCCTTTCAGCACCACCGCACGTTCCTGCGCCGCTTCGCCTCGTTCCCGGTGACGATCGAGCTCCTCACGCGCTACTACTCGGCGAAAGAGCAGAAGGAGATCGTCAAGAAGCTCGAGTCGGGCGAGATCGACGTCGTCATCGGCACGCACCGGCTCCTCTCGAAGGACATCGCCTTCAAAGACCTCGGCCTCCTCGTCATCGACGAAGAGCAACGCTTCGGCGTCGGGCAGAAGGAGCGGCTCAAGCAACTGAAGAAGGCCATCGACGTCGTGGCCATGTCGGCGACGCCGATTCCGCGCACGCTGCACATGTCGATGGTCGGCATCCGCGACATCTCCGTGATCGAGACGCCGCCTAAGGACCGCCTGGCCATCCAGACGAACGTCGTGCCGTTCAGCGACGACTTCATCCGCGAGGCGATCGAGTTCGAGTGCGGCCGCGGCGGGCAGGTCTTCTTCGTCCACAACCGCGTCGAGTCGATTTACGCGATGAAGGAGTTTCTGGAGAAGCTCGTGCCGGGGCTGCGCGTGATCGTCGGCCACGGGCAGATGGACGAGCGCGAGCTGGAGCGGGCCATGCTCGCCTTCATCAATCGCGAGTTCGACGTGCTGCTGGCCACGACCATCATCGAGAACGGCATCGACATCCCGGCCTGCAACACGATTCTGATCAATCACGCCGAGCGCTTCGGTCTCTCGCAGCTCTACCAGCTCCGCGGCCGCGTCGGACGCAGCGACCGCCTGGCGTTCTGTTATCTCCTCGTACCGAGCGACCGCGTGCTGACGTCGGACGCGCGCAAGCGCCTCGCCGCCATCCAGGAGTTCTCGGACCTCGGCGCCGGCTTCCGCATCGCCGCGAAGGACCTGGAGATCCGCGGCGCCGGCAACATCCTCGGCGGCGAGCAGTCGGGGCAGATCGCCGCGGTCGGCTTCGAGATGTACACGAAGCTGCTCGAGGAGACGATCCGCGAGCTGAAGGGGGAGAAGATCGAGGAGGAAGTGCAGACCTCGATGAACCTCGGCGTCGACATCTACATCCCCAAGGACTACGTCGGCGACGAGAATCTGCGCATGGTGTTCTACAAGAAGATCGCCTCGGCGTCGACGGATCAGCGCCTCGACGACATCCGCAACGAGATGCGCGACCGCTTCGGCGCGCTGCCCGAGAACGTCGAGAACCTCATCCGCTTCGTGCAGGTCAAGCGCTACGCGCAGCAGCTCGGCGTGCTCTCGATCGTGCGCGAGGGCGGCCGCGGCGTGATGAAGATGACGCAGTCGGCGAAGGTCGATCCGAACAAGCTCCTCGAGCTCATCGCCGGCGATCCGCAGGTGAAGTTCACGCCGAACGGCGTGCTGTCGTTCCCGCTCCACGCGCACGGGCCGGAGGTGATCGGCGCGATCGAGGAGCTGCTGAAGAGGATTGCCGCATGAACGATCTCGACGCTCTCATCGCCGCGATGTACGACACCGTCTGCTTCGAGCTCGGCGAACGTCCGCACTGGAGCCGCCAGAAGGAGATGTTCGCGCCCGGCGTGCGGCTCGTGCGCGTGCACGACGGCGGCGTGTTCGAGTTCGACCTCGTCTCGTACCGCGCCGACTTCGAGCGGATGATCGACTCCGGCGAGCTGACGAGCTTCTGGGAGGGGGAGCTGTGGCGCGAGACGCGTCTCTTCGAGGACGTCGCGCACGTGCTCAGCGCCTACGAGTCCCGCCGCGGCCGCAACGGCGAGTTCCTCGGGCGCGGCGTGAACAGCATTCAGCTCTTCCGGCGCGACGGCCAATGGCGCATCAGCGCGATGATCTGGCGCCGCGAAGGACGCGACGTCCGCATCAGCGCAACCGGAACGAGCGCATGAACCGGTCGGCGTGCGCGGGGCGGAAGTCGCCGCGCATCTCCGTGAAGGCGAGCTGGTAAAGCCGCCTGCCGATGGCAAACATGCGCACGACCACGCGGTAGTCCTCGGACGTGAAGTCGACAATCCGCGCGGGCACGCCGTAGAGGGTCGTTTTCCGCCGCTTCAAGTTCCGGGGGTTCTTCCACGAGCTCAGGATGCCGTCCATCGCGTCATTCAGCGAGATGGCCGTCTTCGCATCGTAGTCCGAGGTCGAGGTCAAATACGCGCTGCGGCCGAGATCAACCGTGTACGTCGTGTACTGCACCGGACGCCCGTTTTTCGCCTCGAGCGTCTCCGTTTTGGTCATCGGACGGCCGGGCATATCGACCGAGAAACTCCCGGTCTCGAACCGCTGCCAGCGCGGCGGCGGCGTGCGGTCGGGCAGTGGACCGCCACCCTGCGCGAACGCCTGCGCCGCCAGGAGAAGCGCCACCGCGACCATCGTTCTCATGATTCAACGATGATAATGCGGAACATCGACGAGCTCTCTCCGATCCGGAGCTCGAACTCCTCAATAGGACAGGCGCGGATACCAGTCCGTCCCCCGCCCCTCGGGCGTGAGATCGAAGAGGTTCCAGAGCGGCCAGAACATGTCGACGTGCCGGCCGTCCTGCCCCGCCTCGGGCGGCTCGAACAGCAGCTCGGTGCCGTAGAAGTGATGCACCTTGCCGTCGCGGCGCACAAAGACGTTGGCCATCGGCATCTGCGCGCCCTTCTCGTTCTCCGCGCCGTAGTCGCGGTTGTACGTGTTGCCTGCCGACGACAGCAGCCGCAGGTTGCGCCAGCCGCGCGGCTTCGTGAACCCGAGGATGCGCTCGATCGGAGACTTCGCCACGACGGCGAAGTTGACGCGCTGCACGACGTGCGGCGCCTCGCCGTCGAGCGCGTCGAGGATCGACGTGCAGCTCACGCACGGCTGCGCCATCTGCGGCCCGAACATGTAGCTGTAGACGATGAGCGAGTCTTTGCCGCCCTCGAACAGCTCCGACAGCCGCACCGGCCCGTCCGCGCCGTCGAACACGTAGTCTTCGCGCGGCGCGCCGCCGAGCGGCAGCGTTCGGCGCATCGCAGCCACGCGCTCGACGTTGCGGCGGAGGTCTTTCTCGGCTTCCAGGAGCTCGTTGCGCGCGGAGCGATAGCCGTCGCTCTCGCCGGGGAATCGCATCGGCACATGCTACACTCCGGGCCGTTTCCGTGCGCCGGTTCCTACCGATCCTCTTCGCAGCGCTCGCGCTTCTCGCCTGTCACCGCAAGCCATCCACGCCGCCCGACGTGATCGTGCGCGTCGGCGAGCGGATGGTCACGCTGGCCGACTTCAAAAACTACATCGAGCACAACGCCGGCGCCGACCTCGCGCAGGTCACGCCCGAGGTCGCGAGCGCGATGCTCGACCAATACGTCGAAGAGATCCTCCTCTCCGAGTACGCCGCGAGCCACGGCATCGAGATCCCGGCGGAGAAGATCGCCTCGGCCGTGCGCACGGAGGCGGGATCGACGGTCATCGAGAAGCGCGACGAGATGCGGCGGCAGAAGCTCCTCGCCGATCTTCTGGCCGACATCCCGCCGCCGCCGGATGCCGAGGTGCGCGCGTACTACGAACAGCACTCCGCCGACTTCCGCCGCGGCGAGGAAGTGCACGTCAAGCAGATCCTCGTGCACGACGAGGCGCTGGCGAACGACATCGTCGAGAAGTTGAAAAACGGCGCGTCGTTCGAGGAGCTGTCGAGCGAGCATTCGCTCGCGCCGAACGCCAAAAAGGGGGGCGAGATCGGCTACGTCAGCCGCGGCGAGCTGCCGAAGATGTTCGAGGACGAGATCTTCGCGCTCAAGCCCGGCGGCGTCAGCGCCGTCATCCGCACGGAGTCGAGCTATCACATCTTCAAGGTCGACGACCGCCGCCCGCCCGGCGTGGTCGATCTGCAGACGGCCGCGCTCGGCATTCAGAAACGGATGAAGGACGAGGCGCTGCGGGAGCGGATCGCCGAAACGGTCAAAAAGGCCCGCGGCGAGCTCACCGTGGCCGTGCTGACGCGCCGCCTCCCCTTCCGCTACTCCGGCACGCTGCCGAAGAACGAAAACGAATAAAGAACCGTAGCGGGCGGTTTCCCGTCGAAGCCGATATGAAGAAAACACTACTCGCACTTTTGGTCGCGGCCGTGGCCGGCACCGCGACGGCCGCACAGCTCCTCGAGGCGATCGTCATCCGCGTCGGCGACCGCATCATCACGCGCACGCAGTACCTGCAGCGCATGTCCGAGGGCTTCAACGAGATCGAGCAGACCGTGCCGCCGTCGGAACAGGCCGCGCGCAAGGCGGAGTTCAAGAAGAAGCTGGTCGAGGAGCTCGTCTCCGAGCTGCTGCTCAAGGACCGCGCCGACCGCCTGAACATCACCGTCACGAACGAGGAAGTGCAGGACTCGGTCGCGCGCGTGAAGGCGCAGTACGGGATCAAGACCGACCAGGAGTTCGAGGAGTCGCTCAAGAAGTCGAACATGTCGCGCGCCGAGATGGAAGCGCGCATGCGCGACACCATCCTCTCGAATAAGCTGTTCTCGCGCGAGCTGCGCGGCCGCGAGGACCTGACCGACAAGGAGCTCCGCGAGCGCTACGACCGCGAGAAGGAGCGGTACCGCCTGCCCGAACGCGCGCACCTGCGCGAGATCATCGTGCTCCGTCCCGACAACCCGACGCAGGCCGCCGCCGCGCGCCAGCGCGCCGAAGAGCTGGCCCAACAGGCCCGCAACGGCGCCGACTTCACGCTCCTCTCCAAGACCTCCTCCGAAGCGCCGACGAAAGACAAAGGCGGCGACCTCGGCGAAGTGGCCAAGGGCGAGCTGCTCCCCGAGCTCGACAAAGCCGTGTTCAACGCCACGGCCGGCCAGATCATCGGCCCGATCGAGGCGAAGTCCGCCTGGCACATCATCAAGGTGGAGCAGCGCCTCCCGTCGGAAGTGCCGGCGTTCGAGACGCTGAAGGAAAAGCTCCGCAAAGACGTGAGCGACGAGGCCTGGCAGCGCGACTACAAGGCCTACATCGATCGGCTGCGCAAGGACGCGTTCATCCAGATCAATGACGCGAATGTGCCGCAGACATAGCGGGTCCGGCGGTTGGCCGCTCTACTCATAGGAGAATCCCGAAGCGCGTCTACCCGAGAGACTCGCCGCCCGTTCCAACCAATGTAGTTTCTTGCACACTTCCCGCAGTGCAACCGTACCCTTTCTCTCGTGAGCACGATCGAGGAGGCCGCGGCGGCGATTCGCGCGCTGCGGCCCCGCAACGCCGTCGTCTTCACCGGCGCGGGCGTCTCCGCCGATAGCGGCATCCCGACGTTTCGCGGCGAAGGCGGCTTATGGCGCAACTTCCGCGCGGAGGATTTGGCGACGCCGGAAGCGTTCGCGCGCGATCCGGCGCTGGTGTGGGAGTGGTACGAGTGGCGCCGCGGCCTCATTCGCGCGGCGCAGCCGAACGCGGCGCACCGAGCCATCGTGGCGTTGACGGCCGCCGTCGTCGTCACGCAGAACGTCGACGACTTGCACGCGCGCGCCGGATCGGCCGGCGTCGTCGAGCTGCACGGCAATCTTTTTCGCGCGCGCTGCGTGCGCGAGCATCGCGTGTTTCCGGCGCCGGACGCGTTCGAAGCCATTCCGCCGCGCTGCCAGTGCGGCGCGCTGCTGCGCCCCGACGTGGTCTGGTTCGGCGAGATGCTGCCGGAAGCCGCCGTGGCCCGCGCCGCCGCGGTCATCCGCGCCGCCGATCTCCTCCTCATCATCGGCACCTCGGGCATCGTCTACCCCGCTGCAGGGTTCGTGGCGCTCTGCGGCGGAATGACGATCGAGATCAACCCGCAGGCGAGCGCCCTCAGCTCGCGCTGCACGTACGCCGTCGCCGAGACCGCGGCCGCCGCCACGCCGCCGCTGGTCGACGCCATTCTGGAGACGCTCTGATGTATTCGATGATTGCCGATCTTCCGCTCGATGACCGCCCGCGCGAGCGGATGCACCACCATGGCGTCGGACGAATGTCGGACGCGGACCTCCTGGCCGTCCTTCTCGGTTCGGGAACCGAGGGAAAGAACGCCATCGATTTGGCGATGGAGATGCTGGAGGAAGCCGGCGGCGTGCCGCTGCTGGCGAAAACGGACCTCGACCAACTGCTCAAAACGAGAGGCGTCGGCCTGGCCAAGGCCGCGCGCATCGCCGCGGCGTTCGAGCTCGGACGCCGTTCTGCTTCGGCGGAGATCAAACAGCCGGCCGTATACGAGCCGGCCCTACTGGCCAAAAAGGCCATGGCGCGGATGCGGGACTTCGTGCAGGAGCACCTGATCGGTGTCTTCCTCGATAGCCGCGGCCGCGTTCTCCGCGAGCGCGAGATCTACATCGGCACGATCGACCGCGCCGTCGTTTCCACGCGCGACGTTCTCCGGTTCGCACTCGATGCAAATGCCACCGGCGTCGTGCTCTATCACAACCACCCGTCCGGCGATGTCACGCCCTCCGCGGAAGACCGCGAATTCACCGATCGGATGTCCGAGGCGCTCGCGCTTGCCAACATGAGACTGGTCGACCACCTGATCATCGGGCGGAAAGTCTTTGTCTCGCTGAAGGGAAGGAGCTTCCATTGATGATGTAACCTCTCGCTCGTGAGTACGCGATCACTCGACGGCAAGACCGTGGTGGTGACCGGTGCGTCCAGCGGCATCGGGCGCGCCGCCGCGGCCGAGCTGGCCCGCCGCGGGGCGAACGTCGTCCTCGCAGCGCGGCGGAGGGAGAAGCTCGAGGCAGTCGTCCGCGAATGCGAGGCATTGGGGGTCCGCGCCACGGCGGTCGTTGCCGATGTCACCTCGCGCGACGACTGCCGCCGCCTCATCGACGCCGCCGGCGACGTCGACGTGCTCGTGAACAATGCCGGCTTCGCCGTCTTCGAGGCTATCGAGACCGCGAAGCCGGACGATCTCGCGGCGATGATGACGACGAACTACTTCGGCACGGTCTGGTGCACGCAGGCGGTGCTGCCGCGGATGCTGGCCCGCGGCAGCGGCACGATCGTGAACGTCGCCTCCATCGCCGGGATCATGGGCTACGCGCGCATGGGCGGCTACTGCGCGACGAAGTTCGCCATCATCGGCTTCACCGAGGCGCTGCGCGACGAGGTGCTCGGCCGCGGCGTGCGCGTGGCCCTGGTCTGCCCCGGCACGACGGAGACGGAGTTCTTCGCGCAGGCCGAACGTGGCAAGATGCCGGGCGCTTCGCGGCTGATTCCAGGACTGCGGCCCGAGCGCGTCGCGCGTGCGATCGCCGACGCCGCCGAGGACGGGCACTATCGTCGCATCGTCCCGGTCGCTGCCGCGCTGTACATGCGAATGAAAGAGATGTTTCCGCGATTCGCGCACCTTCTCATGCGCCGCGTTTCCGCGGTGCTGGAGAGGGGTCGATGAAGCGCCGCGCGCCGCTCACCATCGCGCTGCTGGCCGTCATCACGCTGATCTGGCTGTACGAGGCGGCGATTCACGCGCAGGAGAACAACGTCATATTGATGCATCTCGGGGCGATCCGTCCCGGCACGCTGCAGCGCCACGAGTACTGGCGATTGCTCGCCGCGATGTTCCTCCACGGCGGTTGGACGCACTGGGCGGCGAACTCGTGGGCGCTCTACCAGCTCGGCACGCTCTACGAAGTGCTCTTCGGCACGCGCCGCTTCGCGCTCGTCTACTTCGTCAGCGGCATCTGCGCCTCGATCGCCAGCGCCGCGCACCTCACCGACGAAGTGGCCGTCGGCGCCAGCGGCGCGATCTTCGGAGTTCTCGGCGCGTTCATCTTCTCGATCTATCGCTCGCCGCGTTATCGACGGCAGCCGTGGACGCGCGGGCTCATCGGCCAGTTCGTCTTCTGGATCTTCGTCAACATCGTCATCGGCATCTCGATCCCGCAGATCGACAACTTCGCGCACATCGGCGGCCTGGTGACGGGCTTGCTGCTCGGCTTCCTCCCCCACCACGAGCCGCCCCCACCGCCTGCCGAAACCGTCGTCGACGTGGAGCCGCGGTATCACGACCATTACGGCGGCGAGTGACGGGCGGACGCTGGCCGCTCCTACTTCCGAAGAATCAACCGCAAATCCTGTCCAGCGAAGAACCGCTCGTTCAGCATCTGCACGAGCGGAGAGTCGCCGGGAAAGAGATTCGCGTCGGGGAACGGATGCACCGCCCGCACGTTCTCCACGGCGAAGCCGTGCTCGCGGCCGAGGAGGACGAGCGCGGCGGGGTGGCGGGGGGCGAGGTGGGTGGGATCGCGCCAGAACTCCGATCCCGTCACCGCGAACGCCTCGGCATTCGGGGTCTCGATGATCAAGAGGCCGCCGGGGCGAAGGACGCGCGCCGCCTCGCGGTAGAGGGCGAACAGGAGCTCGACCGGGAGGTGCTCGACGACGTGCAGCGCGGCGACGCTGCCGGCCGCGCCGTCCGCAATCTCAGCGAAGCACTCCGGCACGCCGGCAAGGGTGGCGTCGAGGCCGCGCGCGCGCAAGTCGGCGATCGAGCGTTCGTTCGTGTCGAAGCCGCGCGCGGCGACGCCGGCCTCGCGGCAGGCCAGGAGCAGCTCGCCGCGGCCGCAGCCGATGTCGAGCAGCGGCGCGTGCGTCTTCGCCAGCTCCATGTACGGCGCGAGGGCCCGGCGCACTTCGCTCTCGCTGCCGCGCATGCCGTCCTCGAGGCGGCGATAAACGAAGTCGTTGCGCGCCGGCTCCGGCGCGCGCTCGAGGAAGGGATTCGTCGCGTCGCGCAGGCGCGCCGCCACCGACTCGATTTTCTGATCCAGCGCGGCGATCAAGGCGTCGTTGCGCCGCGCCGCCACGGGAATCAGCTCGCGGGCTTTCGCAAGATCGAGCGCGAGCGCCTCGTCGGCGCGCCGCACGTCGCTCTGCACCGTCGCCAGGTCGGCTTTGAGATCGTCGCGCATCGCGGCGATGTCGCGGCGGAGGTCCGCCAGCAGATCGATCAGAACGACGTTGAAGTTCTTCTGCCGCTCCGCCTCCGCTTCGTTCGCGCGGCTGACGATGCGCCGCACGAAGCGGAAGAGCCATTCGAAGCGTGCCGGGCGGGGGCGGTAGCGGCGATCGTCCCGCCACACCTCCCGCCAGGCGTCGGCGCCGGCGGGAGGTGTGTCGACGAAGTCGGGCATGACGCCTAGCTTACGCGTTCGCGGGCTGGGCCGGCTCTTCGATCGATTCGACGCCGGCCGGCACGACCTCGACCTGAATGTGCGCCGTCACGTCCTTGTGCAGGCGGATCTCCACGTCGTGCGTGCCGAGGGTCTTGATCGGGTGCGCCAGCTCGATGCGGCGCTTGTCGACCTTGTGGCCCTTGGCCTCGAGGGCGTCGGCGATGTCGTTGGCCGTGACCGAGCCGAAGAGCTGTCCATGCTCGCCAACGCGCTTCTCCACCGTCACCTTCGTCCCCTTCACCGCCTCGGCGGCCTTGGCCGCGGCGTCCTTCTCCTGCTGCGCGAGCAGCGCCCACTTCTTGCGCTCCTGCTCGATGCCCTTCAGGTTGCCCGTCGTGGCCTCGCGCGCCAGGTTCTTCGGAAAGAGGTAGTTCCGGGCGTAGCCGTCCTTGACGGTGACGATGTCGCCGCGCGCGCCAAGGCCGCGGATCTCGTCAGTCAGAATGACTTTCATCTGAGTCGTCCTTTCGCTTCATAAAGTGTCGGAAATCGAAGAATGAGTCGAACAGTCCGGCGATGCTCAGCATCAGCGGCGCGATGCCGCCCACCGCGGTGAGCACGCCAAGCATCGCGTACGCGAGCAGCGACGCGCCAAGGCCGGCGCCGAACGTGACCAGGAGCGAGCGGAAGATCGCCAGCCCCTGCACCAGGTAGAGGAAGACCACCACGGTCAGGATGTTCGCGCCGACGTGCTGCACGGCCCCTTTCATCAGCGGCGACACGCCGCCGACGATGAAGGCGAAGAGCAGCCAGTCGGGGAAGGCCAGATTGCGGAACAGATACGGCGTGGCCAGGGAGACGTCCGTCCCCTCCACCGCCGCGCGCCATCCCCGCAGCCGCCCGAACAGGAGAATGCTGAGCAGCAGGAAGAACGCGAAGTTGATGATCAGAAACCCGGGCGTGCAGAAGATCATGAAGTCGATCCACTTCTTGATCGCCGGCGCCGGCATCCCCATCTTCGCGTAGAGATCGGCGAACGACGCGCCGGCCTTGCGCGCGGCGTCCATCTGCTCCGCGTACGGCGAGAACGACAGCAGCGCGCGCGAGCCCACTTCCGTCAGCAGCAGTCCGCCGACGCAGGCGAGGAGCGCCACGAGCAGCACGCGGCCGAACGGCGCGCCGCGCTCGACCATCGGCAGCACTGCCAATGCCGGCAGCGCAAGGCCGAGAACCACCATCGCCAGATCGGTGTACTGGCTGAGCGGCAGCGGCGACACCGTCACCTGGAACGCGGTGAAGATCGCGGCAAATGCGAGACCGGCCGCGAAGGCCAGCCACGCCGCACGCCGTCCGAGGCGGATGCCGCAGTGCAGCAGCACCGCCGGCAGCAGCACCTGGAACGACGTCACCAGCGTTACCGCCGCCAGCAAGGCGTGGATCACGAAGCTGCGCGCGGCCGGCTTTCCGGTCGGCCGCCGCGGCACCGCCACCGGTTCCACAGACGAGTCGATCATCGAGAGATCAGTCCGCGGTGAACGGCAGCAGCGCGGCGATGCGCGCGCGCTTGATGGCGTTCTGCAGCTTGCGCTGGTGCAGCGCGCATGTGCCGGAGATGCGGCGCGGAAGGATCTTCCCGCGCTCCGGAATGAACTGCTGCAGCGTCTTCAGGTCCTTGTAGTCGATGTACTCGATCTTCTCCACGCAGAACTTGCAGACGCGCTTGCGGCGGTAGAAGAACTTCTTCTTTCCGCCCTGCTGTCCCGGTCCGCCGGCGGCAGCGCCGCCGCCCGGGCCTTGACGACGAGGTCCAGTCGTAGCCATGTCGTTTCTCCTTTACTCCGCCGCGGGCGCTTCTTCCGCCGCCGGTGCCGGTGCAGCCGGCTCGGCCGGCGCAAACGCCGGCGCGGGGCGGACGCGCTCCTTCTTCGGGTTCTTCTTGGCGAGCTTGTCGGCGCGCTTGTGCTCGAGGTCCGTGCGCACGATCATGTGGCGCAGGATCCGGTCGGAGTTCTTCATCCGCCGGTCGAGCTCCGCGAGCGAGCCTTCGCTCTCGAAGACGAAGAGGTGGTAGTTGCCTTCGTTGAACTTCTGGATGGGATAAGCGAGACGGCGGCGTCCCCACGCTTCTTCGTTCGTGAGCTTCGCGCCCGTC
>DATDFB010000241.1:0-8605 GCA_036522835.1 Thermoanaerobaculia bacterium | reverse complement strand
GAAGTCGAGGAGCTTGACCCGGAAGCCGTCTTCCGCGTCCATCAAATAGATGTTCTCGGGCTTGATGTCGCGATGGATGAAGCCGGCGCGGTGGGCGGCGCCGATGGCCGCGACGAGCTGACGCGCCAGCGCCGCGACCTGCCGCGGCGATCCGGGCCCGTGCCGCCGGAGCACCTGTCCCAAGTTCATGCCGCGGAGGAGCTCCATCACGAAGAAGAGCGTGCCGTCGTCGATGTCGCCGGAGTCGTAGATCGAGACGACGCCGGGGTGGTCGATGCGGGCGACCGCGCGCGCCTCCTGCTCGAAGCGGACGCGCATCGTCGGATCGTCGAAGTGCTCCGCCTTGATCAGCTTCACGGCCACGGCGCGGTCGAGCTTCTCGTCGTGCGCCTCGTAGAGCGCCGACATGCCGCCGCTGGAGAGCGCACGGACGAAGCGGTAGCGCCCGCGGACGCGGAACGGCAGGAGGCGCGGCGCGTCGAGCGCCCAGCCGTCGCTCTCGCAGCGCGCGGTGCGCTGGTCGTAGCAGCGGCCGCAGTTGGGGCAGATGTGGAGGATGTCGATGCCGCGGTCGAGCATCTCCTGGCGGCGCAGTTGGGCGCGGGCGTTCGCGGCGGATAGCTCGGCGCGCATGGTGTCGTTGGCGGCCTTGATGGCCAACTGCGTCTCGATGCGCGCGCCGACGACCGCGAAGTCGAGCGGCTTGACGACGTAGTCGTTCGCGCCGCTCCGCAGCGCCTCAACGACGTCGGCGCGGTCGCCGCGCGCCGTGGCCATGATCACCGGCAGCTCGGCCAGCGCATAGAGCTCACGGATGCGGCGCAGGACGGCGAGGCCGTCGAGCCCCGGCATCATGATGTCGAGAAGGACGAGGTCGTACCGCCGCGCCTCCACCTCGCGCAGCGCCGCCGCCCCGTCCGCCGCCTCGGCCACGACAAAGCCGCGCTCGGCCAGGCGCTCCACGGCGATCTGGCGATTCAGCTCGCTGTCGTCGACGACGAGAATGACTGGCATGGTGGCGTGGGGACAGGATACATAGTTCTTGGTTGTTGGTTGTTGGTTCTTGGTTGTTGTTCTTAGGTTCTTGAGTTCTTAGGTTCTTAGGTTTGCGGCGTACGATTTGAACTAACAACCAAGAACCTAAGAACCTAAGAACCTAAGAACGATGAACACCGACCCCGCCACCACCGCCCTCATCGTCATCGACCTCCAGCGCGGCGTCGTCGCGCGCGACTGCACGCCGCACTCCTCCGCCGCCGTCGTCGCGAACGCGGCGAAGCTCGCGAAGCGCTTTCGCGAGCGCAGCGCGACGGTCGTGCTCGTCCACGTCGGCTTCTCCGATGACGACCGCGACCGCCTCAAGCCGGACGCCGACGAGGCGGTGCCGCCGCGCTCGGCCATGAGCGCGAATTTTTCGGAGCTCGTCCCGGAGCTCGATCGCGCGGCGTCCGACGTCGTGATCATGAAGCGGCAGTGGGGCGCGTTCTACGGCACCGCGCTCGACCTGCAGCTCCGCCGGCGCGGCATCCGCACGCTGGTGATGACCGGCATCTCGACGAACTTCGGCGTGGAGTCGACGGCGCGCGACGCCTACGAGCGCGGCTTCAACCTGGTCTTCGTCGAGGATGCGATGAGCGGGCTCTCGCCCGGCGCGCACGAGTTCGCGGTCAAGACGATCTTCCCGCGCATCGGACGCGTGGTCACGACGGAGGTACTCCTATGAATCTCGGCGGCGATCTCCCGGTCAACCGGCTCGGCTTCGGCGCGATGCGCATCACCGGCAAGGGCGTGTGGGGGCCGCCGGAGGATCCGGCCGAGGCGCGGCGCGTGCTGCGGCGGGCGGTGGAGCTGGGGATCAACCTCATCGACACCGCCGAGTCGTACGGACCGCAAGTCAGCGAAGAGCTCATCGGCGAGACGCTGCATCCGTATCCGCCGGGGCTCGTCATCGCCACGAAGGGGGGATTCGACCGCTCCGGCCCGGGCAAGTGGGCCGAGAACGCGCGGCCGGAGCGGCTGCGCGAGGAGCTCGACGGGAGCCTTCGCCGGCTGAAGCTCGATCGCATCGACCTCTATCAACTGCATCGCATCGATCCGAACGTGCCGGAGAAGGAGCAGTTCGACGCGCTCGCGGAGTTCCAGCGGGAGGGGAAGGTGCGGCACATCGGCTTATCCGAGGTGGGTGTGGCGGAGATCAAGCGGGCGGGGAAGCACTTCAAGGTCGTGTCGGTGCAGAACCGCTACAACCTCGCCGACCGCGAGTGGGAGACGGTGGTCGACTACTGCGAAGCGAACGACATCGGCTTCATCCCGTGGTATCCGCTGCAGGTCGGCAAGCTCGCGGACAAGGGCGGCGCGCTCGCGCACATCGCCAAGAAGCACCACGCCACGCCGGCGCAGATCGCGCTGGCGTGGCTACTGAAGCGCTCGCCGGTGATGCTGCCGATTCCAGGAACGTCGCGGGTCAAGCATCTGGAAGAGAATGCGTTGGCAGCGACGATCGAGTTGAGCGAGGAGGAGTTTCGCGCGATCGCTTGAGGGGACAGGGCACAGGGAACGGGGCACAGGTGGTTCCTCACCTGTCACCCGTCCCCTGTGCCCTGTCCCCTGCCTCTCGTGACCCAGCTCACGCTCCCCCGCCACAACTCCGTCAACAATTTGCATACTTGGTCGTCTGATCGGCATTCGAGAGGAGAAGCCCATGCGCCGTCTCGCCTTCCTGCTGTTCATGGCCGGAGGTGTATCCGCGCCGCTTTTCGCGCAGCCGTGTGCCACCGGGAACAACACCGCGCCGGTCGCGCAGTCGCCGTCGAACGTCAATCTGACGCCGAACACGACCGTCAACTTCTCCTGGACCGCCGCGTCGCCGGCGCCGAGCGGCTATGAAGTCATCGTCGACGGCAACGTCACCCCCCCCGAGTGCCTCACCCCGAACACCAGTTGCAGCGGCGCGGGCGTCGCCGCCGGCAAGCACCTGTGGGTCGTCCGGGCCATCTATGCGTCGTGCTATGTCGAGTCGACCGTGAAGTCCTTCACCGCCGGCTGCCCGACCACGGCGCCGCAGCAGCAGTCGCCGTCGAACGGCGCGACCAACGTCAGCGTCCAGCCGACGCTGACGTGGAACGCCGTCGCCGACGCCGATCAATACGACATTTACCTCTCCCGAGTCGGCCAGGGCGGCTGCACCGGCACCGCCACGCCGGCGACGTCGACGACCACGAGCTTCAACCCGCCGCCGCTCGCCGCCGGCACCACGTACGAGTGGAAGATCGTGGCCAAGCGCTCCGGCACGACCTGCAACGGCGTCCCCGCCGCGAGCTGCTTCACTTTCACCACCGCCGCCCCCGCGTGCAACGCCCCCGGCTCGTTCAACCTCGCCTCCCCCGCGAACAACGACACGACCACAACGTCGCCGCTTCTTTCCTGGACCTCGGCCGACCGCGCCGACAAGTACGTCCTCCACATCGGCACGACGAATCCGCCGTCGAACGCGAACGACGTGATCCTCCCCGCCTCGCAGACGTCGTACCGCGCCACCCTCGGCGCCGGCACGTACTTTTGGTCCGTCGATGCCTACCCGTCGTGCAGCACGACGCTCAAGACCTCGTCCTCGGTCAACAGCTTCAAAGTCGTCTCCTGCCCGACCGCGGCGCCGTCGCTCGTCTCGCCGAGCTCCGGCTCCACGCTCACGAACGGCTCGGTTCTCTTCCAGTGGGCCTCGGTCAACAACGCCACCGCGTACGACGTCGAGCTCTCCGCCGACGGCGGCGCGACCTTCTCGTCGATCGGCGTCGTCACCGGCAACACGCTCACGAAGTCGCTGGCGAACGGCGGCTACACCTGGTTCGTCCGCGCGGTCTTCGGCACGGTCTGCCCCTCCGTCGCTTCGGGGCAATCATCGTTCACCGTGAACGTGGCGACGTCGAACTGCCTCGCGCCCGTGCTCGTCACGCCGGCCAACGGTGCGACGAACGTCGCCTCGCCGGTCGAATTCGATTGGGACGACGTCAAGAGCGCCACGTCGTACCGCCTCTTCGCCGCGTTCAACGGCGGCTCCGCGACGCTCCTCGCCGTCACGACGGACTCGAAGTACGAGGGGAACGTGCCGGGCGGCAAGGTCGAGTGGTGGGTGGAGGCGTCGGGGCCGAGCTGTTCGTCGGCGTCGAATCACGCGACGTTCACCGCCGTCGACAACAGCGGCTGCCCGTCGAATCCGGGATCACCGTCGCTCGTTGCGCCGGCGAATAACGCCAGCGTCGCCTCGCCGGTGACGTTCCAGTGGAGCGCCGTCGCAGGGGCGAGCTCCTATCGCGTCCTGGCCACGGTTGGCTCCAGCACGACGACCTCGCGCGTCTCGCTCGGCACGTCGACGACGACGTCGCTCACCGTCTCGCTGCCGCAGGGGAGCGTGAACTGGCTCGTGGAGGCGCGCTTCGACAACTGCCCGTCGACGTTCTCGGCAGCGTCGTCGTTCACCGTCACGACGAGCACGTCGTGCAACAACGCCGCGCCGCAGCTCCTCTCGCCGGCGAACGGCGCCACCGGCGTGTCGTCACCGGTCGACTTCACATGGACCGAAGTTCCGGGCGCGACGAAGTACACGCTCTTCATCGGCAGCGACGCGGCCGGCGACACCACCGGCCACGAGCTGACGCGCGTCGTCCCCGCCGGGACGTTCACCTGGTCCGTCGTCGCCTCCTTCCCCGGATGTCCCGACGTGAAGTCGGCCGCGGCGACGTTCACCGTGCCGCCGTCGACGACGGCGAACAACTGCAACGGCGGCATCATCGTCTTCGTCAATCCCGCCGCGAGCGCGAACGTGACTTCGCCCGTGACCGTGCAGTGGTCGACGCTCAGCGGCGCGAGCTACTACCGCCTCTGGGCCTCGTACGCCGGCGGCCCGTACGCGCTCGTGGCCCGCACCAGCACCGACAACGCCTCGGTGAAATTGCCCGCAGGCGACATCACCCTGCGCGTCGAAGCGGTCTTCGGCACTTGCTCGGTCGTCTCTGCCGACCGCCGCATCACCGTGCTCGCCGCCGCGAACTGCGGCAACAACCAGGCGGTCACGCTGAAGTCGCCGGCGCCGAACGCCACGCTGACGTCGACAGGCGTCGACTTCGAGTGGAATCCGACGCCCGGCGCGGCGCTCTACCGCGTCTGGGTGTCGTCGAACAACGATCCCTTCGCAGACGTCGGCGTCTCGACCGACACGAAGCTCCACGCCGACATCGCGAACGGTCCGGCCGTCTGGTACGTCGAGACGTTCTTCGAGGGCTGCGCGCCGCTGCTCTCGGCGCGCTCCACGTTCACCGTCGCCGCCAGCACGTCGAAGTGCAGCGGCGACGCGCCGATGGCCGTCTCCCCCGCCGACGGCGCGACGAACGTTGCCTCGCCGGTGACGCTCGTTTGGAGCGCCGTGGCCAACGCCGACGAGTACCGGGTGTTTGCGTCGCTCAACGGCGGCGCGTTCGCGCTCATCGACAAGACGAGCGACACGTCGACCACGAAGGCTCTCCCGCCCGGGCAGATCTCCTGGGTCGTCGAGGCGGTCTCCGACGAATGCCCCGGCACGCGCTCGAACGTGGCCAAGTTCACGATCGTCCAGAGCCAGAACTGCCCCACCGCGCCGCCGCAGCTCCTCGGCCCGCCCGACGGCGCGCAGAACGTGACGCCGCCGGTGCACCTCTCGTGGGAGCCGGTCAGCGGCGCGGTCCGCTACGTCGTCTTCGCCAGCCACAACGACGGCGCCACGACCGCGATCGGCGAGACGACGGAGACGACGCTCGAGCACCGCTTCCCCCCCGGCAACATCGAGTGGTTCGTCGTGGCGCTCTTCAACGGCTGCCCGCCGCTGGAGTCGCGGCATTTCTCGTTCAACATCGCCCCGCCGACCGGCTGCGACCGTACCGTCGCGCCGCTGCTGCAAAGCCCCCCCGACGGCGCCACGCCGATCGCGTCGCCGGTGCACTTTGCCTGGACGCGGGTCCCGGGCGCGACGCAGTACAAAGTCTTTGTCTCGCTCGACGGCTCGGGCCCCAGCGCCGTCGGCACCACGACCAGTGATCACCTCGACGTCGACATCCCGGCCGGCGTGGTGATCTGGTTCGTCGAAGGCGACTTCGTCGTCTGCCCGCCGGTCTTCTCGACGCCGGGAACGTTCGTCGTCCGCAAGTCGGCGCCGGCGTGCACGACGCCGGCACGCCCGAGCGCGAAAACGCCGGCGCAAGTGGCCTCCGGGACGCCGTACAACGTCCGCTGGACGCCGGAGCCGAACGCAACGACGTTCGAGCTCCAGGAGTCGACCGCGGCCGACTTCTCGTCGCCCACGACGCAGCAGATCAGCGGGTTGTCGGCGCCGTTCCAGCACACCATCGTCTCCGCGCCGACGCGCTTCTACTACCGCGTCCGCGCGCTCTCCGACTGCGACGATTCCAAGAGCGCCTTCTCGCGCATCGTCTCCACGGTCGTCCTCCCGCCGACGGCGAACACGAACCGCCACACCTCCGCTGAAGTCGGCGTGACCGGCGGCATCGTGCAGAAGATCGTGCTGCCGGGGCAGAACCCGCCGACGACGTTCACCGCGCGCGGCGACAAGGCGTACATCACGGTCGATCCGCCGAGCGGCACGATCGGCCCCGACGGGATCACGCTCACCGTCACGTTCGACCCCGCCGCGCTCGCCCTCGGCACGAATACCGGGACCGTGCTCGTCACCTACGGCACGTCCGGCAAAGGCGGCCTGTCCGCAAACGCGACCTCGGGCGGCGCCGTGCCGGTGTCCGTCAGCCTCGTCACCCCGGTGACGTCGACCGGCAAGAACGGCCCGCTGCCGGAGTCGCTGATCGTCCCCGCCGTCGGCCACGCCGCTGGCGCGAACAACTCGCTCTTCGAGTCCGACCTCCGCATCAGCAACGTCTCCGCGCAATCGATGAAGTACCTCCTCAATTTCACGCTCAGCAACACCGACGGCACGGCCTCGGGGCAGTCGACGCAGATCCAGGTCGAGCCCGGCGCGACGATGGCCCTCGACGACATTCTGGCCAGCTTCTTCGGCATCGGCGCGGACGGCGGCGGCGCCACCGGCACGCTGGAGATCCGGCCGCTGACGACGTCGTCGTCGACGACGTCCCTCGGCACGACGGCGAAGACCTCGATCCAAACCGTGGCCTCGAGCCGCACCTACAACACGACGCCCACCGGCACGTTCGGGCAGTTCATCCCGGCGATTCCGTACGCGCAGTTCCTGGCCAAGGGCGGCGGTGTGCTGTCGCTGCAGCAGGTGGCGCAGTCGGCCGCCTACCGCACGAACTTCGGCGTGGTCGAAGCCTCGGGAGCGAAAGCCGACGTGCTCGTGCACGTGTTCGACAACAGCGGCACCGAGGTGGCGGCGCCGATCCCGATCTCGCTGCAGCCGGGCGAGCACAAGCAGCTCAACGCCTTCCTCGCCGCGAACGGCATCGCCCTCGAGGACGGGCGGCTCGAGGTGGAAGTGACGTCGTCGACCGGCAAGGTGACGGCGTACGCCTCGACGGTCGACAACGTCACCAACGACCCGCTGCTGGTGCTGCCGGTGCTCAAGGGCTCGGTGTCGTCGAGCCGCTACGTCGTTCCCGGCATCGCCGATCTGAACGGCGGCGGCGCGAGCTGGCGCAGCGACATGCGCCTCTTCAACGGCGGCGCGAACACGGTGAACGTGACGCTCGCCTACGTCGCCCAGCCTGGCAACACCGGCACGGACAAGACGGTGTCGTTCGAGCTGAAGCCGGGCGAGGTCCACGCCATCGACAACGCCATGCAGACGCTGTTCGGCCTGACGAACAGCGGCGGGTCGGTCGTGATCACGACCGATGCGGCCTCGAGCCTGGTGGCCACGGCGCGCACGTACAACCAGACCACGAGCGGCACCTACGGGCAGTTCATCCCCGGCGTCTCGCCGCAGGAGTCGGTGGGCTTGGGCGAGCGTACGCTGCAGATCCTGCAGCTGGAGTCGTCGACGCGCTTCCGCACGAACGTCGGCGTGACGGAGACGAGCGGCCAGGAGACGACGGTGCTGGTGACGGCGATTCCCTCCGACTCTAAGATCGCCGCGTCGGCCACGATCACGCTAGCCCCGAACGAGTTCCGGCAGTTCTCGCTCGACTCGTTCGGCCTCGGCACGCTCTACAACACACGCGTGACGGTGAAGGTGATCGGCGGCAGCGGCAAGGTGACGGCGTACGGCTCGGTGATCGACCAGCAGACGGCGGATCCGACGTATGTGGTGGCGCAGTAATCCGTTAGTATTGACATTATGGCAACGCGCAGCGCAACTACAGACCTCCCGGCTGAGCCGCCCGAGTCCAAGCCGGTACGGACCCGCCCAGGGGAGACGGTCGAAGAAGCACGGGCGCGGAACCGCCGTTTCTACGAGAAACTCAAGGCCCTTCAGGGGAAAATCAAGTTCGATATCGACTTGGACGAACTGCGTGGCCGGCGTCGTCATCAGCGGCGTAAGAACGCCTAGCGTTGAAGATGCTCTCGCAGATGATTCGGCGATGATTCCGCCCGCTCGTTGTCGCGGCGCTCATCTGGAGTGCGGCGGCCATGCCGCCGCTGTCAGAGC
>DATDFB010000240.1:0-20755 GCA_036522835.1 Thermoanaerobaculia bacterium | reverse complement strand
CGGAGCGTAGCTACGTGACTCAGTTGCTCCGATCGGAGACCCTGGAGGAACGAGTACGTTCCCGACCAGGCCGACACTACCCACGTGGCGTCAAGCGCAAGATGAGCGGCTATCACATCGTCACCACAATCACTCGTCGCGCCAAAGCCGTTCTCGATCCAAAACCCCGCCGCATCCGCTTAACTTAAGGCCATTGCAATTAGACACGCGCTAGCTGTGACGTCTCAACACGTTGTTCAGAGGTAGGAGTTGCCCACCCGGGCGACTTCGGCGAATCTGAGAGTGTCAACAAGCAGATCGTCGAAGGAGGCCCAGGTGGACATTCACAAGAATGCTCGACTTACGCCACAGAGTCGAGCCCTGCTGGTCCGGCGAGTTCTCGAAGACGGGTGGAGCGTGGGCCAAGCAAGTGATGCGGCGGGCGTGAGCGAACGGACCGGGTGGAAGTGGATTGCCCGATTCAGAGAGGGAGGGCTCGAGTCGCTGCAAGACCGCTCGTCACGGCCGCGCCGGTCCCGCGGGACCGGCGCACGCACGCGACGGCGGATCTTGCAGCTCCGTCGAGCGAGGCTGACCTGCCGCAAGATCGCCTCGAAAGTGCGTCGCAGTAGAGCTACGATGGCGCGCGTTATCAAAGCGGCGGGATTGTCACGCCTGCGAGCTCTCGACGCTCCGCCGCGGCCAGTGGTTCCTTACGAATACAACCGACCTGGCGGATTACTGCATCTGGACACCAAGAAACTGGTACGGATCGACGGCATCGGCCATCGCATTACGGGGTGCCGTCGAGGGATGAAGCGCGGGATCGGCTACGACTTCGCACACGTTTGTATCGATGATCATTCTCGAGTGGCGTGGAAGATCCTCCCCGACGAGTGCGGAGCAACGGCAGCGGCGTTCTTTCGTCGTGCCGTAGCCTGGTTCGCCATGCGGGGAGTCAAAGTCGAACGTGTGCTGACCGACAACGGCACCTGCTATCGATCGCACCTGTTCGCCGCTGCTTGTGCTGAACAGGCGATTCGGCACCTCCGCACCAAACCGTACACTCCTAAAACCAACGGCAAGGCCGAACGTCTGGTGCAGACACTTCTACGTGAGTGGGCCTATCGTTATCCGTTCCGCAGCTCCGCCCAACGACAGAAGCTGCTCGGCCCATATCTGCACTTCTCAATCACCATCGCATGCACTCGGCACTCAACGGTCAGCCACCGATCTCTCGGTTAGCTCTGAACAACGTCATGAGACACGACATCTAGACGCCGCGCATTGGTCCGTTCAGATCGCCGCATGCGTCTTTTCGCCTTTCCGCGCACAGATCGCGATGAACGGATTCCGCCGCTTCGTCACTGTGTGATCGAGATGGTTCCATGACAACGTCACGACGCACGATCTTCGTAGTGTTCGCCGGTTCATGAGGCTCGGAACGCCACGTCGAGATGATCCCGTCTCTCCAAGGTGGTAGATTCTAGTTATTTGTAGCTGGAGCCAAGGGTAGCAAATTCTGGCTTGCTGCAACTCCGAAAGTAAGGGAGGGGTCAAGCTATGACAGAACAAAAGGAAGAACGCTGGACACGCGATGAAGAATCTCGATTTGTAATTCGACCGCGGCTGCCCGTGCTCGATGGAATCTTCAACCTAGAGGCGGACGTGCTGATCGCGTCCCACACACAGCATGAGAGAATCAACGAGCACCTTCACGATCACCTGTATCACATGCATATCCGTTACGGATTCGAGATTCCGGCGCAGTCGTTCCGCGGCATCGGCGCCGCTGCTCTGGAGGTAGCTATGATGGTCAAGGTGGAGCACCGCGTCGACTGCAATCCGGTATTTGTCGCTCGGGGACGCGGCGCCGAGGGAGTTAGCCGCAAGATCGGTGGTGAGGACGTGCACTGGGTGCACAACGATGAGGTGGGGGAGAAAGCGACAAAGTTGTATGCGAACACGGGGCGCAAAGTGAAGAAGGGCTACCGCTTCTCCGGCTTCCGCACAGCGATCTGCAGGAGCGTAAAGTGCGCCGCTACGCGCGCGACGAGCTGCTGGCCGCAGTCGGCCTCGGCCTTCGTTGCGACCAGCACTTCCGGGCCACATGGATCGAGCCGCGCAACGAAGAGATCGAGCCGTACGACGTAGTCATTCTCCTTTCGGACGATGCGAGCCGCTATCACACGTTCTTTAACCTGCCGGTCACGCCGTCGATTGGACCGTTCTAAGGAGAAATGATGCAGATCCGCGGCGAATTATGGGGGCAACGGAGCGGCATTGCCGGCGCGAAGAACGCCGGCGACGTCGTGCGCATCGTGCAGCATCACCGCGACGGACCAGCCGAAAATGCGTGGATCTTCGTCGAGCAGACACCGGACGCTCGGAAGGCCGCTACATCTCGTGGATCAATTATTACGACATCGAGTTCGCGAACCGCAACGAGGCCGGCCTATGGCACACCGTCGAGCCTCCGGCCTCTTATGCGGAGGACGCCGAGTGGCATCCGTACGGATGGGGAAGCGAGCGCCTGCCGAACACGGCGCACGTCCGCGACGATTTGTGACTGTCGGCGACCGATGGCTGTGTCCGCCATCGGTCCGAGACGGATCTGACCGTAAATCGCAGCGATGAGGCATGAACCGCGCCGCGCGCCGCCTCGCTCCGCCGCCTGCTACCGTCGGTAGGTCTGCAGCGGTGATTCTGTTCCTACTGATGCGGCCACAACTTCGCGCAGCCCTGCTTAGCGCAAACCCGGTGGATTCGTTGCGCTGTTGCCCGACGGTCGCGTGGAGTTCTCCATCCCGTAGCCCGACGGCACATAGATGACTCCAGTCACAGTCTAAAGCTTGCGGATAGCGTCGGCGCGGTGAGATGCGGGGAGGGCCATCAGGTCGGCGAAAGTCGCGATGGTCCCTCGTTCATCGATGGCGTGCGCTTTCACGTACTTTGCCACGGCCCGGAAAGCTGTCTCCCAATGATTTTGGAGCGTCTGACGCGCCTCGACTAGCAGCGAACCCAGGGCAGTAAGCTCCGGATCGTCGTCGAGGTTGCGCGACCACCGCTGAACCACCATCTCCAGGAGTCCCGCCGCCGGCTGTTCGCTGATGGCCCGCCACACACACTCGATGAAGGCTGCTTGCGACATTCGAGAGGAAAAGCCGAACCGCTCGACGAATGTCGCAAGCTCTGGATCACGAAGCGGCACATCCCACCCGGTCCTCTTCGGATCGTGCAGGATGCTTTCGTCTGTCGCACGCGTGGTCTCCTCCGCGATTACGCGAAGATTGATGGCGTCCTCTCCGTAGTAGCGCCAGGGCACGGGCGTGAGAATGAACAAGAGAAACGACTCGACGGCATCGAGGAGAGACGACTCTGGCGTCAAGAGGATGTAGTTGTTCTCGACGGTCGCCCCGTACTCCCGCAACACCTTGTTGACCGCAAGTACATGACAGACCTTGTAGCCTGGCTTGAGGTTCTGTCGCAAAATCGCGTTTGACGTCCCATCCACACCGAGCGCGATCCGGAATTCTCCTGCCTGGGCCAGCGCCTGGATGAGCCCCATATCCGGCTTGCCGCTCGTATCGAGGAGGTCTTTGACAGTATTCTGACCTGGGTCGAAACGGAAAAACGGTCCGCGTAGACCGAGTTGTGTGCCGCGCGCGAGGTACTCGAGAATCTTGCGTTTGTTCGCCAGTGTATTGTCCTCCGAGGTCTGAATGACGAACGGCTCATTCGGTGCGGCCGGTGGCTGACCAATGCTCCTTGCGCGATAGAGCATTGACGCAAACACGCCGGCTTTGGCGTCGAGCCAGAGTTTTCGTGCAAGCCAAGTGGATACGATCGGCTCCTCCGGCATCCAGGCCTCCCGCAGATCGAGGTCTGTGTCGAGCGAGTCATGGATGAGCGCCGGCGACTCGCGAATGGCGGGATGGGTCGCCTCCCGGAGCGGTTCATAGAGATATGCCAGCTCCATCGCTCCCAAAGAACGCCGCCAACACAGCTCCAGAAGAACGGGAAGCGGAGTACGGGCGTCGAGGCCGAGCAACTCCGCGGCTCTCTGTCGAACGTCTGCATCGACGTCGTCGGGCAACTCCATCGAATCAGCGAGCGCCCGAACCGTGAAGAGCCACAAGGTATCCGGCGACCCTGCGACATGCCGACGGCCCTGATGGTTCGGGCAGAATGAGCACTCATAGGGGCAGCCGCGCGTGAAGTTCATCATAAGCCTGGCGGCTGGCGCTGCGCAGTTGTACGGAAGGGGGCATTCGATCTTGTTGGTGTGGTTCCGCGACGCCGCGTCGCAAAGGAGGACAAGGCCATCGCGCCGCCGGAGCACGACGCCACGAAGCCTGTTCGCGGCCTGGAGTGCCTCCGCCGTCAGCCCTTGATCCAGGAGGTCCAGCGCTTCAATGACCTTGACCACTACATGCTCAGCGTCGCCCGCGATGATCGCGTTCCAACCCGGAACGTGCCACATGACGCGCTCGATATCGCGCGCCTCCGGTCCGCCGAGCAGGATCAGTCCGTCGTAGCCGAGCGTCCGCAAGCGCCGCGTGAGGTAGGCCACATGATCGCGGTTGTGAATGTACACGCCGATCCCCACGATGTCGGCCCCGAGAAGCTCGGAAATGCGGTCGTCGAACTCCGCGGGAGGAAGGTGGACGACCTCAGCGTCCATCTCCGCCTTTTCGAGCGCATCGCGGACAAATGACGCGCCTACGTCCGGCACACCTTCGAGAGGGTGAGATGAGTCGGCGAGCACATACACGAGCCGCACCGTTCGAGCGGCGTGGCGCCGCCCGAGTGCGACAGCCTTCTTGAGTACATCAGCAAGCGGGTGCTCGCTTGACTCGCCCGATGGGCATATCCGTACCGCGCACCCGTTGGCGACCCGAACGACCTGCTGGACAAACTTCAGCAGATCGGACGCATCGGCATCGCTCGCAATATGCCCGACAAGGCGGCGCCGTCCCTCGAGAACCGAGACGAGTCGAATCTGTGGACCGAGATGCAGCGTGGCCGGCTCGGTCACCCGGCCTCTTGCGGAGAGATCGATCGGCACATACGCGCGCAGTTTGTCCTCGGCGTATACGCTATGAAAGTCCTCATCGGACTGCGAACGCAGAGGGGAGGGGATCAAATGCGCATCGGTGATGCTGCCGAGCATCCAGTAGCCGGTCCAGCCGAGATGGCGGAGGATGAACCCATGATCCGGATCGCGGTCGACCAGCCATCGGATATCACCGTCGACTGTCTTGTCCTGGCTTCTCACAAACCCCAGCGTTGCAGCGAAGCGCTCAGCCTGGAACCACACGGACGGAATCGACACGCCGAGATCGGCCTCGATCTGCCGCCTCGCTCCAACCGGGTCCTGCATCGCCCACAGCCGATGACGTTCGAATGCTTCCAGCAGGACGAGGTTCGATGACATCAGGTCTGCTCGCAAGGCCCATCGCATGTCGAGCCGATTCTCGAATCCTGCTCCGAGCGATGCGTAACGCCGATCACTAATCCGCGGCGCATCCTCGAGGAGCCTGGCCACGGCGGCGCCGATCGCGCGTCCCCGTTCTTCGCCTGCCAACCTGATGAATAGCAGCACGAGACGATCGCCGAGGGCGTCCCGCCCCGTCCGCGGGGAAGAGGGCACCTCATCCGCGGAGATCCGTACTTCGCTTATGGAATATCCGTGTGCGCGCCGGCCGATCGTGAGAAGGTAGCGACGCGTGAGCGCGGCGCGTGGATCGATCGCAGCCAGATCCTCCGTCGGGATACGACCGCTGACGAGATCCAGCAATTGCTTCAGTGCCTGAACCTGTGGCCTGACGAGCTCGTGCCGCTGTACGACGCGTACCGCGGACGCGACATACTCCAAACTCGTAGCAATTTGCGATTCGTTCCGATCATTCTTCATGCGTCGACCCCACTGAGCGCACAGCTCACTGAAATGGTCGTACGGCGAATTAAGAATCTTACTACAATTCCACCCAAAATGCGCGGTGGGAAGCATGTGCTGTTGGACCCAGTGCGCTAAAGTGGTGCGCGATGAGTCAGGCCGCACTCTTCTCCACGGGACAGAACCCGCTGTTCGACGAATCGCCGCGCATCGCAGACGTCCATGCGCCAGACGTTGAGAGCCGCGCGTTCGATGAACGTGGATTTGTCCTCGTGAAGAACGTCCAGAATCTCAATGAGGCCTGCGTCGCGATCGAACGGCTGATCGGAAGCATCGACCCGGCGCGCGTGCCACTGCACGCGGCCTTCCGCGGGCACATACAACTCGCGAAGGTGGATCTGATTCCTGTGTCCCACGAGATCCTCGGTCGCACATTCCAGGCGTTGCACTTCGACATGGGGCAGCCTCTCGTGCCCGGCTGTTCGCAGTCCATATACCCTGTATTGGCATTCTTTCGTCCGCCGGAGAGCCAGCCGTCCATTGCGGAGACACGTGTCGTTCCTCTACCTCGGCTGCTCGCACAGAGAAAATTCGGCGGGCGGTCGTTCGTTCGCAAGCGACTGATCGATTATGTCAACCGCTTCGGAGATGGGTGGGTGGAGCCACAGGCAGTCAACACGCTTCGTTTGGCCTGCTTTGCGAGGTTCCTCGACGCAGTGACGAGTCGTCATGAGCTGACCGGCTGTGTTGACTCCACAATCGGCCCCTGGTCCAGTGAGGGCCGCGACGCCGAGACCGTCGAGGCCGAGTATTACCGCGCGTGCGGTCTCGACTTACGTGCAGTCGAGGAGCGAATCCGCATCGGCCCGGGTGAGCTCCTCATTGTCGATAACATCCGTTGCTCGCATGGCCGCGTCGGACCGCGCGCTTCACGGGAGATCTACCAGTTGCTCTATGGAGTCAAAAACGCGTCGCCGTCGATGATCGAAGCGGCTCGGGACTGGATCGTCGAACAACTGTCGGAACCCGACGCCGTCGCCGGCTGAGCCGGTCCCGACCCGATGCTGCTCGGGCCGCGGCACAGGCGGAATGCTTTTCGGGAGCCGGACAACTGACCTATGGTAATCTCACCTTCCAGAGGGCGCGTGTGCGCTCCTCATCTCTTTCACAACTCACGTTCGGCTCTCGCAAGGAAAGACGGTGAGAATCCGTCGCAGGCCCGCTACTGTATGCGAAACGAAATCCGCACGACGCCACCGAAGCCACATCACGTCTCGGGGCGGCGCGGAGAGTAGGACGTCGCAAGTCAGAAAACTTCAAGCCCGAACGCCTTCAGCAACCTCTTCGTGGAACAGGGAGGCTTTGTGGCTCGCGTCTTTGCGACGTTTTTTTCTTTTCTCTTCGCAGCGTTTTTACTCTCCGCACAAACCTCCCCTTCACCGCCGGTTCCTGTGACCGGGGAGACGATCGTCGTCACCGCGGACCGTCTCACTGAGCCGCTCGAAAATGCGACGGATTCGGTGACCGTGATCACGGCCGAAGAGCTCCGGCGCTCCCAGGCAGCGACGGTCGCCGAAGCCCTGCGCGACGTGGCCGGCGTCACCATCACGCAGAGCGGCTCGCTCGGGCACGCGACCTCCGCGATCATGCGCGGCGCGAGCTCATCGCAGGTTCTGGTGCTGATCGATGGGGTCGAGATCAACGACCCGTTCTTCGGCGGCGTCGACATCAGCTCGCTGCTGACCAGCGGCGTCGAGCGGATCGAGATCGTGCGTGGACCGCAATCGCCGCTGTACGGCAGCCAGGCGATGGCCGGCGTCATCAATATCGTCACGGCGGCCGAGCACACCGGCGCGGGCGGCGTCGATGGCACGCTGCGCGCGGAAGCCGGCAGTATGTCCTCGCATCGCGAGTCGGTGCAGCTCAGCGGCCGCTCGGACGCGCTCCACTGGAACGTCGCCGGCGGACACTTCGACACCGCGGGCCAGTTCGCGAACGACGAGTTCCGCGATCTTCAACTGAACGGGCGGGTGCTCTGGAACCTGCAGCCCCGATCGACGCTCGCCTTCCACGGACTCACCGGCGACTCGCACATCGGCATTCCGTTCAATGGAATCACGCCGTCGCCACGCCGCGAAGGCGATTCGCGGCTGAGCATCGCGGGCGCGGAGTACGACCTGCTCGCCTCGCCGCTGCTGCATCTCGAAGCGCGTGCGAGCTACGCTGACCGCCGCGACGCGTTCGAGGATCCCGACGACGCGTTCTCGAAGACCTCCTCCCACAACTCGAAGCTCGGACGCCTCATGGCTCAGAACACGATGACGGCTGGGCCGCAGACGATCCTGTTCGGCCTCGAGCACAAGAACGAAGACGTCCGGGCCGACAGCGACGGCCTCCTCGTGCTCGACGAGACCATCCGCACGACGGCCGTTTACGCGCAGGACAAAATCGAGGCCGGCTCTCTGCTCTTCACCGCCGGAGCGCGCGTTGACCGGAACAGCCGTTTTGGCTCCCACACCAGCCCGCGTCTTTCCGCTGCCTATCGCGTGAACGACCAGTGGCGCATGCGTGCCGCGGCGGGACAGGCCTTCCGCGCACCCTCGACCGGCGAGCTCGCCTTTCCGTTTTATGGCAATCCCGACCTCAAGCCGGAAACCAGTACTTCGTACGAAGCCGGCGCTGATTTCCAGTCGCGGCAGGCCACCGTCTCGCTCACCGGCTTTTCGACGCGGTACCGCGATCTGATCAGCTTCGACCCGGCCACCTTCATCGCCGCGAACATCGACCGCGCCACGGTCCACGGCGTGGAACTGAGCGCCGGTGCGACGCTCGGCACGGCGTGGCGCCTCAACGCCGCCTATACCCACCTGCAGACGCGCGATGAGGAAACCGGTAAGCCGCTGTATCGCCGGCCGCGCAATCTCGCAAGTGTCACCCTCTCCTACACGACCGACGCGTTGACGCTGTCGGGAAACGCGAACATTGTCGGCCGCCGGTTCGAGACCGACTTCGAGACGTTCACCGACCGCTATGACAGCGGCTACCTGAAGGTCGATGCAGCGGCCTCCCGGCGGCTGCGCGCGAACCTGCGCGCGACCGCGCGAATCGAAAACGTGTTCGACCGTCAGTACACCGAAGTGCTGGCGTTCCCCGCTCCGGGACGCGCGTTTTACGCCGGATTGCAGGTCGGGTTCTGATGCGACCGAACACTTCGACTAGTCCGTCGCTACGCGCGGCGCTGGACGCCATCGTGCCGCTTGATGCAGAGGCGGCGGAGACAGCGCGCCGGCACGTCGACTCTCTCACCAAACCGCTGGGCAGCCTCGGAAGGCTGGAGGAGCTCGGCGTCCATCTCGCCGCCATCCAGGGACGCGCGCCGCGTGTCGACCAGAAGGCGCTGGCCATCTTTGCGGGTGATCACGGCGTCACCGCGCGCGGCGTCAGCGCCTACCCGGCGGCGGTCACGCTGCAGATGGTGCTCAACTTCCTCCGTGGCGGTGCGGCGGCGAACGTGCTCGCACGGCAGGCGGGTGCCAGCGTGACGGTGGTCGATGTCGGCGTCGATCACGACTTCGGGGATGCGCCTGGCCTCGTCTCGCGCAAGATCCGCCGAGGCACGCGCGATCTCTGCGCGGAAGACGCGCTGACCGCGGACGAATGTCTGCGCGCCATCGACGCCGGCCTCGAGATCACACGCGAGCACGCCGGCAGAGGCGTGGACTGCCTCATCGCCGGCGAGATGGGCATCGGCAACACGACCGCCGCGACGGCGATCTTCTGCGCGCTGTACGACCTTCAGCCGGCGGACATTGTCGGACGGGGCACGGGAGTCGACGATGCCGGCCTGCAGCGAAAACGCGAGGCGATCGAGCTGGCACTTGCGCGTCACGGCGCCCGCCGCGAGCCCCTCGAGATCCTGGCGTCGCTCGGCGGCTGCGAGATCGCGGCGATCACGGGCTTCGCCATCGGCGCCGCAGCCAGCCGGGTGGTCATGCTCGTTGATGGCTACATTGCCACCGCGGGCGCGGCCATCGCTGTGGCCCTCGACCCGCGGATCCGCGATTTCCTGATCTTCGCCCACCGCTCGGACGAGCGCGCGCATGGGATGGTGCTCGAACGCCTCGGCGCACGGCCGCTCCTCGATATTGGTATGCGGCTCGGTGAGGGCACCGGTGCGCTGCTCGCGTCCCATCTGCTCGACGCCGCCTGCCGAATCTACGCGGAGATGGCGACCTTCTCCTCGGCGGGCGTTTCGGAGCGCGACTGATGCTCCGCAGCGCGATCGTTGCTACGCAGTTCCTCACGCGCATCCAGCTTTCGCGGCGCGTAGTCGAGGGGCGCGAGCTCGCCGGGGCGGTTGCGTACTTTCCGCTGATCGGCGCGCTCGTCGGCGTGGCCATCGCGGGCGTGACGATGGCCGTCACGCCGCTGGTCGGACTCGACGCCGCGATCGTGGCCGGCCTCGCCTTCGGCGCAGTGCTGACTGGCGCGATGCACGAAGACGGCTTGGCCGACGCGTGCGACGGTCTCGGCGGCGGAGCCACGAAAACGCGTGCGCTCGAGATCATGCACGACAGCCGGATCGGCTCGTACGGGGCGGTCGCCTTGATCCTGCTCTACGCCGCGCGCTTCACCCTCTTTCGCGCACTCGGCGCCGCCGGGTTGCTGCTCGCCCTACCGGTGGCCTCGGCTCTGGGCCGGGGGAGCGGGGTAGTACTCATGGCATGGCTGCCGAGCGCGCGTGCGAAAGGCTTGGCGGACAACGTGGCTCGCTCACTCGGCCGCGGCACGGTTGCCGTCGGGGCGCTCATGACGATCGTCATCGCCGCCGTGCTGACTGGCAAGGCGGCTCCTGCACTCCTTGCCGTTACGATTGTCGTCACACTCGCCGCGGCCATGTACCTGCGTCACCGCCTCGGTGGCGTCACCGGCGACACGCTGGGTGCGACGAGCGTCGTCGTCGAAACGGCCGTGATCGCCGTCGCCCTCGTCTGGACGCGCCTGCAGGCGCCGCTGGAGGTGCTGCGGTGGCCGTGATCGTCGTGCGCCATCCGGAGACCGCCGACCCGCGCGTGATCTCTGGCCAGAGCGATGTTGCGCTCGCACCGCGCGCGGTGGCGCAGCTCGACGCAATCGTCGCGTCGCTTCCCGCCGTGCAGCGCATCGTCAGCAGCGATCTCTCACGGTGCCGGATTCTGGCGGAGGCGGTCGCCGCGAAGACACGACTGACGTGCACATTCGATCCGCGCTGGCGGGAGCAGTCGTTCGGCGTGTGGGAAGGAAAGCGGTGGGACGAAGTCGACGGCCGCGATTATCTCGAGCAATGGACCACCGCCACACCGCCGGGCGGCGAGTCGATCCGCGATGTGCAGGCCCGGGTCGCAGCGGCGCTCGCCGAGAGCAACGACGGAACGCTTGTCGTGTCGCACGCAGGACCGATCCGCTGTGCGCTCGCGATCACGCGCGGCATTTCTATCGCCGAGGCATTTGAGATCGAGGTTCCGTTCGGAGGCTGGGAGTCACTATGAGCATCGCCACTAAGCGCGGGGATCGAGGCGAGACGAGTCTGATCGGCAACACGCGCATTTCCAAGAGCGCGCTGCGCGTGGAAGCGTACGGCACCGTCGACGAACTGATCTCGGCGATGGGCTTCGCGCGCTCCATCTGCGACGACGGGGAAGTCCGCGCGCGGACGAAAGAGATTCAGCGCGAGCTCTTCGTCGTCAACGGCGCGCTCGCCACCCTGGCCGTGAAAACTGCACCGGACGTGACCGCGGAGATGATCGATCGCCTGACCGGCGACGTCCATCGCATCGAGGCGATCGAAGGAATCGTCGGCGACTGGACGCTGCCCGGCGAACATGCCGCCGCCGCCGCGTACGACGTCGCGCGCACGGTTTGCCGGCGAGCGGAGCGCGCGGTGATCCGCCTCTCCGAGGCCGAGCACGTCGAGCCGGAAGCGATCGCGTATCTGAACCGTCTCTCCGATCTGCTGTGGCTCTTCGGCCGGATCCTGGAAGTGCGCACCGGCGTCGACGCCTCGATGCGCGGGCCGGAGCACGGCAAGGCGAGGTGGTCGCGTGCGTGGTAAGGCGCCGGCGCTGATGGTTCTCGGCACCGCATCGCACGTCGGCAAGTCGGTGACGACGGCGGCGCTGTGCCGGATCTTCTCCGACGACGGCATTGATGTCGCCCCCTTCAAGGCGCAGAACATGGCTCTAAACTCGTTCGCCACCCCTGACGGCCTGGAGATCGGAAGGGCCCAGGCGGTGCAGGCCGCGGCGGCGCGGATCGCGCCTCACACGGACATGAACCCGATTCTGCTCAAACCGGTCGCCGATACCGAGTCGCAGGTGATTCTGCACGGTCGCATCCTGGCCACGCTCAGCGGGCAGGAACTGTTTGCGCGGCGGCTCGAGCTCTTCCACGAAGTGCGTAAAGCCTACGATCGCCTCGCGGCGCGCCACGAGCTGATCGTCCTTGAAGGCGCCGGTTCGCCGGTGGAGATTAACCTCAAACATCTCGACATGGTCAATCTGAACATGGCCGAGCACGCGGATGCGAAGTGCATTCTCGTCGCGGACATCGACCGCGGCGGGGTGTTCGCGCAGATCGTCGGCACGTACGCGCTGCTGGAGCCGGACGAGCGCGAGCGCTTTCGCGGTTTCGTCATCAACCGTTTCCGCGGCGACCCGAAACTGCTCGGCGACGCCGTATCGTATCTCGAGCACCGCACTGGCCAGCCCTGCCTTGGCGTCGTCCCGAATCTGCGCGATCTCGGGATCGAGGAAGAGGACACGCTGGTCATCCCCCGCTCCAGCGCCGCCCCGGACGCGCTGAAGGTCGGCGTCGTGCTGCTGCGGTCTCTCTCGAATTTCACCGACTTTGACCCGCTCACGCGCATCGACGGGGTCTCGCTCTCGTATGTGCGCAATGCCGCGGAGATCGCCGGTCTCGACGTGGTGATCCTGCCGGGCAGCAAGAGCACCATGCGCGATCTCGAAGATCTCCGCGCTCGCGGCGTCGCCGCGGCGGTGCTGACGCACGCGCGCGCCGGCAAGCCGGTCATCGGCATCTGCGGCGGCCTGCAGATGCTCGGCCGCACGATCGAGGATCCGTACGGCGTCGAAACCGCCGGCACGACGGAAGGTCTCGGTCTCCTGGATATCGAAACATCCATGACCACCGTAAAGACCACGCGCCAGGTGCGCGGCTCGTTTGCGAACACCAGGCGCCTCGGCGACGCGACCGTCGGCGGCTACGAGATTCATGTCGGCGAGACCCGCCGCGGGGACGTCGATCCGCTGTTCATTCTCACGCGCACCGGCAGCGGCGAAGTGGTGGAAGACGGCGCGATTCGTGACGACGGACGCATTCTCGGAACGTACGTGCACGGCCTCTTCGACGAGCCGGCGTGCGCGATGGCGGTGCTCAATCACCTCCGCGCGCTGACCGGCCATCCGCCGTTCGACGCCGGTGCCGTCCGGCCGCAGCCCGACCCTTACGCGCGGCTCGCCGCCCACTTTCGCGAGCATCTCGACGTGGACGCGCTGTACGCGGCGGTTGGTGTGATGAGGCAGCCGGCATGACCGCGCGGCAAAAACGGCTGCTGCATTACTGGGTGTGCATCCCGGGCGCGCTGCTGTTCGCATTGTGGATCCTCAGTGGCGCCGCGATGGTCTACGACTCGATCCGCGGCGGTCTGCACGTGTTCCCAAAGCCAAAGAGCGAAGGAGACCTGTGGGCGGTGACGCTCGCGCCGGCTGCGCTGACGCATAACGTCGCGGGGACGGTCGAGCGCATCAACCTCATGAAGGTCGGCGGGCGGCCGTACGCGCAGGTGAGCACGCCGGAAGGAACGTCGCTCGTGGATGCGGCGACGGGGCGCGTGCTCTCGCCCATCGATGCCGCGACCGCACGCACGCTTCTCGCCGGCTACGAGGGCATCGCGCCGCTGCGCGTCGACCGGATCACTTCGCGCGGCTATGAGTACAAATATGGCGAGCTGCCGGCCTGGCGCGGCGTGTTTCCGAACGGCCGGATCATCCACATCGCCGCGTCGAGCGGCGACGTGCAGTCGTGGTCCGATCGCGAGGGAATGATCATCCGCGCCATGTACTACTGGTTTCACGCCTTCCAGTTCACCGAATCGAGCGCCGCCAACGCGGCGATCGGATTCGTGGCCATCGGATGGGCATTGCTGTCGGTCGTGAGCGGCCTGCTGCTCTATCGCCGCGGTTCCTCCGCGGCCGCCGCCGTTCTGCTGCTCCTGGGCGCCGGCCAGGCCGGCGCGGCGACAGCGCCGAAGCGAATCGTGACGCTCGCACCGAGCTGCGGCGAAATGGTGGCCGGCCTCGGACTCGGCGACGCGATCGTCGGCGTGACCGAATACACCGACTGGCCAGCGCGAGCGAAGACTCTCCCGAAGGTCGGCAGCTACGTGCAACTCAACATCGAGGCGATTGTGGCGCTGAAGCCCAACCTCGTCATCGCCACCGATGACGGCAACCCGCCGGCGACTCTGCGGCGGCTCGAGCGCGCTGGCCTGCGCGTCGTCACGCTTACACTGCGCGACTTTGCCGGCATTCAGCAGTCGATGCTGAGGCTCGGTGCGATCACCGGACGCACTGCCGAGGCGCGCCGCGCCGTTGCGGAAATGACCCGCGTCGCAGACTGCGTGGCCGCGCGCACACGGACCGCGAAAAAGCCGCGGGTGCTTTTCGCTTATCAGCTCGCGCCCATCGTCAGCGCCGGCAAGGGGACGTTCACCACCGAGCTGCTGGCGATGGCTGGCGCGGACTCGATCACCGCCAACGTGGCGCAGAGCTATCCCCGGCTGACCAGCGAGAGCATCGTGGCCAGCGCACCGGAGGTGATCGTCGTCAGCAGCATGAGTCCGGAGACTGACGCGGAGCGGTGGCGAAACTGGCTGAACCGCTGGTCCACCATTCCCGCAGTGAAGAACCGCCGCGTGCACATGATCGACTCGACAAACATCGACCGGCCCTCGCAGCGCATCGTGCATGGCCTGACGCTGCTGGCCCGGACCATTCATCCGACGCTGTTCGCACGCGGCGAATGTAAGGCGGACCTCCCCTGATGAACCGCTTTCCCCTGCGGCGCGCGGCGGCGACTGCGTTCATGGCCGCCGCGGTGCTCGCGCTCGCGGCGGCGGCGTCGCTGGCCACGGGCCCGTATGCGATCAGGCCGAGCACGCTGGTCCAGACGCTCCTCGGCTCGCACGCCGGCACAATGGCGGCGCAGGTGCTCTTCACGATCCGGCTGCCGCGGCTCGCCGGCGCCTGCATCGGCGGGTTCGCGCTGGCGATCGCGGGTCTCGTTTTTCAGGCGCTGCTCCGCAACCCGCTTGCCTCGGAGTACACCCTCGGCGTTTCGAGCGGCGCGGCGCTTGGCGCCGTCGGCGCGGCGCTGCTGCACTTGCGGTCGCCGCTGGCAACACCGGTCGCCGCGTTTGTGGGCGCGTTCTTGACGATCGCGATTGTGCTGCTGCTTGCACGCGCGCGGCTGGCGTTCGAGACCAACGCCGCGATCATGATCGGAGTCATCTTCACTGCGCTCGCGAATGCGGCCCTGAGCTTGGTTCTCAGCGTGCTGTCGCCGTACGAGCTGCAAGCCTTCTTCTTCTGGTTCATGGGCAGCTTCGCCGAGGCAGAATGGCCGACGCTCCTGCCGGCAGGCGTGGTCGTCCTCGTGCTCTCCGCGGTCGTCTATGCGCTGTCGTGGAAGCTCAACGCCGTCGCCGTCGACGAGCAGTTCGCGGCGCAGGTGGGCGTGAACGTGGAACTGGTGAAGATGATCCTGCTCGTCGCGGCCAGCGTGCTCACGGCGGTCGTGGTGAGCATCGCCGGCACGGTCGGCTTCGTCGGGCTGGTCGTGCCGCACATGGCCCGGCTGGCGGTGGGCGTCGATCACCGGCTGCTCATTCCGGTGACCGCGCTCATCGGCGCGGCGCTGTGCGTGGCGGCCGACCTGCTCGCGCGGACGCTCCTCGCCCCACACGAACTGCCGGTTGGGGTTGTGACAGCGTTTATCGGAGTGCCGGTGTTCGTGGCGCTCATGCGGAGGCCGGAGCGGTGATCGAGCTGCGAGACGTCGCGGTGCGGTACGGCGGCACGCCCGTGGTGCGGGACGTTTCGTTCCGCACCGAGCGCGGAGCGTTCGTCGGCCTGGTCGGCGCAAACGGCTCAGGCAAGACCTCGCTCCTCAAAGTCATCGCGCGGCTGTTCCCGCCGGCGGCGGGCGTTGTATGGATTGCCGGTCGCGAGGCTGCTTCGTACACACGCAGCGAGCTGGCTCGGCTCGTCGCCGGCGTCTGGCAGCGCGTGCCGCTGTCGTTCGGTTTCACCGTGCGTCAACTGGTACTGCTCGGACGCACGCCGCATCTGCCGCCCCTGCGCTGGGAAACGCGCGCGGACCTGGAGATCGCCGAGGAGGCGATGGAGGAGACGCAGGTCTCGCATCTCGCGGAACGGCCGGCGACGCAGCTCAGCGCCGGCGAGCTGCAACGCGTTTTCATCGCCACCGCGCTTGCGCAGCAGAGTCCCATCCTTCTGCTGGATGAGCCGACGAGCTTTCTCGATCTGAAACAGGCCGCGCGATTGTCAGCGCTGCTCGATCGTCTGCATGGACGGGGAGTGACCATCCTGTGCGCCTCGCACGACCTCGCGCTCTTACGACGGCACGCGTCGTCCGTCGTGCTTCTGGCGGAAGGCCGGCTCGACTGCACCGGCAGGCCGGAGGCACTTTTGGCGCCAGCGGTGCTGCAGAGGGCATTCGGAATCGGTGCAGAGGAGTGGTATGGCTGAACGGTTGATCCTCATTACTGGCGGCGTGCGGAGCGGAAAGAGCAGGAAAGCTCTGTCCCTGGCGGCACCATATGAGGAAAAGCTCTTTATCGCCACCGCTGCAGCGGGTGATGACGAAATGCACGAGCGCATCACCCGTCATCGCGCAGAGCGCGGCGCCGGTTGGCAAACGGTGGAAGAGCCGCTCGACCTCGCCCGCACGATGGAAATCTCTCCCGGTGCAGTTGCCATTGTCGACTGCATCACGCTGTGGGTCTCCAATGCAATGGCCGAGAAAATGGAAATTGGAGCGGCATTAGATGCATTCATCGCCGCTGCCGCGGTCCGCAAAGCGCCGGTCATCGTTGTCACGAACGAGGTTGGCTGGGGCATTGTGCCGGCGTTCGAGTCGGGCCGGCGGTTTCGCGATCTCGCGGGACTGGCCAACCAACGTCTGGCCGCAGCCGCGGACACGGTTTGGCTGACGATCAGCGGCCTCGAGTTGCGCCTCAAGGGCTGACTGTACACGCGCATAAGCCCCGCGCCGCCTTTGTCGGGACGTCTATTAATACCTCTTGACGGCATGACGGTGCGAACCTATATTTCTCGTTACGCACAGGCGCAGTAGATCAGTCGTTCTATATTTCGAGTCTTCTCGTTGGGAGAAGTCCGCGCTACACCGCAGAGAAGTCATTCCGTTCAACGACGTAACGCCGACAGGAGAAATCGCATGTTCGCTCGTCACCCACTTCGTTTCGCCCGCGCTCAAGGCTTCACCGTCTTCTGGAGCGTGCTACTCGTGCTCGCCAGTGAAGCTTTTATCGGATGTGCAAGCGCGCAGGACCTCGTCCATCGAGACATCACCATCGGCATCATCGGCGATCAGACCTCTAGCACGAACCTGCAGGCTTCGTACGCGGTCCTGCAGCAGGGCGTCGCCAAGCTGTCGCAGCAGAATCTGGACGTCGTTCTGCACGTTGGCGATCTGCTCGAGAGCAGCCGGCCCGTAAGCGAGGTTCAGGCTCAGTGGCAGCAGGCCACGGGGATCCTCGATGCCCTTCCCGTGGACTGGTTCATCGCGGCCGGCGACCACGACGTGAATCCGCCCGCATTCCAGCAGGATTCGCCCGACCGTTCCCGGGAACAGTTGTTTCAACAGCTCTACGGGACGCGTGTGCCGGCGGTGCTCCAGCATCCGTATTACAGCTTTGACGTCGACGGCTATCACTTCATCGCCCTGTACTCCCATGAGGTCCTGCACGCCGATCCTCGCTTCGGCAATATCTTCCTCGCGCGGGTCTATGACAACCAGTACCAGTGGCTGCAGCAGGACCTGGAAGCGAACAAAAACGCGACGGCCATCGTCGTCTTCATCCATCAGGCCTTGTGGTACCACGTGAGCGGCTGGCAGCGCGTGCACGAACTGCTGCGCCAGTACCGCGTGGCGGCGGTGATCTCCGGCCATCACCATTACAATCAGGACTATGGCACGACCGACGGCATCCGTTACCTCACCGTAGGAGCGACGGGCGCCATCCACAAGAACGGAAGCCGCAACGCGGGCGACGTTCACCACGTCTCGGTCGTGAAGCTCTCAGGCTCGGAAATCAAGTCGGTGAAGCTGCTGCCGGTAAGTGACAACCTCCCGTTGAGTCTCACGCCGCGGGTCGACATGGATCGCGTGCAGGCGCTCGACGTCCAGTTGGGCAACTTCTTCAACTTCGCCCAGCAGAATCCGGTCTTCCGCCGGAGCAACGGGCAGCTCGTGTCCGACTGCACGACCGGAACGCCGGCGACGATCACGGTGAACCAGCTCGGCAATCCGATCGACCTGCCGGTGAACCTGAAGATCACGTTCACCAGCAATCCGGCGGGCGTCACGCTGAGCTCACCCGCATTCGCCGCGGGCAACTGCCAGCCGCTCGTCAGCAATACCGAATGCGTCATGCCGCGGACCACCCGCACGTTCGTCTCGAACTACTCGAGCGTCGACATCAACACGTTCTCTCCGTTGTGGACGAGTGGCCTTGCCGGCACGGCGACGGCCGGTACGGTCCTGAACTTCAACTTCCGTACGACGTTCAACGGTGCGTCAGGGACACTGTTCCTACAAGGGGACGTGACCACCACGGTTCAGGCGTGCCCATAATCGGTCTCGGTGTGTGGACGGGCAGCGCCTGCTGGGGCGCTGCCCGTCTCTGTAACTCCGAACTGAAACCCGTCAGGCGCAGTGCATTCGTCAAAGGGGCGCTTACAGTACGAATCTCGTCGTTGGTACTTTTCCGCCGCGCCGATGATGCGCTCGTATGGCGCGTCCCGCTACGGCACGTCCCACGTGACCTCCAGGGACTCCAGCCGTCGCACCGTGGCGCTGGGGAAATACGACAACTTCTGATCCGGAACGAGTCGCAGGTGCGGCAGGGACTGCGTCAGCACCTCCAGCGCGATACGGCCTTCGAGGCGCGCAAGCGGGGCGCCGAGGCAGAAGTGAATTCCGGCGCCAAAGGCTAGGTGCGGCGTCGTGCGGCCGATGTCGAAGCGGAGCGGCTCCTCGAAGCGCTGTTCGTCGTGGTTCGCGGAGATGTAGACGATCTGCACGCTCTCGCCCTTGCGGATGTGCGCGCCGTCGATCTCGACGTCCTCCGTCGCCGTGCGGTACATGGTGTGGACCGGCGACGCCACCCGGAGCGTCTCCTCAATGATCGAAGGGATGATGGACGGTTGCCTTCGCGCGGCAGCGAAGAGCTCCGGATTCTGCGCGAGCTCGAGTGCTGCCGCCCCGATGAGGCCAGCCGTGGTTTCGTACCCCGCAAGGTTCACCTGTCGGACGATGTTGACGAGCTCCGGTATCCCGAGGGGCGGGTCCAGGACCGCGGCGCCGGTGACGATGTCGGAGAGAGCGTCGTCCCGGGGCATGACACGCCTGTCCTCGATGGCCGCGGCTAGGTAGTGCTGGTATGCGACGACGCCGCGCGCATGCTCGACGAGTTGCGCCTCCGGTTTCTGTCCTGCGGAGATCTCGGCGCCGTCGCTCATCCAGCGATTGATCTGCGCAAAGTCCTCTCGCGGGAGGCCGAGCAGCTCGACGATGAAGTAGCCGGGCAACGCACCGGAAAAGGCCTTCACGAGGTCCACTCGACCCTTCGCAGCAAACGTGTCGACGAGCCCCTCGGCGATCCCGCGGATGACCGGCTCGAACGCGGTCAGCCGGTGGCGCGAGAGGGCCCGGGTTACGAGAGCACGCTGGTAGGTGTGCGCGGGCGGATCGCTGGTCACGAGGGTCAGGAGCGGCGGAAAGCCCTTCATGAGCTCGGCGAGTAACTCGGGAGGAGGAGGATCGGCGTCGGGCGACGACGTGAACGAAACGGCGGACGAGAAGAGCGCCGCGTTCCTCGCGACGGCGCAGACATCTTCGTACCGGGTGACGACCCAGACTCCGAGGGATTCACTCCAGAACACAGGCTCTTCGCGGCGGGCGCGCGCATAGAACGGCCGCGGATCGTCGAGCATCGGCGGCCGGAGCGGGAAGTATTCTCGTCCGCAGGCCGAGGCCGGCCGGTTGGGTGCGTCCTTCGTCACGCTATCAATTTTAGGGGAGTTCAACCCCGTCCGCCATTGAGTCGGGTTGGATCCACCCAGCCCAATCGACTGTTTCGTAGTGACTGTTCGCAGTACGGGAAACAGTAATACTGGCATCTATAAGTGCACTTATTACGCGTGCCGCTCGAAACTCCGTCCCCGGGCCCGGGGATCCGGCGGATTGGGGCTCCGTCTCACAAGTTCCCCGTCGAATGGATGGCGAGCATGCATGGCTAGTGGAGTGTAAACGTGCAATTGGGACCAGTAGAGTGTTGTTCTCAACTGCATGGAAAAGCTGGAACTCAAGCGGTCGGATCGAGAAGAGTTGGAGAGCCGGGCTCGGAGCAGGAAAGTTCGGGCTGAGGATGCACGCCGAGCGCGATTGATTCTGCTCTTGGCCGAGGGTGAGCCGTACACCTCGATCCAGTCGAAGTTGAGGTGCAACCGGAGCTACGTGAGCCGTTGGAAGGGCCGATTCCTTGAAGGAGGCATC
>DATDFB010000239.1:0-28530 GCA_036522835.1 Thermoanaerobaculia bacterium | reverse complement strand
CAATGGTTTTAAGATAACTACAAGCAGAACCGACTGGAGGGACGAGATGGGAGTGCGTCCGGTTGGTGTGACTCTAGGCTCGCTGAGTAAGTACTTCCCGCAGCAGCAGATCGAGGCGATTTTGCATGCGAGTGGTCGTGAAGGAACGCGGCGGCGAAAGCTACCCACCCTGGAGTTGATGTACTACGTGATCGCTTTGGGGCTACACGCGAGCGAGGCGTGTCGATCCGTGCTGCGGCGGATCATGGTGCGCAAGCGACTCGCCGATGAGGATGACTTCGAGGCGGTGTGCAGCGCATCTGCGATCACGCAGGGAAGAAAGCGGCTGGGGTGGCAACCGATCCGGGATCTGTATCGCGCCGTAGTTGGCCCGTTGGCAACGCGGGCCAGCATAGGGGCGTGGTATCGGCGATGGCGTCTGGTGGTTCTCGATGGAAGCGTTCTGGACGTGGCAGACACACGGAAGAACGAGCGAGCGTTCGGGCGACCTGTGGCATCACGCGGCAAGTCAGGCTTTCCCCAACTTCGCTTCGTCACCCTGCTGGAGAACGGCACGCACGTGATGTTCGGAGCGGAGATGGCCGGTTATCGCACCGGCGAGGTGACTCTGGCCCACAAGGTAATCAAGTCCCTTCCTTCCGATGCGCTCTGTCTGGCCGATCGAGCGTACTTCAGCTATTCGCTGTGGAAAGAGGCACTTGCCACTGGCGCGCAGCTGCTCTGGCGCGTTCGCGATGATCTAACACTGCCGAAGCTTCGCCGCCTGTCGGATGGGTCGTACCTGACCAAGATCTATCCCTCTCCGGACGCGCGATCCAGAGATCGGGGCGGGATCGAAGCACGACTCATCGAGTACCGTCTGGGCGGCAAGGGTCAGCAGTACCGGCTGCTCTGCTCGATTCTGGAGCCGCGAAAGGCTCCAGCGATCCAACTGGCCAATCTCTACCCCAAGCGGTGGACCGTCGAAACTGCCTTGGGAGAACTGAAGACTCGCCTCCGTGGGGCCAGAGCCGTTCTACGGAGCCGCATTCCGACGCTGGTGCGACAGGACTTCTACGCGCTTCTCTTGGCTCACTTCGGCGTGCGGGCTTTGATGCACGAGGCGGCGCTGGAGGAGACGATCGAGGCCACAGATCTGTCGTTTGTCCACGCGCTCCGGACGGTGGGCCGATACCTACCGCTGTACGTTTCTTTTTTTCCCTCGGAAGAAGAAGCTCTTCAGATCACTCTTACGTGAGCTAGCCGAGGAGCGGCTTCGCCATCGCCCGCATCGTCACTCTCCACGAGCGGTCAAGCGGAAGATGAGCAACTACAACACCACCACTCGATCAAAACGCCGTCGCAACTCCTACGTTCAAAGAATGGAGCCGGCCTTAAGTTAAAACCATTGCTGCTAACGGGCGCTCGACCTCAGCGACCATCGTCAGCACGGCTTTGGTGATGGGATTCAACCCGGCTTCGTCGACCGAAATCAGTTCCGCACCGGCACGAAGGATGATCGTCTTGATATGACCTGCGAGCGCCTGATCGCGTGCAAGCCGATCGCGCTTGCAGACAATGACGACCGACACCTGACCAGAGCGAACAGCCCCAAGCAAATCAGCAACGGCCCACCGTTCTGCTTCGTTCTTCGCCCCGCTGAACCCGTCGTCGCACAGCACATCGAGCAGGTCAGGCCCGCTGGCAATGGTAGCGACGCTCGTGATCTCCGTCCGCTGCGCCTCGATGGAGACATCATCGACCACCTGTTTCAGGGTGCTCACTCTGGCGTAACGAAGCGGTTTCTTCATATTCGCTTTTAAGGTAAGGGTTTCCGTGACCTGATGGGACGGGTGGTGTACCCTGTCCGACAGACTCAGCTAACCCATTAAAGTATAGACTGGGTTGGGTTAAAGATGCATGGCGACAACGAAGGCCAAGAAGCGACCGTCTCAGAGGCACTCGGCTCGACTCTCGCCCGAGTACCGCACCTTCGTCGCCATCCTCGTGGCCGAACGGAAGAAGACCGGTATCGGGCAGATCGAGCTATCGCACCGGCTCGGCAAGCCGCAGTCGTACATCGCGAAGACGGAGACTGGGACGAGGCGGATCGACGTCGTCGAGCTGCTGGCCATCTGTGAGGCCCTTCACCTCGATCCCCACGACTTGATCGAGAAGACGCGCCGGGCGCTCAAGAAGGCAGCCCATTAGCGAAGCCCCCGCGAATCAGGTGCTGGGCCGCTTACCTATACACTGCTGGTGGCAATTGGTGCTGCTGACCAAGGCTCGGCAAGGTGCCTTGAAGCACCAGCCGGTCGAAACACGAGAGGACCCCGACGATCTGCTGCTCGTGACGCTCGATCAGGTTCGCCATCGGCCGACGATACCGCCAACCGTGCCGGTGACCTTTTTTCTTGGTTTCGGCTACGCCGAGGTAGGGAAGCCGCCCCTTCCGTCACTCCTCTTCGTGAAGTCCATTCGTTTCGATGTATCCCGAATCAAACTTATTTGAGGAGTCGAGTCATGCGGCATCGTTGGGCAATCATTCCGGTTGCTGTGCTCTTGATCGCCTCTGGTGTGATTATTTGGACCAACCTCCATTCACGTCAGCCAAAGGCGCAGCAGGGGCAAGTTCCTCCGGCGAAATCGATCAGTATTGGTGTAATCATGCCGTTGAGCGGCAACGTCGCGACTATTGGGCAGCCATGCGCGAACGGGATGCAGTTGGCGATTGACGAGTACAATGGCAAGAAACGTCCAACCGAACCCGCAATCAAACTCATCTCAGAGGACACTCTGGCGAAACCCAAGGATGCGATAGGCGCATTCACGAAGCTCGTGACCGCTGATCACGTGGTTGCAGTCTTAGGACCATTAACAAGCGGTGAAGCTTTGGCCGTAGCTCCAATAGCAAATGAAAATCGAGTAGTTCTTCTGTCGCCAGGAGCATCGACACCCGATCTCACACAGGCAGGCGAATATGTCTTTCGAAACGAGTTGTCTGATAGTGTCGGTGGTCTAAGACAGGCGCAACTTGCGCGCAATACACTGGGTTACAGCCGTATTGCAGCTCTATACATGAATAATGATTACGGACTTGGACTCTTTAATGTCTTCCAAAAGCAATTCGTAGCTGCTGGCGGTCAGATCGTGGCGGCTGAAGCATACCCACCGGACACGGTCGATTTTCGCACTGTGTTAGCGCGCTTAGTAAAGGCCCATCCGGACGCTCTTTTTGTCGTAGGTATCGATGAGTTGGTTAACGTAATCGAGCAAGCACGCGCCTTGGGGATACAGCTTCCTATTTATACGACGCCAATTTTCGAGAACAAATCGTATCTAGAAAAACTTGGAAAACAGGCGAACGGAATTCTCTATGTCTATTACGGGACCTTTGATTCAAAACAGCCGACTGGAGCTGCGAAGGCGTTCATCGATCGATATACTGATCGATTTCGTCAGCCTCCAACGTACTACTCGGCACTGGGGTATGACGCCGCGAACCTTCTCATAGAGGGTCTACGGATTAACAGATTTCAGAGCACCGGCCTGGCTGGGGCACTCTACGCGATCCATGACTACGCAGGTGTAACGGGCAGGTCCTCATTTGACAAAAACGGCGATATTGATAAGCCGGTAACCCTTAAGACGGTGCGCGACGGCCAATTCGTGCCGTATTAGAACGTCGTGTCGGTGCTGATATGTGGTCGAAAATAAAGACGCTGATACTGCATATCTGGAACCATTACATCGACCATATCCTAATAATTCTAATTAGTTTCCTGCTACTGGCGGCGCTTGGTCACGCGGCGGTGTTCCACGATCTGCCGGAATTGGTTCGTCCTGTAGTCTACGCGGTAGTCGCCGGTGGCATCGGGTTCATTTATTCGCAGTTTGTACGGCGAATCGGCTCGGGCGTAGCGAAGGTCTTGACAGAGACGGAACCAGGAGCACAAATCGGCCAGATCGTAGTCACAATGAACACCTTGCTGAGCACGACGAGCGACTTGCTACAGAAGTATGACAATCTCGCTCTATCGTTGAACGCGCTTAATGCTACGGTCGGACCATGGATGCGGATCGCGCATATCGATGGGTCCATTGAATTCGCCGCTGTACTCGGCATGGATAGCCAAACCGAGATCATCGCGACGATGTTGAAAGATTATACGAAGCAAGTGACACGCCGGCGCTATATATTAAGCACAGAAGGCTATCTGACGTGGTTGTCTTCGCTCGCCGGGCGGTATGCTTCGCTGTACTGCGTCAATCGCACGCTACCGGTGTACTGGTTCGCGCCGCGGGCCGCGGAACGTGCATTTGTTCGCGACTATCGAAGGATAATTAGCCACGCTAAGATCACGATCCGGCGGGTCACAGTTGTCCGAGAGGTGGCGCAGCTTCGCGAACAGGTTGGTAATGCGGTGAAGAGTTTCGCGGCCGATCATGAGAGTCGCATACTCTGGTTCCTGGTGCTAATGCGTGAGTTGCAACAGGAATGCGAACGTCTCAAGCTGGAATGCGCGGCTAAGCCTGCATTCGAACAGTTCATCAGTCTTTTGAAACCCGACGTGTGGGAATTTCTCGCAAACCAAATGAATGATATAGAAACTCGCCCGAACCTCCTTGACACGCTATTACAGGAGACGGTTCCCGCAATCGGCGAGGCTCTTCTGAAGCTTGCGGACGACACCACCTTCACAGCACCCTTGGACGCGACAGTGCGCCAAGTGTTTGTAACGCTCATGGGTTCTGACGGCTCATACTGGGCGGCTGAAAACTATATTCAATCACTCGATCCAACCGCGACGCTTCGCGGCGAAGCGGGGGTGTTTTGTTCGTCGAATGCGGCGAACGCAGATACAGCCGAATTGGCGTTCGAGGCGGCTGGAGACGTCGCTACATGTGTGTTGGTCCAACGGCTGGCGGAAAGGGAGCTTTACGATACGATGACTCGCTTATTCCGTGATTTCGCCGCCACAAAGGGAGGAGCGACCTGGATGGGCGCGATTGGTGGTCTATGATGGAGCCGACCCTGATCATTACAGGTGTTGGGTATCGACTGAGCGAAGGATCGACGGAAACGATTGACATTGACCCGTACGATCCGTCGACGGGAGCGAAAGTAAACATCGGCGCTGCCGTAGCGTATGAGGCTGTTGCGTTGGGGTTTCCGGTGATGCTGTTATCGCGCACGGCGCGTAAGTTGGTGGTCTTGCAGCGCGCGCTGCGCGCGCGGTTCGAGCACGCTCGCGTCGATACCTATAGCGTCGACGTGACGGACAGCGAGAGTGTAACACGATGGGCAACGGGAGCAATCGGTAGCGACCTGCGAATAGGGTTAGTCCATTGTGTTGGTCTCAGCGCTGGGGATTATCGATTGCGGGATGACAACCCGTACATGCCCGTCGACGAGATTCCAGCGGAATTGCCGATCGCCGAAACCTCTGCGGTATTGACGTCATTGCTAAATCTAGTTAAGAGTTTGTTACCGTCGTTACGGCGATGCGCGCCGTCACGCATTGTCGTCGTGACGTCGATGAGTGGGATACGACCGTTTCCTTTGGGTTTTTCCCACGCCGCCGCTAAGGCTGCCCTACACAACGCGACGCGGAGCCTTGCTTTAGAACTTTATGGCGAGCGAATTTATGTCTCGGAGGTAGCTCCAGGCATCGTAGACACCGGTATGTATGACCCGACGCCGGTGCGAGAGGCAGTTCAGCGTATTGGACGATCATTCGGAAGAGACTATGCACCTCTTTTGCCCAGCATGCCGCCGTCGGCGGTTGCTGCTGCAGTCATGCTTTGCCTCCGCAACGATGCGCATATCTTAGCAGTCAACATGGTCGCACAGGACCAGTGGCCACACATGGGGGCGTAGTGCCATGGGCGCCTTTCTCGTGTGGAATACAGTCTGGCAGGGCGCAGTCGCGGCACTCACCGGGCTGGCGTTCACGGTGCTGTACCGCACGGTGCGATTTCTGGATTTCGGTTTCGCTGCGGCGGCGCTGTGGGGAGCCTATCTCGCGCAATGGCTTGTTGCAGCGCAAGGCATCAACGTGTGGTATTCGAGTTTGCTCACAATAGTCGTGGTGGCCCTTGGGGGCGTTATCCTGCACACGATTCTCTATGGTAGCGCGTCGGAAGACAATGCTCTAGCGCTGCCGAACTTGCTTTCGAGCCTCGGAGCATATCTCTTGCTACAAAACGGTCTTTTGCTATGGCTCGGGCCGAAAAATATGTCCTTCTTTGCAAGTAGTGAGATGCGTGCATGGCGCGCCTCGGGTCAGGGTCGAGACACCCTGATGGTCATCGCCGTCCTGATCCTCCTGATTGCTAGTGCAACGTTAAAGTACACGGGCATCGGATTGCGAATGCATGCGGTGGGAAGCAGCTACTCGTTGGCTCGCGTACGAGGAATGAATGTCCGGGTATTAAGCGCATGTGCTACGGCCCTCGCGTATAGCTTGGTTAGCGCTACAGCGATTTTGGTCGCAATTGATACAAACTTGCAGCCGAATATGGGATTTCGCAGCCTGATGACCGGGGTCGTGTCCTGTATTGTTGGTGGCGTAACATCGGTGCGAGGCGCGGTAACCGCAGGATTCTTGCTTGGGGCTGCTACCCAGGCGATTGCGTGGTATCTGGGACCGCAATGGACGGAGATGTTTCTGTTGACTCTGTTCGTGCTGGCACTGCTCCTGCGGCCCACCGGAATACTCGCAGCAGCAACTGAGGCGAAGGGGCTCTCGGTGTAATGATATATCTCGATCATCTAGTCGCGACAGCGTTGATCTATGGTCTCCTGGCTATGTCGTTGGACCTCATCGTTGTTGAGTGCGGACTCTTATCCGTTGCGCACGCGTCGTTTTTCGGCGTTGGTGCGTATGCCGTGGCGCTATTGGGGCGGTACTGGAACATGGGTGCTGTTCTCGCGAGTGCGGTCGGAATCGCACTGATACTGTCGGTGTGTATTTCGTGGCCAGCCGTGCGACTGCATGGCGACTTTTACGTTCTCGCAACGTTCGCCTTCCAGAGCGCGTTTTCATCTGTGTTGACGAACTGGACGGCGGTTACACGTGGTCCGGCTGGAATCGCAGATATCCGGAACCCTTTTAGGTTGAGTGCCAGCAATCTTTTGATTCCCGCGCTGATCGGCCTTTCGATATTGATTGTGGCGTTGTTTGTTCGCGTCGGGCGAAGCCCGTTCGGCGAGGTAATTAGGTCCGTACGCGATGATGAGGTGTTGGTGGCCGCGGCCGGATATAGCCCAGCGGCATACCGTATTCGGGCCGTCGCGATTGGGGCAGTTGTAGCGTCCACGGCTGGGTGCGCGTACGCGTACCAGATTACGTACGTGGACCCGAGCAGCTTCACAATCGCTGACTCGATTCTCATGCTGGCTATGGTGGTCGTTGCGTCGGAGTGGCGTTGGATTGGGCCGTGGCTTGGTGCTGGGCTTTTTGTGATCGTGCCGGAAGTGCTGAGATTTACGGGATTCGCTGAACCTGCGGCGGCCTTAGTTAGGCAAATGATTTTCGGCGGCTTGCTGGTAAGCGTGGCGCAACTCGCGCGAAGACGTCGGCCTATGTGGATGGAGAGGTAGAGCAGAAGCAGACGCATGACGCATATCCGTCCAATTCTGAGTTGTCAAAGCCTCCGCAAGTCGTACGGAGGGAATTTAGCTTTGGCCGATGTTACATTTGATATGAATGGCCCGGGTGTGGTCGCGGTTATCGGTGCTAACGGCGTTGGCAAGACCACCCTCATAAATGTTCTGACGGGATTTGTGTCGGCAGATGCAGGTACGTGGAAGATCGCCGGTCAGGATGCCACGAATAGGTCGGCCGCGAGCATTGCGCGAATGGGAGTCGCGCGTACCTTCCAGCGCACACGGCTGATTTCGCGAGTTAGTGTTCTAGACAATGTACTTTTGGCAACGAGATCCAAAGAGAGCGCTACGCTGATGGCAGCGGCTACGGGGCGTTGGCGTAGCGTAGAGTCAGAAGCGCTCGATCGGGCGCAGCGGGCCTTGGACGTAGTAGGTATTGCGAAGCTGGCCAGCAGAATTAGTGGAGCCTTGTCATTCGGCGAGCAGAAGCTCGTGTCACTTGCCGGGTGTGTCGGCGCTGGCGCACGAATTTGGATGCTGGATGAACCAGTGTCCGGATTGGGACTTATTGCGAGGGACGCAGTCCTGAAGGTACTCCGTGATGCTCGCGATCGGGGCGTACTACTCGTTGTGATAGAGCATGATCTGGCGGCGGTTAAAGCTGTTGCAGATGAGGTTGTGGTGATGGCGGGTGGCTCAATTAAGATGCGAGGAGCTGCCGCAACCGTTCTTAGCAGCTCGGAACTCCTAGGGCTTTATGTCGGTCGCACTTGAATGGCGCGATATTGGCGCAGGATACGGTCGGGTGCATGTACTGCATGAGGTGTCGGCGGCCGTTCGGAGAGGCGAGTTGTTGGCGGTGATTGGTCCGAACGGAGCTGGAAAGACAACACTTCTGCGAGCGGTGATCGGGTCGGTTCAGATCTTCGCTGGCGAGATCGTGGTCGAGGGTGTTCGAATCAGTGGCGACAAATGGGCGTCAGGTGATGGTGGTATTGTGATGTTGCCCCAGGGACAAAATGTGTTTGTCGACATGACTATCGCTGAAAATGTTCAAGTCGCTGCGCATACATTTTGTCGGAGCCATGCTGATCGAGTCCGATACCGTCAGCGTGTATCGGCGTTGCTCGGGCGTGCGGCAGGCATGAATCGGAAGGTCCTCACCTTGTCCGGGGGGGAGCGTCAGCGATTGGCGTTAAGTCTGACGCTCGCAGTCCGCGCGCATCTCTTTCTTTTAGACGAGCCGCTGCTAAACCTGTCGCCTGACGGCAGAGTGTCCGCTCTGAGTTGGATACGTGAGTGTGTCGACGCGGGCGCTGCGGCAGTCGTTGTCGAGCAGAATGTGACCGACATATTAAGCGTGGCCGACCGCGTGTTAATCTTAAAAAGCGGCTCGATCGCAACAACCGCTCGACCATCCGATCTGACGGACGATGTGCTGCGCCGTGAGTGGTTCGCGTAATGGCCTACAGAGGGCCTCCAACAGCATCGTCATCGACGTCACACAATCAGATTTCTGCTACGGAGTGCCCATGCGGTCGGCCTCCGGTCGATCGGCAGGCACGGAGAGGGCAGGGTAATCGCCTGCCGTGCCGAGCATGAGATCGCGAACGAGCTGGACGACTGTGAGTGGGCGTGTATTGCTTCACGAATGCGTCGTGATCATCGAACGCTGCGAGGAAGCACGAGTTCTGCAGCGCGTCCTGATATGACGTGCACTCCACCGTGCGGCGTCTGCGCTCAGAACGTGAGCCGGGTAGGTAGCAATTGAACTTCGCTACCTTCGTCCGCTTGTCGTACGACCGACGGCCGGGGATCGCAGTTCGCCTTGCTGTAGACAAGCCCCATGTCCTCCTCGTACGTCGCAAGAGCGCTGGCGGGTAGCGCACGAGATTCGCCGCGACGCCCCTTCACCCTCGGAGGCCTTTGCCCGTCAATCGCCACTTCGCGAGCGTCTTGTTCTGATTCCGAGGCGTTTGGCCACCTCTCGCGGCCTGCATCCAGCTATCGCCAGCCGCCATCCGCGCCTGCGGACGGTGCAGCATGACCTCACCGATTGCGGATCGTTGCTTAGGGTTCACGGTCATGTCCTCGCGCCTATAAAGCCGCATCCGCCGCAAAAGTATCTGGTAGGCCTACGCAGCCGTCGCGGGCGAGCTGCGGTACGCCGTGCAACTTTGCCCTTTCGACGATCGAGCCGATTTGCTCAGCCGACCACCGGCCGCCGCGTCGTGTCGGGACGTTCGAGGTCGTTAGGGACGTTGCGATTTGGGCAAGGGTCCATCTTCTTCGCCCTCATTTCGACGATCTGCTGGACGATCTCGATCTCCCCGGCTTTCGGTCCGAGCTTTCCATCCATGATCGTGTAGCCGTACGGTGTCGAGCCGCAATGTTTGCCCTGATCGCGCAGAGCCTTCATCGCAAGCCGCGTGCGTTGGCTCGCCAGCTCGCGCTCGATTTGCGCGACCATCCGCATTGCGCATCGGGTGATCGGTGACACGTCCTGCTCATCGAGAACGACTAACTCAGCCCCGGCACGGCGGATTGTCGTCTCGATGAAACCAGCGAGGCTCATGTCGCGAGCCAGCCGGTCGCGCTTTGAGACGACCAGTGCGTCGGCGCGGCCGTCCGTGATCGCCGCGAGCGCCTCACGCAGGCCGGGCCGTTCGTTCTCGTCCTTCGCGCCGCTGATCCCGGCATCGATGAAGAGACCGACCAGTTCGAGACCGGATGCGATCGTGTAGGACACGAGCTGTTCACGTTGGGCCTCGATCGAGAGGCCGGAATCCGCCTGCTGATCGGTGCTGACCCGGCAGTACGCGACGACGCTTTTCACCCGGTTTCCCATGACGATTTCAGTGAACCGACCCCTTTCCTGAATTGAACCCCGCTTCGGCTGCTGTCTTCGCTGCCAGTTGCGCCGCCACGGTCAAGGCGGTACGCTCGAACCGCACTCGAAGTATACCTATCAGGTATGAATGCCAGCAAGTAAAAAGAGCCGCAGTGATGCCCGGCAGTCAGCTCGCTCGAAGGAGAATCAACGGATCGTAGCTGACCTGCTCCGACAGGTTCGGGAAGAACTCGGCATATCGCAGACCGAGTTGGGCGCGCGGCTCGCCAAACCGCAGTCGTGGGTAGCCAAGGGAGAGCGCGTTGAACGCCGAGTGGATTTGCTCGAAGCGCTGGCTATCTGTGACGCGATGCAATACGACCCGTGTGAGTTGATCAAGCGGCTGCGCCGGGCGCTGAAGAAGGCCGACGGGCATTGAACACAAGGCCCCTTATCGTGACCTGCCTTCCGTCTCTACCGTCAGCTCACGGGCGATGCGTGTGAAACCGGGAGTTCAACAACATCACGAGAATGTCCAAAGAAATGACGGAGAGCCCGCTGGAGAGCGTTCAGGAGTAGGACGGGGAAAGGGGTTGGCAAGACCGAGATCTTCGGGTTAACGGTCATGCTGAACAGGGGATACAACAGTCCGAAGCACACACCGAGGGATGATCAGGCAAGTTGTTGTGGAAGTTCTATTCACGGGGGTTTGAGAGCCCAAGCAGGAACACGAGTCCCAGCCCGTGTCTGCTCGGGTTTCTCGGCTCTTCACGTACGGCCGTCGACCCCTCATGGTCCTCTGCATCGGCCATGAGTGCGGACTACTTAACGAAGGGTGTGCAGCCTCCGCACGTCATCGGGCATCTCCGCTCGCAGCGCCTTGGCTCTCGACGTGGTCCCGTGGTAGAGCCGCTTCTCCTCCCAACGCCACCGTTACCGCCCCGTCCGTTGAGAGGGTACTTCTTACTTCGTTTTTCGATCGCGATGGGACGCTATGTCAGTGCCCCGTACGCCTTGCGGTGGCCACCTGCAAGAAAAGGAAACGATGACCTCCGCGACGATAAAGCCCCTTTTGATGCACATTCAGTTGCTTTTGGCGGATTGTTGTGTGAAAAATCAGGTCGGTGCGATGAAGGGTCCTGTCCATTCGTACAAGGCGGAAGCTTCCAGACGCACAGAGCTGCCCGTAGAGACACGATCGACTTGTGAGGCATCCCCCATAGTACCGGCTGAACCTGGCGCGGCAGAGGGCAGCGGACGCGCTGGCAGAGGCCCTTCTGCCCCGTCACACCAGAATGCTCCGCGAAGTGACATCTAAGGACCGGCGTTCACCCGTCCCCAAATACCGGAGCGGCGCCACGTACCCCGCCATAGCGCGACGGGCAAGCGCCTGCGCAAGGTCGTCGTACTGACTACCGCCACCGCGACGAACTCGCATCCATGAGATTTGTTCATGCCGCTCGATCGCTTTGCGAGGTCGAGCCAGAGGCGCCAGTGCCGTATCCGTTCACCGGCCGCGGTCTTGAATCCCGTCCTCCGCCACTTCTTTATCCAGTCCTGACTAATCGCACGAGCGACATACTCGGAGCTGGATGAGACCCGGACCATTGTCGGCTTTAGAGCATTCAAGCCTTCGGTAAGACCGAGAAGCTCCATCGCGCGCTTGTCCGTGGACTCATCGTGACCTGAGAACTCGAATTGACCGTCCTGAGCCAGAATGATGACTCCGTAGCCACCCGGTCCTCGCCGTTTCGATCCTGCTGCGTGCGCGAACACACTGACGGTCATGTTTCCTCTATTTTCGGGGTTCACCTACCAGAGGCAAACGAGCCGCCTTGACCAGCGCGATTTGCTGAAATCTCAGCTCCTCCGTGCGATCACGCTTTGAAACACATACTTTCTGTTTGATCGGGCGCCAACAAGGTAGGGGAGCTACTCCGTGTCTAAAACGACACGTTGGCCACCGATCTCCATCCAAGGTGTTGCGCTGCGCTCTGATGTGGCCTCGATCGTGCTGACGATCTCACCACGAGCGAATTTCAGCGATCGGCGGCGATTCAGAACTCGCGAGAATTCGAGTTTCGCACAGATTCCCGCCTCACCTCCCTACAATTCGAAAGTCTTAAGCTTGATCTCCCACCGTTCGAGGAGACGATTGCGATTCTCGAAGAAGCAGGACACACGCCCGCGACATTTGGCGATGTCCTTCGCGAATTGCTGCGAAATCCCCTTGCCTTGAAGATCTTTCTTGATGTTGCCCGGCCGCAGGATCACTTCACATCGCTTGGGTCGCTTCTGGAGCGTTATTGGTCGATGTACGTTACCACCGGGGCACACGCTGTCGAGCGTGCCCAGTTGCTAGAGCGCATTGCTCATCGAATGAGCGAAGAGGAGCACCTGAGTGTTCCACTGGCGATCGCTGACGATCTGCCCGACGCGTTGCACGGTCTTCTGGCTACCGGAATGCTGCTGAAGGACGAGCGCTCCCTTGCGTTCCGCCATCAAGCTTTCTACGAATTCACGGTGGCACGTCGGTTTGGCAGTGGACGAGCCGATCTCGTGTCGCATGTCATCGAACGACAAGATGGCTTGTTTGTACGGCCGACGATCCTTACAACTCTTGTTCTCCTGCGCGAGACATCTCCGCGCGAATACGAGCGAACTATCTCGGTTCTGATGACGGATTCAACCATTCGCTCGCACGTAAAAGCGCTCGTTACCGATTTCCTCGGTAGCCAGCGAGAACCGCTGCCCGTAGAAATCAATCTCCTTCTTCCGCTTCTTGAGGACGAGACGCTCGCACCTCGTGTTTTGACTGCGGTTGCAGGATCGCCGGGCTGGTTCGTAGCGATGCAGTCGGATGTGCGCTTTTTCCGGTGGTTTACGGACCCCGCTAATGCGTTCCGATGTCTTTCTTTGTTCACTGCCGCTGTTGAATTTGACCGAGAAGCTGTGCTGATGTTGGTAACGCAGCACTGGATCCTAGGTTCAACTTTGAACTGCGACACCGACGGTAACTAATGATAGCTTCTGAAGGTGGTCGTTTAGCACCTCGATGGGTGTGAAAAAGCCGTGCCGTTTTCTGGGCCGGTTGTTGAGAATGACGGCGATCTGGTTGCATTGGTTTTGGGTGATTGCCGTCATCGAAGTGCGCTTCGGTAGGTACTGTCGAATGAGGCCATTGGTGTTTTCGTTGGTGCCTCTCTCCCAGGAGTGATAGGGGGTGGCGAAGTAGATAGGTACGCCAGTGAGCTGTTCGATGTGTCGGTAGCCGTGGAACTCGGTGCCGTTGTCGGCGGTGATGGTTTTGACACGTTTTGCCAGCGCCGTTCAGCAGTGGCTGGTGGAAGTCGGCGAATAGCAAGAGCTCAGGGCAATCGAAGAGCTCTCCTTTGCACTCGAACAGCGCCCCCTTGCAACCGAAGAGCGCGCTCTTGCAATCGAAGACCACTCGTTTGCAATCGAAGAGCGCACGTTTGCGATTGAATAGCGCACGCATCATTTGCTCGGGTCTTTCCTAACGATGTAGGCGTTTGTTGTTCGATTGCAAACGTACGCTCTTAGATTGGAAACGATCGCTATTCGGTTGCAAGAGCGCGCTCTTCGGTTGCAAGACCTCACGATGCGATCGGAACAGCCTTTCCTAAGGCGCCTGAACCCTTCCAACGCGTAACAGCGTCTCCGGATCGGCGTCTTATTTCCGCCGAGCCGGAGTCACTCCAAGAACTATAAGTGCTTAAGAATCAAGGCGGGGGGTGAAGATTCGATCTTGGTGACAATTCGGTGACATTCTTTTAGGGGACTCGGACGTATCTTCGGGCAGGTTCGGATCCGAGACCAATGCCCGTCACGTTGAGAGGCCTCAGCGGGGGCGGGTAACCCGGGCGCGTAGCCCATAACAGTTGAAAAGGAGAATTGATCATGACCACCATACCCCTGTCGCCAGGACCGGCAAAGGAGCCGGCCAACAAATTTACCCCGGACGCGCGGGAACGGATGACGCGCCTGCGCGCGATGGCGTCGGAGTTCCCCGACGAAGCCGATCCGAAGGCGCTCACGCCTGCCGAGATCCGGCTCGCACGGCGCACCTCGGCTGCCGCGCTGGAGAGCGCAGCGGTCCTGCTCGAGGCTGCACCGGTCGACGTCGGACCGGTCGCCGACGCCGTGGAGCTGCGCGAGGCCATCGCCTTCGAGATCGCATACGGCGGCGTGCGCGACGAGGCTCGCGCGCTCGCACGCCGGATCGATCTGGCCATCATGCGGCGCAAGCTGAAGGCGGCCAAGGCCGCTCGCGGGCTGTACCGCGTCGCCAAAGGCTACGCCACGGTTGACGTCGGAGAACCGATCCGGCCGCACGTGCGGGAGATGAAGAAGGAGCTCGTGCCTCGCCGCCGGAAGAAGCCGGCCACGGCACCCGCACCCTCACCGTCCCCGGGCTCCACGAAACAGTGAGTCCGTTCCCGTAACACCCCGCCCCCCCTCCCTCCGCTGCAGCGGAGGGAGGGGGATTTTGAGCAGCGCTTCGCTTCCCGGCGCGCGTGTCCGCGCCTAGAATCGCCGGCCATGGGCAAGCTGACCTTCGCCATCAACGTCACGCTGGACGGCTGTGTCGACCATCGCGAGGGGGTGGCCGACGCCGAGCTGCACGAACACTTCACCCGCCTCATGGACGGGGCCGAGGCCATGCTCTTCGGGCGTGTGACCTACGAGATGATGGAAAGTTACTGGCCGGCGATGGCGCGCAATGAGAAGGCGCCGGCCGACGAGCGCGACTGGGCGCAGAAGCTGGACAGGAAGCGCAAGTACGTGGTCTCGCGCTCGCGCCAGGACTTCCCCTGGCAGAACACCGTCCACCTCTTGGGCGGCCTGCGCGCCAGCTCGAGCTCCTCGCCACCCAACGCTTCGCCGCCGGGCAGATGGCCATGCACTACCGCAAGAAGGCCTAGCGCTCGGCGTCCGACTTCCTGAGCAACGCCTCGCCGAGCTCGCGCGAGCGGCGCGTGGCCGCCTCGACGGCGTTCATCAGCGTCGTGCGCACGCCGCCGTGCTCCAGCGTGTGCAGTCCGGTGATGGCCGTGCCGCCCGGCGACGTGACCATGTCCTTGAGACGCCCGGGATGCTCGTTCGTCTCCAGCAGCAGCTTCGCCGAGCCGAGCACCGTCTGCGCGGCGAGGAGCTGCGCGGTCCGCCGCGAGAGCCCGACTTTCACTCCCGCATCGCTCAACGCCTCGAGGATCAGGAACACGTATGCCGGACCGGAGCCGGAGAGCCCCGTCACCGCATCGAGCAGCGATTCGTCGAGGACGACGGTGATGCCGACCGAGTCGAAGATCTTCTTCGCGTCGTCGAGGTCCGACTCGCGCGCGTGCTCGCCACCGGCGATGGCCGTCGCCCCCGCGTCGACGAGCGCCGGCGTGTTCGGCATGGCCCGCACGACGCGCGTTCCGCCCGGCAGCCGCGCCTGAATCGCCGCCACCGGCACGCCCGCCGCGATCGAGATGACCAGCGCCTCGGCGTCGATCGCATCCGCGACTTCGTCGAGCACCTTGCTCAGGATCTGCGGCTTGACGCTCAGCACCACGATGCGCGCCGTGGCCGCCTCGCGGTTGTTCGTCGTCGTGCGGATGCCGTAGGCGTCGGCGAGCTCGCGCATCCGCTCCGCCCGCGGCGCCGAGGCCACGACGTCGCCGGGCGCGAAGACGTTGCCGCGAAGCAACCCGCGGATCATCGCCTCGGCCATGTTGCCGGCGCCGATGAAAGAGAGGGAGATCATGGGAATTGGGAGAGATACCGCGTCAGCTCGTCGACGAGCGGCGGAAGGTCGCGCTGGATCACTTCCCATACACGATCGAGATCCAGCCGATCGTATTCATGCACGATAAAGTTCCGCATGTCGCGCATCCCGCACCAATCGAATTGCGGGAGCTCCGCGGCTACTGCGGGCGACAAACGGCGGGTGACCTCACCAACCATCGTCACGCAATGGAGAATGCCATCCCGAATCTCCGGCAACTCGAGGAATTCGGCGTACGTTGTCTTCGCCGCATGTGCCATCGCCCGGCGGCCATACTCCCGCAAGTCTTCGAGATAGCCGAGATCGCGTTCAAGCAACATCTAGCATCACCACCGAATTGAGAATCGAGCGCTTCCGGAAACGATTCGTACTTCGCTCCACGGCAATGCGCTCGACTAGATCGACTCTGCGACCGAAAATGTCCACGAGCTCGCTTTCACAGTCAACAAGATCAAACAGTGACCAAGGCGCGTCCGGCGCAAACGTCACCAGCACATCCACATCGCTATCCGCGCGAAACTCCTCCGGCCGCGTGACGCTGCCGAACAGCGCAAACTCCGTCACCTTCCACTTCCGGCAGAACTCTCGGAGCTTCTCCTTTGGAATCTCGATCGCGATCACGCCGCCGTCCTTTGACACTTCTTGTAATTCTTCCCCGAGCCGCACGGGCACGGGTCGCCGGGCGCGAAGACGTTGCCGCGGAGCAAGCCGCGGATCATCGCCTCAGCCATGTTGCCGGCGTCGATGAAAGAGAGGGAGGTCATGCCAGGAGGAATCCTTCGACCGCGACGATCAGCGCCGGCACGTCCGTCATTACGGCGGTCCAAACCTCATTCGCGGCTTCTCCGATGATCTCGATGCGGCGAATGACGGCGTCCTGCGTCTTCGTGTCGCTATCGAACACTTCCCGCGTAATTCCTTCTACGTACTGAACGATCAACCTGGCCGACTTCAGGATGTCGTACAGAAGCCCACGATCACGCAACGTCAAGTTCCACCGCCGTACTGAGAATCGACTCGCGCCGAATGGGATTGTCGCTCCGCTCGACGGAGCGCCGCGTCAACAGATCGACTTCACGGCCGAAGATCTCGACCAGGTCGTCGCGCATGTGCACGTGATCGAACAGCGACCAGTGCGCATCCGCCGCGAACCGCACCAGCACATCCACATCGCTATCCGCGCGAAACTCCTCCGGCCTGGTCACGCTGCCGAACAGCGCAAACTCCGTCACCTTCCACTTCCGGCAGAACTCCCGGAGCTTCTCCTTCGGAATCTCGATCGCGATCACGCCGCCGTCCCGTGGCACTTCTTGTACTTCTTCCCCGAGCCGCACGGGCAGGGGTCGTTGCGCCCCACCTTCGCTTCCTTCCGCTTCACCGTCTGCGGCTGCGAGGAGTCGCCGCCGGAGAAGTACATCGGCTGCTGCTTCGGCTTGGGCGGGGGGAGGGCGCGCTGCACGCGCTGCACTTCTTCCTCTTCGCCCTCGCGCTGCATCACCACCTCCGTCTTCCAGAGGTACTTCACCACGCGGTCCTGGATGCGCTCCATCATCTCCGTGAAGAGCTCGAACGACTCCTTCTTGTACTCCACCAGCGGGTCGCGCTGGCCGTAGCCGCGGAGGCCGATCCCTTCCTTGAGATGGTCGATGTTCAGCAGGTGGTCCTTCCACTGCTGATCGATCACCTGGAGGAGGATGTACTTCTCGTGGAGGCGCATCATCTCCGGGCCGATGGACGATTCCTTCTCCTCGTAGCGGCGGTTGACGGCGTCGACGATCATCTCCTTCACGGCCGGGCGCGGCGTCGTCTCGAGATCGACGCCCGCGGTCCTCAGGTCGACGCCGAAGTAGTCGTACAGCTCGGCGTTGAGCTCCGCCTCATCGGGCTGCTCGCGCTGATCCTCGGGGTAGTGCGTCTCGACGAGGTAGTCGACGATCTCGTCGGCGGCGTTGAGGATGTACTCCTTCCCCTCGCGGCCGTCGAGGATCGAGCGGCGCAGCGTGTAGATCGTCTCGCGCTGCTTGTTCATCACGTCGTCGTACTCGAGGAGGTGCTTGCGGGCGTCGAAGTTGCGGCCCTCCACCTGCTTCTGCGCCCGCTCGATCGACTTCGTCACCATCCCGTGCTCGATCGGCTCCCCCTCCTGCATGCCGAGGCGCTCCATCCACCCCTTCAGGCGGTCGCCGCCGAAGATGCGCATCAGATCGTCCTCGAGCGAGAGGTAGAAGCGCGACGAGCCGGGATCGCCCTGGCGGCCGGAGCGGCCGCGGAGCTGGTTGTCGATGCGGCGCGACTCGTGGCGCTCCGTGCCGAGAATGTGCAGCCCGCCGAGGCGAACCACCTCCTCGTGCTCCTCCTGCCACTGCTGGCGGATCTCGGCCTCGATGCGCTCGCGCTCCGCCGGGTCGGTCACTTCCTTCGTCTTCTGCGCGGCCATGTACTCCGGGTTGCCGCCCAGGAGAATGTCCGTGCCGCGGCCGGCCATGTTCGTGGCGATCGTCACCGCGCCTTTGTGTCCGGCCTGGGCCACGATCTCCGCCTCGCGCTCGTGGTGCTTGGCGTTCAGCACCACGTGCGGCACGCCCTGGCGCTTGAGCATCGACGCCAGGAGCTCCGACTTCTCGATCGAGATCGTGCCGACCAATGCCGGCTGCCCTTTCTTGTGCTTCTCCTTGATCTCCTCGACGATGGCGTTGAACTTCTCGCGCTCCGTGCGATACACGAGGTCCGCCATGTCCTTGCGGATCATCGGCCGGTTCGGCGGGATGACCACGACCTCGAGGTTGTAGATCTTGTCGAACTCCGCCGCTTCCGTGTCCGCAGTGCCGGTCATGCCGGCGAGCTTGTCGTACATGCGGAAGAGGTTCTGGAACGTGATCGTGGCCAGCGTCTGGTTCTCCGCCTCGATCTTCACCCCTTCCTTCGCCTCCACCGCCTGATGCAGACCGTCGCTCCAGCGGCGGCCGGGCATGAGGCGGCCGGTGAACTCGTCGACGATGATGACTTCGCCGTCCTTGACGACGTACTCGACGTCGAGCTTGTAGAGCGTGTGCGCGCGCAGCGCCTGCTGGACGCAGTGCAGCGTGTCCATGTTGGCGGGGTCGTAGAGGTTGTCGACGTTGAGGAGCTTCTCCGCGTGCGCGACGCCCTCCTCGGTCAGCACCGACGTGTGCTGCTTCTCGTCGACCTGGAAATCGGTCTCCGGGATGAGGCGCGGGACGATGCGGTCGCAGGAGTAGTACTTGTCGACCGACTCCTCCGAGGGGCCGCTGATGATGAGCGGCGTACGCGCTTCGTCGATGAGAATCGAGTCGACCTCGTCGACGATCGCGTAGGCGGGGTCGCGCTGCACCATGGCCTCGAGCTCGAACTTCATGTTGTCGCGGAGATAGTCGAAGCCGAACTCGTTGTTCGTGCCGTAGGTGACGTCGCAGCGGTAGGCCACCTGCCGCTCGCGGTCGCCGTGCGGGTTCTGGATCACGCCGACGGTGAGGCCGAGGAACGTGTAGAGGCGGCCCATCCACTCGGAGTCGCGGCGCGCCAGGTAGTCGTTCACCGTGACCACGTGCACGCCGCGCCCGGTGAGGGCGTTGAGGTAGACGGGCAGCGTGGCCACGAGCGTCTTGCCTTCGCCCGTCTTCATCTCCGCGATCTTGCCGCGGTGCAGGACGATGCCGCCCATGAGCTGCACGTCGAAATGGCGCATGTTGAGCACGCGCTTGCCGCCCTCGCGCGCCACGGCGAAGGCCTCGGGGAGGAGATCGTCGAGCGCGGCCTGCAGGTCGGCCTTCGCCGCTTTGACCGCGTTCTCGTCGAGCGGGATTTCTTTCTTCGCGGCGTCGAGCGCCTCGACGACCGGGCGCAGCCGCTCCCGGAACTCTTTCGTCTTCTCGCGCAGGCCGTCGTCGGAGAGCGCGCTCATCTCCGGCTCGAGGGCGTTGATCTGCTGGACGATCGGCAGCATCCGCTTCACGTCGCGGTCGTGCTTCGATCCGAAAATGGAGGTCAATACTTTATCGATCATGGTCCTTCTCTTTTGGGGTACGGCGGCGGCGTGCGAAGGGGAACGCTTACGCCGAGGGAGCGCGCGGCGTGCCGGCGCCGGTGAGGGGGGCGTCGATGCGCGCGGGGCGCCACGACGCTCCGTGGAGGACAGGCACGCTTGCCTGTCCTTGGGCGGGAGACAGGCAAGAGTGCCGGTCCTCCACTTCCGCACGCACGCTCTTCGCCACGACCGCGAAGGCAGGCCGGGGCACCGGCGCTTCCGTCGTGCCGGTGATCGCGCCGAGCGCGATGGCGAATAGCAGGTAGAGGTTCATAAAACGGCCGATAAGCCTATCACTTCAACGCCGCCAGCTTCGACAGCGCCAAATACGTCTGGTGCCCGAGGAACACCACCAGGATGAAGTATGCGGCGGCGATGCCTGCCCGCTGTCCGATCGTCACGTCGTAAAAGCTCTCGTCGTCCTCGCGCACGATCGACGCGTACACCTGAAAGGCCACCAGCAGCAGCACCACGATCATCAGCGGGTTCGGCTGCTGGTACGTCTTGTACACCAGCGCGCCGCCGCCCAAGACCCACATCCACTTCGTCACCGCGCCGGAGATGCGGCCGCCGTCGAGCATGCCCACCGGCAGCAGGTTGATCAGATTCAACACGAAGCCGACCGCGGCGATGGCCAGCCAGCGCGTGTCGTTCGTCCACTTGAAAATCTGCAGCGACACGAGGCACGCCGCGGTGCCGAAGATCGGACCGGCCAGGCCGATCTGCGCGTCGTCGTACGCGCTGCGCGGCTGCTCTTTGAGCGTCACCGCGCCGCCGATGAAGGGGATGAACACCATCACTCCGGCGCGCAGTCCCTTCGCGCGGATCACCACGGCGTGGCCGATCTCGTGGACGAGCGTGATCACCACGACGCCGATCCCTAGGGAGAGGGGTGCCTTCGTCGCGTAGGCGCCGATCGACAGCAGCAGCGTCCCGCCCGCCACGAGGTACTGGATCGCGCCGAAGCCCTCGAACGGATTCACCGCGTAGCCGCGGAAATAGTCGACGATGAGGATCATGAATGCCTTCGTCTTCAAAAGGACGAGGCTGGCCGCGAGGAGGAGGCCGGAGAGGACTTTGGCGACGGGGTGGCGGTGCCGGACCGATTCGGCGGAATTCATTGAAAAGTCACGCGATAGAACGTCAGACCGGGTGCTATATTCCGCGCCGTGCCGGACCGCTCCGTCGACACCCTCCGACAGCAATTGCGGGAGCGCGGGTACCTCTCGCACGGCATCGAGCGGTGGTTCGCCCTCGACCCGTGGCGCTCGCGCGCCTTCTGGCTCGAGCTCGCCACCGTGGCCGCCAAAGCCGGCCTCCTGGTGGCCCTCTTCGCCGTCCTGCCGCTCGTCGCGGTCATGCTGATCCGCAATCATCCGTTGACCGCGTGGGAGACCCTCGCGCTGGCCCTCATGTACGGAGTGACGGCCTTCGCCGTTTCGACCACTCTCCTCGTCGTCATCGCCCTCGTCTTGCGGCTGCGCCCCGCGCTCGCGGTCGACACCCCGCGCGCGCTCCTCGGCATTTCCTTCACTGCAAGCGCGCTGCTCACCGCGCCGATCGCGCTGTGGTGGGCGGGCTTCGGCGCGCCGCCGTCGTGGCCGGAGCTCTTCACCGGCTTGGCGCTGATCGTCGTTTTCTTTCTGATGGTGACCGTGGCCGTCTCCGCGGCACTGCTCTCGTTCTCGATCTACGAGTTGCAGCGCGTTCCGGCTCTGCACGCGAAGCCGCGCGGCGTGCCGATGTCGATCGCGGCGGCGATCCTGATCGCGATTCTCTTCCTGCCCACCTACTTTGTGCAGGATAGCCGCGCCTCGGCCGCGGAGCCGCTGCAGGTGGTGACGCGGCCGGCGAACGCGCGCGTCGCGCTGATCGCGGTCGACGGGCTGACGCTCGACGTCTTCCGCGCGCATCCGACGCTCGGCCGCGCCTTCGCCGGATCGGCCGCGGCGGCGCCAACACAGGGACGCTCCTCGCCGGAGCGTTGGGCGTCGGTCGGCACCGGCGTGCCGCCGGCGCTGCACGGCGTGCGCGCGGTCGAAGGGGTGCGCATCCGCGGCGGGCGTCATCTGATCCAGTTCGTCTCGGCCGCCGACCCCATCCTCCACAACGCCGGCCGCCGCGAGCCGCTGCCGCCGACCGTCCGCCGCCGCGACTACGTCTGGGAGGTTTTCGCCGGTCGCGGCGTGCCGGTCGCGGCGGTGAACTGGTGGACGACCGACAGCCAGCCGCTCGTCTTCGCCGCCGCCCGCGGCGATGCGTTGCGCGTCGACGCCACGGCGTCGCGGATGCTGTTGAACGCGACAGGGCCTTCTCCCCGCGCGCGGGGAGAAGGCTCTCCCGCCTTCGCCACCGTCTACCTTCCCGCGCTCGACATCATCCTCAACCGCCTCTCCGTCGACTCGGGCACGAAGCTCGCCCTCTCTGTCCGGGCCATCGACGCCGTTGCCGACCTCGTGGCCGAGGTGAAAAAGCGCGGCTACGACGTCATCCTCATCGGATTGCCGGGCGACAGGCAATCCGGCGCCGGCGTCGTCGCCGCCACGTTCGCCACGCCGGCCTCCGCAAACGCATACGATGTCGCCCCGACGCTCTGCGCGCTGTTCGGGTTTCCCGCCACGCAGGAGATGCCGGGCCGCAGCATTGCATCGACGCCGGAACTGCCGCGCATCGCCACCTTCGGCCGCCGCGCCGCCCGCGCGGAGGCCGGCAAAGTCAACGATGAGTACTACAAGAGCTTGAAATCGCTGGGGTACATACGATGAGAAAACTGGCCTTCCTGATCCTCCTTTTGGCCGCGCCCGCGTTCGCCATCACCTTCGAGGAGATGGCATCGATCCGCCGCATCGGCACGCCGCACGTCTCGCCCGACGGCAAATGGATCGCCTACGACGCCTCGAACATCGACCTCGCCGGCAATGCCCGCCACAGCGCGGTCTACCTCGTGCCGTCGAACGGCGGCGAGTCGAAGAAGATCACCGACGGCACGAAGCAGGACGAGGGGCCGGCGTGGTCGCCGAACGGCCGGACGATCGCCTACGTCTCGAACAAGGACGGCGGCGCGAAGCAGGTATGGCTCTACGACGTCGCCGCCGGCACGTCGCGCAAGCTCTCCAACCTGCAAGGCGGCGCGGCCAGCGTGAAGTGGCTCCCCGACGGCTCCGGCGTCATCGTCGTCTCCGACGTCTACCCCGACTGCGGCGTCGACCCGGTCTGCATCAAGGACAAGACGTCGGCCGAGGAGAAGAAGCCGACGCAGGCGCGGATCATCACCGGGCTGCTGTATCGGCACTGGAACGCCTGGCAGGAGCCGACGCGCTCGCACCTCGTGCTCGTGCCGCTCAATGGCGGCGCGCCGCGCGACCTGACGCCCGGCGGCTTCGACGTCCCCCCCTTCTCCCTAGGCGGCGGCGACGAGTTCGACGTCTCGCCCGACGGCGAGACGCTCGTCTACGCCAGCGACACCGAGGCCCACCCGGAGGTGTCGACGAACTCCGACCTCTTCGCCGTCAAGATCAAGGACGCGCAGTTCGGCCGCGCCACCGCCACCGCGCCGCGCCGCCTGACCACGCGCACCGGCGCCGACACGAGCCCGCTCTACTCGCCCGACGGCCGCTACATCGCCTGGCGCTCGCAGTCGCGCGCCGGCTACGAGTCGGATCTGTGGGAGCTCTGGATCCTCGACCGCCAGGAAGGGCAGTCGCGCCGCATCGCGCCGGCGTTCGACAACTACATCGACTCCGTCGCCTGGGCGCCCGACTCGAAGTCGATGTTCGTCACCGCGCCGGAGCAGACGAACGAGGCCATCTACGAGGTGAGCGTGGCCGACGGCACCATGCGCCGCATCTACGCGAACGGCTCGGCCGACGGCGTCGCCGTCACGCGCGACGGCCAGACGCTCTACTTCGAGCGCTCCACGCTCGAGCGCCCCGCCGACATCTACGGCATCGGCCGCAACGAGACGGCGGCGCGGCAGATCACGCATGACAACGATGCCCTCCTGTCGAAGCTCTCGATCGGCAAGGCCAATCCGACGTGGTGGACCGGCGCGGAGAACGCCAAGGTGCAGGGCCTCGTCGTCACGCCGCCGGAGTTCGATCCGATGAAGAAGTATCCCGGCATCATGCTGATCCACGGCGGCCCGCAGGGCGCGTGGATGAATTCGTGGGGCTACCGCTGGAACCCCCAGATCTTCGCCTCGCGCGGCTACGTGGTGCTGATGCCGAACCCGCGCGGCTCGACGGGGTACGGGCAGAAGTTCGTCGAGGAGATCTCCGGCGACTGGGGCGGCAAGGTCTACACCGACATCATGAACGGCGTCGACCAGTTCGCCGCGCTCCCCTACGTCGACGGCACCCGCCTCGGCGCCGCCGGCGGCTCCTACGGCGGCTACATGGTCGACTGGATTCTCGGCCACTCGACGCGCTTCAAGGCGCTCGTGTCGCACGCCGGCGTGTACGACCTCGTCTCGATGTACGGCGTGACGGAGGAGCTGTGGTTCGCGGAGTGGGAGTTCCACGGCAACCCGTGGGACAACCCGGAGCTGTATCAGAAGTGGTCGCCGAACCAGTTCGTGAAGAACTTCGCGACGCCGACGCTCGTCTCGCACGGCGAGCTCGATTTCCGCGTGCCGATCGGCCAGGGGCTGGAGCTTTTCACCGCGCTGCAGCGCCGCGGGATCCCGTCAAAGCTCCTCTACTTCCCCGACGAAGGACACTGGGTGCTGAAGCCGCAGAACTCGAAGCTCTGGTATCAGACGGTTGGGGACTGGTTCGATCAGTACCTTCGGTAGGGGCGCACGGCGTGCGCCCGCTGCCAACGCCCCTAGGGCGCACGCCGTGCGCCCCTACCGCGTTGTGGACGCCGGCGTGGTGCTGCCCGTCGGTGTGCCGCCCGCACCCGGCTCGCCGAGCGCCGGACGCGCGACCGTCGAGGTGATGCCGACCGCTTCCGCGTACTTCAGGTAGGTGTCGATCGACGCGATGACGACGCGAGCCTCGACGGTGATCAGGTCGATGCCGACGAGGGAGATCCTGACCCAGGCGTCGACGACGATGCCTTTGTCGAGGATTCGGTCGAGTACGTCGATGAGACTGGTGCCGCCCGGTGCCCGTTCAACTGCCATGACTTACCTGCCTTTCCTCTCTCGTGCACTGAGTTGTTGTTCGAGCTGGGCGATGCGCGCCTTCAGGTCGTCGACCTCGGCCGGCGGCAGCGCGGCGGCCGCTTCGCTGGAGTAGAAGCGGTCGGCCCGCCACCAGTTGATACCGATGGCCTCCGCCTTGTCGATGGAGCAGATGACCAGCCGCAACTGGATCGTCAGCAGCTCCACGTTGGCGAGGGAGACTTTGATGTCGCCCGCGACGACGAGACCTTTGTCCAGGATCTTGTCGAGGATGTCGACCAGGCCCTGGGGTTGCCGTTGCTCGATTGCCATTTCGTGTCGCGGATCTTAATCGAGGGTGCGCACCGGACCAAGCGAGAGATTGAGGTCGTCGTCTTCCAACCCGAAGACTCGTTTCATTTCAATCATCTTTTCTTCGAGCTTCATCAGCGCCGTGCCGAGCCGCTCGATCTCCTCTTCGGTGAGGTTTCCGGCGTCCATCCGCCGCAAGGCCTGCTTCTCGAGCAAGCGACGGACCAGCTCGATGATGGAGAGGACGAGCCGCGCCAGGCCGTTCTCGACGATCTCCGGGTCGGCGGAGATGCGGTCGGGGATGGTGGAGTCGGTGAAGGTGAGGCTTTGCCGGAGCTCGTCTTCCCGGTTGCTAATCAACGAAGACCTCCAGCGGCCAGGGGCCGGACAGCAGGAAAGGGATGTCGGGGAACTCGGCCTTCAGCGCCTGGCCGCGTTGCCGCACGCGCTCGATCTCGGCGCGCGGCACGAGGAGAGCGCACTCGAGCGAGCGCCCGTCGCGATGCGTCCAGCGATGTTCGCCGAGGCTCGACACGGCCTCGCGAAATTCCGGATCGGCCTCGGCCGCGCTGGCGCGGAGCGCTCGTAGATAATCGGCGCCCTTCGCGAAATCGCGATGATCCGGCCGCGGCTTCGGCTCCGCGGAAAGGACTTTGACGGTCATCTCCACGTTGTGGCGATTCGCCTCGAGCACGCGGCGCCAGCGCGGCGCGTGCTCCGCGCACTTGGCCGCCGCCTCGGCGGGCGTCGCCGCGAAGCCGTAGCGAATGGCGATGAACGTGGCGCGGTCGAGCAGCTTCGCGCGCACGTCCGCGACGCGCAGCAGCAGATCGCGGTCTCCCAGGGGCTGATCGTCGGCGACGTCGACGCCGCTGAGCCAGACGTCGCCGCACGCAATGGCCGTGGCCAGCGGCTCCACGTCCTGGCGCTGCAGATGCGCGCCGATCACCACCGACCTCATTTGCGGCCCGTGCGAATGACCGCGTCGACGTTGGCGAGGACGATGTTGAGGCCGAGGTAGAGGAGATCGACGTCGCCGATGGAGATCACCGCGTCGCCGGCGATGACCACGCCGCGGTCGAGCAGGTGATCGAGCGTCTCCAGCAGCGAAAGGTCTTGTTCGTCGCTCATCGTGCAAACGTGTAAGGGGGCCACGGCCCCGTGAGCGCCAGCGTCACGCCCTCGGCATCGTAGCGGCCGGCGAGGTCGTCGTGCAGCTCTTGCAAACGCGCTTCCTCGTCGCGCGGGAGGAGGACGTTGATCTGCGGGAAGGCGCCGTCGCGGCGCTCGCGCGACTCGGCCACGACCTCCGATCGCAGCTTGTCGAGCACGGCCTGCTCGATCTCGCGCGCGACCTGCTGCTCCGCTTCGCGCGACGCTTGCTTGCGCTCTTCGTCGAGCTTCTTGCGCAGCAGAAAGGCCTTGCCGGGATTGGCGCCGTCGATCTCGTTCTCGATCGCGGCAAGCGAGGGCACGCGCTTCGACAGCGCGTCGCGCCAGCGCTCCGGATCGAACTCGATGCGCAGCGTCCACTCCTGCTTCCCGTCGATGCGCTCGAGGATCTTCTCGAACTGCTCGCGGTTTTCCTCGAGGTGGTGCTTGAGGCTCGCGTGTGTCTTGAACAGCGTGAACGCGCGCAGCGGGATGATCGTGCCGCCGCGCATCAGCTCCGCCATCACGCTCTGGTGCCGGTAGCCGATGCGGCCGAGCCACTCGACGTCACCAGAGCGCGCGTCGATGACCGGCTGCGAGAACTCGACCTCGTCGACCGGCGCGACGAACGCCGCGAGCCCGCCGCCGTCGACGGCCTCGACGTCGTCCGGCACCGGATGCCCGGCGCGGCCGATGGCGTAGACGTAGAGGATCATCGCAGTGAGTCTAGCGGAAGGAGACTCGCTAGTTCATCGAGCGCCACCGGCGGCTCGTCGCGGCGCTCGATGGCGACGACGTCGAGTCCCTGCAGCACCTCCATCTCGTAGCCGCGCATGGAGCGGTCGCACGGGCAGTCGTTCTGCGGGGTGAGGTAGTTCGCGATGACGTTGCCGGCGCGCATGCCGCGCGCGTCGAGCTCGCCCAAGAGGCGCTTCGTTTCGGCGACGACGATGCGCTCGGGGCGGGTGACGACGACGATGCGGCAGCGATCGGATTTGAGCGTCTCGTCCACCAAATGCAATGCACGCGAGGCCCGCAGCAGCTCCTCGCCGAGCGTTCCGGCGGGGATGAGCTCGCGATAGCGGAGCAGGATGCGCATGAACTCGTGCACCCAATCGCCGGCGGTCTTCGGCAGGTCGATGAGGCGGAGGAAGTGCCCGGTCGGGGCGGTGTCGACGACGACTTGCTTTCCCTCCGCAATGAGATCCGCGAGGCGCGTGATGGCAAAGAGCTCGTCCGCCCCCGGCGGCGCGACTTCGATCAGCTTCCGCATGGCCTCGGAATCGTAGGCAATCGACAGGCCGCCGATGGCACGGTCGATTTGCTCGCCGAGGGTGTCGCGGAAGTGGCGCCACTTGGCGCGGGTGTCGATGGTTTCGACGGTGAGGTTCGGCGGCGGCGATTGATTGGCGAAGACGTCGCGGACGGAGTGCGCGGGATCGACGGACAACAGCGTGACTTTCTCGCGCCGCGCCAGTTGCAGAGCCACCGAGGCGGAGCACGTCGTCTTGCCGACGCCGCCCTTGCCGGCGAAGACGATCAGCGGCGCACGACCTCCGTCTCGATGGAGGACAGGCACTCTTGCCTGTCCTCGCGACGCCGAAGGGGGGACAGGCAAGAGTGCCTGTCCTCCACTCCACGTCGCAATCCGGGCGGCCGTGTCCAACGGCACGCACGCCCGCGGCGCGTCGACCACGCGCAG
>DATDFB010000238.1:0-16652 GCA_036522835.1 Thermoanaerobaculia bacterium | reverse complement strand
ACTTGGACGTCACGTTGCAATCGCCGGACTCACGCTCAAGAATCTCTTTCTCGTTCCCGAGCTTGCAACCGCTGCTCTCGCTTACTGAGCAGCGAAATCGTTGCTTTTCTGCAATGAATAGTCCGGCGAACGGACTACCCTTCTATGTTTCGCGTTATGTAAGGACGAGCCCGGTGCGCTGAAACCTTTCTTCGCCGGCGGGGACTCACGCGCGAGGAGGCAACGATGAAATCTGTCCTGGCGTGGGCTCTGCTCTTCGCGGTCACGACGAATGACGCGGCGCTGTGGCGCGCCGATCTCCACCACCTCGCCACCGAGTTGCCGAAGGCGCACAAGGATGCCTTCCACACCATGTCGCGCGCGGACTTCGACGCCGCAGTGGCCGCGCTCGACGCGCGCATTCCGTCGCTCGACCGCGGCGCCATCATCGTCGAGCTGGCCCGGCTCCTGGCCATGGTCGGCGACGGACACACCGGCCTCGCCGATTTCTTCAGCAGCGACACCATCGGATTCGGCTACTACCCGCTCGCTCTCTATCTCTTCGACGACGGGCTGTACGTCTACGCCGCCGCGCCGGCGTACGCCTCCATCGCCGGCGGCCGCGTGACGGAGATCGGCGGCGCGCCGGTGAACGATGCGCTCGAGCGGCTCCGGCCGCTCATTCCGCGCGACAACGAGTGGGGCTTCAAGGATCGCGTGGCCGCGTACGCGGTGACACCCGAGGTATTGCGCGCGGTGGGATTGGCGGACGAGGCGCTGCGGGCGCGGTTCACAGTGGAGAAAGACGGCCACACCGTCTCCGCGACGATCGAGCCGCGCCACGACGCGCGTCCGCGCGGCCTCGGACGCTCGCTCCGCGTGCCGGACGGCTGGACCGCAGCGACGCGCGAGACGACGCCGCGCTGGCTGCGCAACACCGGCGACTACTACTGGCTCGAATACCTTCCGGCCTCGAAGACGCTGTACGTCCAGTTCAACGAAGTGGCGAACAAAGAGGGCGAGCCGCTGCGCCAGTTCGCCGAGCGCGTTGCCGCCGAGTCCGCGCAGCCGCGCGTGGAGCGGATGGTGCTCGACCTCCGCTGGAACACCGGCGGCAACAACTATCTGAACCGGCCGTTGCTCCTGGCCATCATCAAGTCGAAGGCGAACGTCCGCGGGCACCTGTTCACGCTCATCGGCCGGAAGACGTTCTCGGCCGCGCAGAACCTGGTCAACGATCTGGAGAAGTACACCGAGACGATCTTCGTCGGCGAGCCGACGGCGGAGCATCCAAACTTCTACGCCGACGCCGCCCGCATCGTTCTTCCGAACAGCAAGATCACCGTCTTCGCGTCGGCGCTGTGGTGGCAGGACCTCGATTCGCGCGACAGGCGCACCGCCACGGGGCCGCACGTCGCGGCGGATCTTCGTTGGGACGACTACGCGCATGGCGCCGACCCGGCGCTCGACGCGGCGTTGCAGTGGCGTCCGGCGCCGGCGCTGGCCGAGCAAATCGACGAGGTCCTGCGTCACGGCAACGCCGCACGCGCACGCGAGCTCGCGGAGGCGTGGCGCACGAATCGGGCGAACCGCTACGCCACGGTCGAGTCGCCGCTCAACGCCCTAGGCTACCGGCTGCTGCAAGGCGGCCGCGTCGCCGACGCCGTCGAAGTCTTCCGCGTCAACGTCGCGCTCTATCCCGACTCCGCAAACGTCTACGACTCCCTCGGCGAAGCCTACCTGGCCGCCGGTAACAAAACGCTGTCGGAAGAGGCCTATCGAAAGGCGGCGGCGCTGGCGGCGCGGAGATCTCGATAAGATGCGCGCTCATGAAAACGCTGATCGCGGCCCTCCTCCTCTCCGCCTCCACGCTCGCCGCCCAAACGCTGGCGAATCCGTTCTTCGCCGAGAGCACCCTCCCCTTCCATGCCCCGCCGTTCGACAAGATCCACGACGCCGACTACCAGCCGGCCATCGAGGAAGGGATGAAGCAGCAACTGGCGGAGATCGAGGCCATCGCGAACGAGACGGCGGCGCCGACGTTCAAGAATACGGTCGAGGCGATGGAAGCGTCGGGGCGCCTGCTCAGCCGCGTGCAGCGCGTCTTCGGCGGCATGTCGCAGGCGAACACGAATCCGACGATCCAAAAAGTCCAGTCCGAGGAGGCGCCGAAGCTCGCCGCGCACCGCGACGCGATCTACCTCAATCCGAAGCTCTTCGCGCGCGTGAAGGCCGTCTACGAGCAGCGCGCGTCGCTCAACCCCGAGCAGAAGCATCTCGCCGAGCGTTACTACAAAGACTTCGTGCGCGCGGGCGCGCTGCTGACCGACGAGGAGAAGGAAAAGCTCCGCGCGCTCAACAAGGAGCAGTCGAAGCTGACGACCGACTTCCGCAAGAAGGTGCTCGGCGACACGAACGCGTCCGCGCTCGTCATCGACGACGTCAAGGAGCTCGCCGGTCTGCCGCAGGCCGACATCGACGCCGCCGCGGAAGCGGCCAAGAGCCGCGGCCTGGCCGGCAAGTGGGTGATCACGCTGCAGAACACGACGCAGCAGCCGGCGCAGACGTACCTCCAAGATCGCGCCGTGCGCGAGCGGCTCTTCCGCGCCTCGGCGCTCCGCGGCGATCACGGCGGGGAGAACGACACGACCGCCATCGCCACGCGCCTCGCGCAGCTCCGCGCCGAGCGCGCCAAGCTCCTCGGATATCCGAGCTTCGCCGCCTACGAGCTCGAAGAGAACATGGCCAAGGGTCCGCAGAACGCCATCAAGCTCATGACCGACATGGTCCCGGCCACGGTAGCCAAGACCGCGGGCGAGGCGGCGCGGATGCAGAAGCTCGCCCCCGAGCCGCTGCAGCCGTGGGATTGGCAGTTCTACGCCGAGCAGGTGCGCAAGAAGGAGTACGACCTCGACGAGGCGCAGGTGCGGCCGTACTTCGAGATCGACCGCGTCCTCCGCGACGGCGTCTTCTACGCCGCCACGAAGCTCTACGGCATCACCTTCAAAGAGCGGCACGACCTCCCCGTCTATCAGGCCGACGTGCGCGTCTTCGACGTGATCGACGCCGACGGCAAGCCGCTGGCGATCTTCTACTTCGACCCCTTCGCGCGCCCGAACAAGGCCGGCGGCGCCTGGACCAGCACCTTCGTCGGGCAGTCGAAGCTCCTCGGCACGAAGACGGTCAACTACAACGTCGAGAACTTCCCGAAGCCCGCGCCCGGCCAGCCGGCGCTCCTGACCTTCGGCGAAGTGACGACGATGTTCCACGAGTTCGGCCACGCCCTGCACGGGATCTTCTCGAGCGTGACGTACCCGACGAGCAGCGGCACGCCGCGCGACTGGGTGGAGTTCCCGTCGCAGTTCAACGAGCACTGGGCACTCGAGCCGTCGGTGTTCGCCAATTACGCGAAGCACTACAAGAGCGGCGAGCCGATGCCGAAGGAGCTGGTGGCGAAGCTGCGGAAGTCGCGCACGTTCAATCAGGGCTTCGCCACGGCGGAGTATCTCGAGGCCGCGCTTCTCGACCAGGCCTGGCACGCGCTGCCGCCGGGCGCGCCGCTCCAGGACGTGAACGCCTTCGAGCCGGCGGCGCTGAAGGGATTCAAGATCGACATCGCCGAGGTGCCGCCGCGGTACCGGACGACGTACTTCTCGCACATCTGGAGCGGCGGCTACTCCGCGGCGTACTACGCGTACCTCTGGAGCGAAGTGCTCGACGACGACGCCTACTACTGGTTCCGCGAGCACGGCGGCATGACGCGCGCGAACGGACAGAAGTTCCGCGAGCAGATCCTCTCCCGAGGGGGTATGGAAGACACGGCGGAGATGTACCGCGCCTTCAGAGGGAGGGATCCGAAGGTGGAGCCGCTGCTGATCGAGCGGGGGTTGAAGGAAGGGGCGAACGACGCGGGGATGCAGTAGGTGAGTCGTGACGGACACCAGCGGCGGCATGGCCGCCGCACTCCCGTTCGCGACCAAATGACCGCCCTCTTTCTTTCGCTCCTCTTCGCCGCGCCGCGGCCGTGCCTCGACATTCCGTTCCACTGGACGCCGAGGCAGGTCGAAATCGAGGTCTCGGTGAACGGCCTTCGCCCACGCTGGTTCGTCCTCGACAGCGGCGCGGAGTACCACGTCATCGGCACCGACCTGGCCAAGGAGCTCGCGCTGCCGACGAAGCGGCGACTCGGACGCGACTTCGCCTCGGCGCTGACCGTCGAAGTCGGCGGCGTGAAGCTCCGCGATCAGGACGCGATGGTGATGCCGCTCGACAACTTCAAAAAGCAGCACCGCGACATCCACGGCCTCATCGGATACGACTTCTTCGCCTCGCGCGCCGTGACGATCGATTATCAGCGGCACGTCGTCCGCGCCTGCCCGGCGTCCTCGTTCGAGCCCGCGCCCGACGACGTCGCCGTGCCGATGGACTTCGCCGGGCGCCTGCCGGTCGTGCCCGTTCGGCTGACGCTCGCCGGCGGGCGCACGCTCTCGCTGCGAGCGATGGTGGACCTCGGCGCGCAGGCGGCAATGATCGTCCGCTATCCCTATGCCGAAGCGCACAAGCTCTTCGAAGGCGCGCGCGACACCAGCGCGTCGCCGAGCCTCTACGGGCCGCAGGCGATGAAGACGATCGCCACCAAGAGCATCGCCCTCGGCCCGACGACGCTCGCAGTCGCATCAGTGCGCGTCTTCGCCGCCCCGTCAGGATCGGGCGGCTTCTCCGAGTCCGACGCCTTGATCGGCAACGAGCTCCTGCAACGGTCGCGCGTCACCTTCGACTACGCGCACCGGCGGCTGCTCCTCGCGCCGGTACCGTGACACCTTGTTTTCAGCGTTCGCTTCGCATTGACCTAACTTGATCATTCAGTGACCAAGATCGCCTTCCTCACCGTCTTTCTCGGCCTCGTGGCCGGCCGGCAGCCGGTCGAGGTGACGGTCGCGGGCGACGTCGCGCGCGTCGAGCTCGTCCTCGACCGGCACGTCGTCGCCGTCGTCAAAGGACCGCCGTGGCGCGCCATGGTCGACTTCGGAGCGTCGCCGCTGCCGCACCGTCTCGAGGCGCGCGCCTTCGCGGCGGATGCGAAGGACGCGGCCGCGCAAGCGACGCAGAAGATCAACGCTATCGCGCCGCCGCGCTACCTCGACATCGTTCTCGATCGCGCCGGGAAGAGCACCGTCGCGCGCGTGCTCTGGCTGAGCGTCGATCAGGCCAGGCCCAACAAGATCGAGGCGCGCTTCGACGGAGCGCCGATCTTCGTCAACCGCGATCTGACCATCCCCCTCCCCGCGTACGGCGGCGGCCGCGCGCACCTGCTGGAGGTCTCCGCGCAGGGCGGCAAGGAGGAGTACGACGCGCAGGCGATCGTCGGCGCCGCCTTCGAGTCCTCCGCCGCCGCGGAGATGACGGCCGTCCCGGTGAAAGTCACCTCGGCGACGAAGCCCTCCGACATCGCCTGCAGCGTGGCGGGCAACCGCGTGGACGCCGTGGCGCTCGACGACCTCCCCGCGGAAGTGATCGTCGTCCGCGACCGCTCGGCGGCCGAGTTCGTGACGAAGATCGAGGCCGGAACGGGCGTCCGGCGAACGACCGACAAGGTCCAGAGCATTGGCGCCCAGACGATGCCGATGCTGACCCGAGGCGACCGCGTGCGCTTTCTCTGGTCGTCGCCGCGCGCCGGACAGGGAAACGTGGCGGCGATGCTCTTCGACTCTTCGCGCTCGTTCTCGACGACGGACGGAACGCCGCTGCAGACGCTGCTCAGCCGCATCTCCGCGCCGGACGAGGGGACGTTGACGGCGCGCTACGCCGACGCCGTGGCCGTGGCCGGCCTGCGCGCATCGCAGTCGCAGCGCCCGCGCGCCGTCATCCTCGTCCTCAGCGGCGACGCCGCCGATCCAAGTCAAATGCGTCCGGCCGGAACGATCGCCTATCTCCGCAGCCTCGGCGTGCCGCTCTACGTCTGGACGCTGGGCGACCAGGCTACCGGCGCGTGGGGCAAAGCCACCGACATTTCTTCGCGCTCGAAGCTCGACAGCGCCATCGCCGCGCTCCAGCGCGACCTCGACGCGCAGCGCATTCTCTGGGTCAAGGGCGACTACCTCGTCTCCGAGGTGGAGATGCGGAGCGGCGGCGCGGAGATGTTGGCGGCACGGTAGCGCGCCGCTCGTTCCGCAGGCGAGACCGTTCGTGCCAAACGCCGTTGTTCCTGCACCGCTGCGGCTTACCGTCGAGCCACCATGGCAAATCGACTACTGGCCAGAAAACCGCTGCGGATGCTGCTCGAAGAGATGGCCGGCGAGCATCGCCTGCGGCGCGTGCTCGGACCGCTGCAACTGACGAGCCTCGGCGTCGGCGCGATCATCGGCACCGGCATCTTCGTCCTCACCGGCGTGGCCGCGCACGAGCGCGCCGGTCCGGCCATGATCCTCTCCTTCGCCGTGGCCGGCTTCGCCTGCGCCCTCGCGGCGCTCTGCTACGCGGAGTTTGCCTCGATGGCGCCGGTGGCCGGCTCCGCGTACACCTACGCCTACGCCACGCTCGGCGAGCTCTTCGCCTGGATCATCGGCTGGGACATCATCCTCGAGTACGCCGTCACCGCCGGCGCCGTCGCGCACGGCGCCTCGCACTACTTCCAGGACCTCATCGGCATCTTCGGCCTGCACCTGCCGGACGCGCTGACGAACGCGCCGTTCGACTACGACTCCGGCCTCGGCCGGCTCGTCGGCACGGGGAAGCTCTTCGACCTTCCGGCGCTCGTGATCGTCGGCCTCGTCACGTGGGTGCTCGTCATCGGCATTCGCGAGAGCGCCACGTTCAACGCGGCCATGGTCGTCCTCAAAGTGCTCATCGTCATCTTCGTCATCGTCGTCGGCGTCTTCTATATCAACCCGGCCAACTGGCATCCCTTCGCGCCGTTCGGCTACGCCGGCGTCAACTTCTTCGGCAAAACGCTCTTCGGACAATCGGACGCAGGCGGACAACCGGTCGGGATGCTCGCCGGCGCGGCCATCATCTTTTTCGCCTACATCGGCTTCGACTCGGTCTCGACGCACGCCGAGGAGGCGCGGCGGCCGGAGCGTGACGTGCCGTTCGCCATCATCGCCTCGCTGCTCATCTGCACCGTTCTCTACATGGGCGTCGGCGCCGTGCTGACCGGGATGCTGCCGTACAACCGCATCAGCATCGATGCGCCGGTGTCGAACGCGTTCCGGCAAGTGGGATTGACGTGGGCGCAGTTCATCATCGCCTTCGGCGCGCTCGTCGGCATCACCTCGGTGGCCCTGGTCACGAATCTGAGCCAGGCCAGGATTCTATTGGCGATGGCGCGCGACGGCCTGCTCCCGACCAAGTTCTTCGGCGCCGTGCATCCCCGCTTCCGCACGCCGCACAAGTCGACGATTCTGACCGGTGTCTTTTCCGGGCTGCTCTCGTCGCTCTTGCCGCTGCGCGTGCTGACGGACCTGATCAACATCGGCACGCTGCTGGCGTTCGTCATCGTCTGCGCGGCGGTGCTGATCATGCGCCGCACGAATCCCAACGCCGCCCGCCCGTTCCGCGCGCCGTTCGTGCCGCTCCTCCCGATCGTCGGCATCGCCACGTGTCTCCTGCTGATGTTCTCGCTGCCCGCGGAGAACTGGCTGCGCCTAGGCATCTGGCTGCTCATCGGCTTCACAATCTATTTCGGCTACGGCCGCAAGCACAGCGTGATGGCTCGAGTGAGGGCGCACGCTGTGCGCCCCTACGACCCTACGACGCCGCCGCTTCCGCGGCCTCGGGACGCAGCACCGCTTCCACCTGCTGCCGGAGGTAGCGCAGCGACACCGCCGTGACGTGGGCCACGAACGGCACGGTGTCGGCGGGCAACTGCCCGGCACCGTGCTCGGCGAGAAATCGCCGCGAGGCGTACGTCCGCTTCACGCCCTTCAATCGGTGCAGCGTCTTCGGATTGACGGAGACGTAGCGGTAATCGCGCAAGCCGGCCGCCTGCACGAAGTGCTTCATGTGGTCGGCGGCGAACTGCGACGAGCAGACCAGGCCGATCTTCGAGCGCGGGGGAAGGCTGAAGATGCTGCTGATGACGCCGCGGTAGTCGGGCTCGAGGGTCAGGCCGACGATGTTGCGCTCGCCGCCGGCCACCTCGGTGAGCGCGCCGAGGTGCACGAACGTCGTCACGAGGATGTCGTAGCGGTCGAAGAAGGCCGGCTTCTTCTCGCGCAGGCTGTCGAGGAGGAAGAGATCGGGCATTCCGCCGAGGGCGGCGCCGACTTCGCCGCCGAAAAGCTTCAGCTCCGTCTCGTTGCACTCGCTGAAGAGCACGCGCGGCCGGCGGCGCCGGCGAAACAGCTTCGCGCGCGTGTACGTCATGCGCGCGAACTCGGCGGCGGAGATGCCGCCCATGATGGCGCGCGCCAGCGCCTCGTCGACCATCTCCCGCACGATCTGCGAGCTCGACCCCGGCATGCGAGGCGGGCGCGGCGCCACGAACGTGCCCCGTCCCTGCTCGGAGACGATGTAGCCGTCGCGCTCGAGCTCCGCGTAGATGAAGCGGACGGTGTTGTAGTTGATGCCGAGCTCGGAGGCGAGCTCGCGCACCGGCGGCAGCCGGCTTCCCGGCGGCAGCGTGCCGTCCTCGATCTGATGCCGGAATTGCTCGGAGACCTGGACGTGGATGGAAAGCGGTTCCTCGCGGGAGAGTGCGAGTTTGAGCATCGCCTCCCGATGATACGCCAGCGCGCTACTTCGGCGCCGCCCGCCCGCGCACCGCGGGGGGAAGATCGACGAACGCGCGCGGGACGCCGCCGAAGCGCTGGCCGTCGCCGAGGCGACGAACACGCGCGGCAAGTGACGCTCACGCTCGCTCGTGGATCCGAAGCGCCGCCGAGAATCCGCTTACAATCCGAAGGCATGAAGCCAGTCAAGATCATCGTGGAGAAGCACACCGACGGCTATGTCGCGTATCCGGTCGGCCTGCGGGGTGTCGTCGTCGGCGAAGGAGACAGCTACGAGCAGGCCCTGGCCGATGTGAAGTCCGCCATCCGTTTTCACGTGGAGACCTTCGGGGCCGGCGCTCTGGAAGAGGATGACGAATCACCCGTGCTCGAAGCCTTCGTGGCCGAAGCCGACGTGAACTGATGCCGAAGTTTCCCGTCGATGCGCCGAAGGCGCGCGTGGTGCGTGCGTTCGAGCTGCTCGGGTTCGAGATCGTTCGGGAGCGCGAGCACATCTCGATGCAGCGGCGCAATGCGGACGGCAGTCTCACCCCGATGACGATCCCGAATCATCCGCAGATCAAAGGCTCGACGCTGCGCACCATTCTTCGACAGGCGAAGATCGATCGCATCGGGTTTCTCGAAGCGTATGAAAAGGCGTGAGCGATTCCGGCGCCGCGCACGCTCACGCTAGAATCCAGAGCCGCGTGAACCGCCGCACCTTCCTCCGCTCCTCCGCCATCGTCGCCGCCGCGTCGCGCGTGCCGCCGCTGTTCGCGCAACGCGCGGAGACGCCGCTGCCGCCGTCCATCGCCGCGCTGACGTCGATGCGCGATCAGGCCAAACCGATCACCAACGACGAGCGCCGCGCCCGCATCGAGAAGGCCCGGCGGATCATGTCGGCGGAAAAAATCGGCGCGCTGGTGCTCACCGGCGGCGCTTCCCTCGCCTACTTCACCAACATCCGCTGGTTCGGAGGCGAGCGCCTCTTCGCCTGCGTCATTCCGTCGAAGGGCGAACCGTTCTTCGTCTGCCCTGCCTTCGAAGAAGAGCGGGCCATGGAGCAGATCGCGCGCGGGCCGTTCGGCGGCGGCCGCGCCGACGTCCGCACCTGGCAGGAGGACGAGAGCCCCTACGCGCTGGTGGCGCGCGGCCTCGCGGACCGCAAGCTGTCGACGGCGGCGATCGGCATCGAGGAGACCGCGAAGTTCGTCTGGACCGAAGGGATCGCCCGCGCCGCGCGGCAGGCGCACGTCGTCCTCGGCACGCCCGTCACGGCCGGCTGCCGGATGATCAAGGACGCGCACGAGCTGGAGCTGATGCAGTTGGCGAATACGGCGACGTGGACGGTCTACCGCGCCGTCTACCAGGCATTACAGCCGGGCATGACGCAGCGCCAGGTCTCCGAGCTGATCGAGCAGGCCTACCACCGCGTCGGATTTCCGGGCGAAGCGAGCGTGCAGACCGGCGCGTATACCGCGCTGCCGCACGGGTCGATGGAGCCGCAGGTCATCGCCGAGGGGACGATCATCATGGTCGACGACGGCTGCACCGTCGAAGGCTATCAGTCCGACATCACGCGCACGTTCGTGCTCGGCAAAGCGAGCGAGACGATGAAACGCGTGTTCGACATCGTCCGCCGCGCACAGAGCGCCGCGCTCGCCGCGGCGAAGTCCGGCGCGGCGCTGGAGTCGATCGACGCCGCCGCGCGCAAGGTCATCACCGATGCCGGTTACGGTCCCGGCTTCAAGTTCTTCACGCACCGCCTGGGACACGGCATCGGCATGGAAGGCCACGAGTGGCCGTACCTGGTGAAGAACAACATGTTCGGCTGGGCGCGGTCGCTGCGCGCGCAGCCGGGCATGACCTTCAGCGACGAGCCGGGGATCTACATCCGCGGCGAGTTCGGCGTCCGCCTCGAGGACGACATGGTGATCACAACCGAGGGCGGGAAGCTCTTCACGCCGCAGTCGGAGTCGCTGGAGAGGCCGTTCTAGGCGGATCGACGCCCATCCACGCCATTCTGCAAAACCCTCTCGAACACGGCCGCCGCGGTGCCGGCCACGACCGAGATAAAGATCATGGCCAGACCGATGGCCACACCGCCCGCAATGTCATCCTTGCCGCGCACGGCGATGACGATGTACGCGACTCCTGCTCCAATCATGGCCACGAGGGCCATCGCGCAATATTTGATCGTCCGTAACGCTCTGACCGCGGCGAGTGAGAAGGCTTCATTGTGGCCGATGTATTCGAGCAACCGGAACGCTTGATAGAGCGCCACGAAAAACGCGATCGATGCGAGATACGCATACGCCAGGAATGGATCTTTGAAGTAAATCTCGAAGAGCGTGGCATGTGCGTTTCTCCCCTCGAGATGAGGTTCCCAAAGCATCAGCGCAAGAACGCCGATGCCGATGAGCACGACCACTCCCTGAAGAAACCGCGTCGCGGCTCGTTGATTCACGGCGACACGAACTCCCCTTCGTGGACGCCCGGCGCCGCCTCGACCGTGAGCTTCGTCGAGGCCCGGAGCTCCCCCGCCTTCATGCGCACCGTGTACTCGCCGGGCGGCACGAACGCCGTCTGCCCCTCGCCGCCGCGCTCTTCGCCGATGGCCTCGCGCGGCTCCGGGCGGAGATCCCACACCACGCGGTTGAAGCCGGGCCGGGTCGTCCCTTCGAGCTCGCGCACGCGCGTCCCCTTGGCGTTCTCGATCGTGATCGTCACGTTGTCCGGCGGCGGGCCGGCCAGGTAGTAATTGAGGATCGCGCCGAACGGCGGGTTCTTGGCCTTGAACACGTGCGCGCCCCACAGCCCGCCGATGGGCGTGTAGTAGAACTCCGTGGCCGGGCGCGGCGTGAAGAGGACGGTCTGCCCGAGCTTGTCGGAGGTGAGCTGCTCGAGCGGCGAGATGTCGTCGATGACGTAGATGCTTCGCCCGTGCGTGCCGATCAGCAGATCGTGCTCGCGCGGATGGATCTGGATGTCGTCGACCGACACCGTCGGCAGTCCGTCCTTCAACTGTTGCCACCGCCCGCCGCGGTCGAGCGACATGAAGATGCCGAACTCCGTGCCGGCGAAGAGCAGATTCGGATTGACCGGATCTTCGCGGAAGCCTTTGACCGGCGCGTCGAGACTGGCGGCGATCGAGCGCCACGTCGCGCCGTAGTCGTCGGTCGTGAACAGATAGGCGTGGAAGTCATCGCTGCGGTGCCCGTCGACGGCGGCGTAGGCGCGCGCCGCATCGTGACCCGAGGCCTGCACGCGCGAGACCCACAAGCCGGCCGGAACGCCGGCCATGTTCGGCGCGACGTTGCGCCAGCTCTTGCCGCCGTCGCGCGTGACCTGGACGTTGCCGTCGTCGGTGCCGGCCCACAGCACGTTGCGGTCCTTCGGCGACTCGCTGAGGGCCACGACGGTGTGGTAGTTCTCCGCCGCCGAGCCGGCCGTGGCCATCGTCGCCGGCGTCGGATTGGTGAGGTCGGGCGAGACCGCTTCCCAGTTCTCGCCGCGATTGGTCAGGCGGAAGACGCGGTCGCCGCCGGCGTAGAGCGTCTTCGGATCGAACGCGGAGAGGATGATGGGCGTGTTCCAGTTGAAGCGGAAGCTCGGCGTGCCCTCCTTCGCCTGCGGCTGGATGTTGCGGCGGCGCCCGGAGGCGAGGTCGAGCCGCGACATCTCGCCGCCCTGCGACTCGCTGTAGATGATGTTCGCGTTGGTCGGATCGATCTGCGCCCAGAAGCCGTCGCCGCCGTTGACGAAAAACCAGTCGGCGTTGGTGATGGCCGAGGCGTTCGGATTCGGGCCGAAGGAAAACTCCTGGTGGCGCACCTGCGCCTTGCCGCACCACGTGCCGTTGTCCTGCAGGCCGCCGCAGACGGTGTACGGCGTATCCATGCCGTAGCCGATGTTGTAGAACTCGCCCAAGGCGACGTTGTTCTGGAAGTCCCAGCTCTTGGCCTTGTCGTAGGAGAAATAGATCCCGCCGTCCGTGCCGAGGAGGACGTGGCTGGAGTTGTTGGGATCGATCCACATGGCGTGGCAGTCGCCGTGGATGTCGCGCGCGCCGGTGTTGAGGAACGTGCGGCCGCCGTCGTCGGAGACGGCCGTGCCGAACCCGAGGACGTAGACGCGCTGGTCGTTGTTCGGATCGACGCGCACCTTGCCGAAGTAGAAGCCGCGCGGATTGAGATCGCTGACGCGGGTCCAGTGCGCGCCGGCGTCGTCGGTGCGGAAGATGCCGCCGCTGTGGCTGCGCATCCCTTCGAGCGATTGCGCGCCGCCGGCGTCGGACTCGACGATGGCGTAGAGCACGCGCGGATTCTTGCGATAGACGTCGAGTCCGATGCGCCCCATCTCCGCGGGCAAACCGTTCGCCAGTTTCTGCCACGTCTTGCCGGCGTCGATCGACTTGAAGATGCCGCCGGTGGCGCCGCCGTTGGTGAAGCCCCACGGATAGCGGCGCCGCGCCCACATGGCGGCGTAGACGGTGGAGGGGTTGCCCGGGTCGACGACGACGTCGATGGCGCCGGTCCCCTCGTCGACGGCCAGGACGTGCTGCCACGTCTTGCCGCCGTCGCTGGTCTTGAAAATGCCGCGCTCCTTGTTGGCGCCCCAGAGATGGCCGAGCGCCGCGACGTAGACGACGTCGTCGTTCTTCGGATCGAGGGCGATCTTCGGGACGTCGTGCGTATCGTGCAGCCCGACGTTCGTCCACGTCTCGCCGCCGTCGACGCTCTTGTAGACGCCGTTGCCCCACGAGGAGCTGTTGCGGCTGTTCCCCTCGCCCGTGCCGGCCCAGACGATCTTCGGATTGTTCTGCGACACCGCGACGGCGCCGACGGAGGCGACCGGCTGCTTGTCGAAGACGCCCTGCCACGTCGTGCCGTTGTTCGTGGTCTTGAGCACGCCCCCCGTGCCGACGCCGGCGTAGATGGTGGCCGGATCCTTCTCCACGACGGCGAAGTCGGAGATGCGCCCGCCCATGTTGGCGGGGCCGATGGAGCGCCAGCGCAGCGGCCGCGTGTCGAGCGCGGCCGGTTGCGCGGCCGCGGGCGCCGTCGTCTTCGACGCCGGCGTCTGCACCGACTCCGCCGGATCCTTCGGCGGCGGCTGCGGCGGCTGCTGGGCGAGCGCAAAAAGAAGAATCGCGGCAATCACGTTCATGGCGGCGGATTCTATCTCCGCCAAGTGGTCTGCCGATTCCCGCGAAAGTGGCTATGTCTCGCGACCACCGCCCCTCCCAGAATCGCGCTCATGAGAATCCGCACACCGGCCCTCCTCTGCTCGTACGCGCTGCTCGCCGGCCTGGCCGCGGCGCCGGCGAAGCCGGCGCGGCACGACGGCGCCCGCGATTTCGACTTCGAGCTCGGCAAGTGGCACACGCATCTGCGCCGCCGCCTCGAGCCGCTCACCGGCTCGAACACCTGGATCGAGATGGAGGGGACCTCGACCGTGCGCCCGCTCCTCAATGGCCGCGCCAACGTCGTCGAGCTCGTCGCCGACGGCGCCGGCCGCCACCTCGAGGCCATCAGCGTGCGGCTCTATCATCCGCAGTCGAAGCAGTGGTCGCTGCACTTCGCCAACGCCGCAAACGGCGAGATGACGCAGCCGACGGTCGGCGAGTTCCGCAACGGCCGCGGCGAGTTCTACGATCAGGAAACGCTCGACGGCCGCGCCATTCTCGTGAAGTTCGCGATCTCCGACGTCGCCGCCGACTCCTGCCGCTTCGAGCAGTCGTTCTCCGACGACGGCGGCAAGACGTGGGAGGCGAACTGGATCGCGGTCGACACGCGCATCAAGGACTGACGCGCTTCGCCTCGAGCTCTTTTGCCCGCCGCTCCGCCGCCGCCGCTTCCGCATCGCGCCCCAGGGCCCGCAGGACTTTCGCCTTCGTCGTTTCGTTCTCGACGCGGTCCTCCTCCTTGATCGAGCGATCGGCGTACGCGAGCGCGTCGTCGAGGGCGATGTTCTGCGACAGCAGGTACTCGGCGGCGTCGTGCCAACTGTTCCACATCCATCGCCGCTGTCCGCGCAACTGCTCCTTGATGCGCGCCTGAGCGATGCCGCGAACGTCGACGGCGATGCGGAACGGCACCGCCAGCGTCCCCCACTTCAGGGTGAGCAGGGCGGAGTCGGGCTGCAGATCGTCGAAGTCGAACGTCAGCGCCTCGTGCATCGGCGACGGCCGCGGCGTCACGGTCACGCGCAGCGCATCCTCGCCCGCGTCGTAGGTGAACGAGCCCCACGACGTCGAGTTCTTCGAGAAGATGATCGTCCAGCGATCGGCCGACGGAATGGTGTGCAGTCCGTACGTGCCGCGGTCGAGCGGCTTCCCCTCGATCGTCACCGGGTCGCTGACGGTAATGGTCGGAATCTCGTTCGCGCCGGTGCGCCACACCTTGCCGTACGGCACGAGGTCGCCCCAGATCGTCCGCCCGCCGGCGAGCGGACGGTGATACCGCACGCTGACGTCGGTGAGCCCGATGCGCTGCGACACCGCGGCGGCCTGGCTCTTCAGCGGCAGGTCGAGCACGAACGACTGCGCGGCGGCCGAATGCGGCAGCGCGAGCAGCGAACAGAACGCCAGCAGCCCTGCTTTCGTCATCTACTTCTCCTTTGTGAAGGTCATGATCCAGTTGGTCTCCCACGTCTTCCCGCCGTCGCCGGAGAAGGCCTGCTCGAAGCGCGACGAGGCGGGCGCGATGCCGCTGAAGGTGTTGCGGACGAGAATGGCCCGGCCGCCGAACGTCTCCTGATCGACGAACTCGCCGCGTCCGCCGGCGAAACCGCCGATGGTCGGCACGCCGAAGTGCGGATCGGCGCTGTTCGCCCAGTTCAGGCTCCACTCGCGCGTCTCGGGGTTGTAGAGCCGCAGACCGAGACCCTGAATCCTTCCGGCCGGGCCGGCCACGTTCAGCTCGAAGAGACTGGCGCGGCCGTTCCACACCGGCGCGACGTCCGAGGTGCCGTCGTATTCGGCCCACGTTTTCGATCCGCTGAGCGGATGCAGCAGCCGCGACACGTGCGTCGTCCAGCGCCCGAAGTTGAAGTCGAAGCCGCGATTGCGATCGGCGGCGCTGACCCGCTGCGCGGCCGGCTTGCCGTCGAGGCGCGTCAAGTCGGCGACGAAGTTCGGCTCCCACGTCCGGCCGTGGTCCGCGGAGAACGACTGCTCGAAGCGATAGGCGTCGCGCGTGATGCCGGAGTAGATCTGCCGGACGAGGACGGTCTTTCCGCCGAACGTCTCCTGGTCATAAAACTCGCCGCGCCCGTTCTCGAACCCGCCGTAGCTCGCCGTGCCCAGCGCGGCGCTCGTCGCGTTCGCCCACGACAGGTTCCACTGCCGCGACTTCGGATCGTAGAGCCGCATGGTCAGTCCTTCGAAATGGCCGGCCGGACCGTCGGCCTCGATCTCCTCGAGGTTCGCGCGCCCATCCCAGACTTTGCGGACCGAGACGATGCCGCTCATCTCGCTCCACTCGTTCGAGCCGGTGAGCGGCTTGTCGAGTCTGCGGATGTGCGTCTTCCACGTGCCGATGTTGAAGTCGAAGTCGTGCTGCCCGTCGCGGGCCGCGGCGCCGGCCGCAATCAGGGCGGCGGCGATGATTCCCAGACGTTTCATGCTGGATTGATATAGGGTGAAGGGTGGTCGGTCTCAATGACCGTTTCCGGTGAAATCACCATGACCACTTGGAATACCCAACTCCGCGGCCTCTCCCCCGTCGTCACCGTCGACCGGCGCCTCTCCGAGCCGCTGTACCAGCAGATCTACGACGCCTTCCGCGCGCGCGTCGTCCGCGGCGATCTGCGCGCCGGCCAGCTCGTCCCGTCGACGCGCGAGCTGGCCCGCGAGCTCGGCGTCTCGCGGCTGCCGGTGCTCGACGCGTACGCGCAGTTGCTGGCCGAGGGGTACTTCGAGACGCGCGTCGGCGCGGGAACGTTCATCGCCGCGTCGCTGCC
>DATDFB010000237.1:0-27755 GCA_036522835.1 Thermoanaerobaculia bacterium | reverse complement strand
CCGTGCGCCCCTACCGGTAGGGGCGCACGGCGTGCGCCCTTTCATCTTCGCCATCGTCGGCAACCCCGCGGCGCACAGCCGCTCGCCGATGATCCACAACCCGATCTTCCGCGAGCGCGGCGTCCACGCGGCGTACACAATCGCCTCCTTCGAGACCTTCGCCGAGATTGCCGAGCCGTTCCTCAACCGCGAGCGCTTCGCGCCGATCGGTATGAGCGTCACCGCGCCATTCAAGGAAGAGGCGTTCGCGTTCGCGCAACGCGCCGGCGCCGACATCGCGTCGAACGCCCGCGACGCTGAGGCCGTCAACACGCTCGTCTGGATACGCGGCCGGATCGTGGCGGATAACACGGACGTCGACGGATTCGAGAGCTTGGTGCAGGGGAGCAAGGCCGCGCTCGTCGGCGCCGGCGGCACCGCGCGCGCCGCGCGCGTCGCGCTGGCGCGGAAAGGCATCCCCTTCACCGTCTACAACCGCACGCCGCGACACGGCGCGCTGCCACTCGAGCAACTGCTCTACTTCGACGGCGACCTCATCGTCGACACGCTCCCTGTCGAGATCCCGATGCCGCCGGTTCCGCACGTCATCCGCGCCGCTTACAAACAAACCGCAAACGACTTGCTCCGCGCGCAGGCAATCAGGCAAAGTGCGATTTTTCTCGAGGCCTGCCGATGAACTTCAACGAGCTCCGCCAGCAATACGACATCGTGCCCGTCGTGCGCGAGCTCGCCGCCGACACGCTTACGCCGCTCGCCGCGTTTGCCGCGCTCTCCCCGGACGACGCCGAGGCGTTTCTGTTCGAGAGCGTTGAGCGCGGCGAGAACCTCGGGCGCTACTCCTTCATCGGCTTCGAGCCGCGCCGCAGCCTCCGATTCGACAAGTCGATACCCGACCCGGTCGGCCTCTTGAACGCCGAGCTCCATCCGCTCCGCGTCTACAACGAGGACAAGCTCCCGCCGTTCTTCGGCGGCGCGGTCGGCTTCTTCGGCTACGGCGTGGCCGGCTGGAGCGAGCGCATCCCCGACTCGCATCCCGACGACCTCGGCGTCCCCGACGCGCGGCTCCTCTTCTTCGACAACGTCGTCGTCTTCGATCACGTGCGCCAGCGGCTCCTCGTCGTGGCGAACCTCTTCACGAGCGATCCCGGCGCATCGATCGAGGCGGCGAACGCACGGCTCGACCGCGCCATCGCGCGGCTTCGCAAAGCCGCCGTCGACCTCGTCGAGTTCCCGCAGGGCGTCGAGCCGGCGGAGTTCCGCTCGAACTTCGAGCGCGCCGCCTTCGAGCAGATGGTCCGCGACGCGAAGGAGGAGATCGCCGCCGGCGAGATTTTCCAGATCGTCGTCGCGCAACGCTGGCAAACGGAGTTTCCGCAATCCGAGTCGCTGACGCTGTATCGCGCGCTGCGGTCGATCAATCCGTCGCCGTACATGTTCCTGCTGCGGACGCCGGAGTGCACGCTCGTCGGGGCGTCGCCGGAGATGCTGGTGCGCGTGACGAACGGCGTCGCGGAGCTGCGTCCGATCGCCGGCACGCAGCCGCGTGGGGCGACGTTCGAGGAGGACGCGCGCCGCGAGCAGACGCTGCGCGACGATCCGAAGGAGAACGCCGAGCACCTGATGCTGGTCGACCTCGGCCGCAACGACCTCGGGCGCGTCTGCAGCAGCGGCTCGGTCGATGTGCACGATTTTGCACACGTCGAGCGCTACAGCCACGTCATGCATCTCGTCACGCACGTGCAGGGGCGCCTTCGCGACGACCGCACGCCCGTCGACGCCTTCCTCTCCGGTTTCCCCGCCGGCACGCTCACCGGCGCGCCGAAGATCCGGGCCATGGAGCTGATCGATCGCTTCGAGACCGTGCGCCGAGGGCCGTACGGCGGGGCCGTCGCCTACTTCGGCTTCAGCGGCAACCTCGACTCGTGCATCACCATCCGGACGATCGTTCTCGCGAACGGCCGCGCGTACATCGAGGCCGGCGCCGGCATCGTCTACGACTCCGATCCGGCCACGGAGTACGACGAGACGGTGAACAAGGCCAAGGCGCTGATGAACGCGGTGAGCGTGGCCAAGGCGCTGTCGTTGTCGATTCGGCACAACCGTAACAGTTGACGGACCTATGATGAACGGCGTCGTGCGCCGCGCCGTTTCGCTATTTGTCGCCGCGATCTTCATCGCCATGCCGTGCCTGCCGATGCCGCAGGTCTGCTACATGCGCGTTGCGGCGAAGATGCATCCGTGCTGCGCGTCGACGGCGAAGGCGCCGGTCAAGGCGGTGACGATCCGCGTCGACGCCGCGCCCGCCGCCGCCGCGCCGCGCATCCACGTCGCGCCGCCCCGGCCGCGAGCGCTCGTCGTGCAGGCCGTTCAACGCACGACGTTCTGGCAGCCGCTGGCCACGATCCAGCTCCGCATTTGATACCTCCTCGTCCGCACTTCACCCACTGCGACAAAAAGGAGGAATCGTGAAAACACGAATCGGAATGATTCTGGCTGTGCTGTTTCTCTCCATCGCGCCCGTCTTCGCCGCCGACGCGCCGAAGTCGTGCGACGCGGCCGACGCCGCGAAGTGCAAGGACGCGGTCTGCTGCAAGAAGGACGCGGCCTGCTGCAAGGACGCCACGAAGTGCGAGAAGAAGGATCACGCCTGCTCGCACGCCGAGGGGAAGGAGCACGCCTGCTCCAAGGTCTGCAAGAAGGCCTGATCTCACTGGGGGGCGGCCGGCGACGGCTGCCCCCCGCTTCGCTCGAACCGCACTTTCGTGAATCCCAGCGTGTGCAGCAGCGGCGCGAGCTTCGCCTCCGCCCCCTCCTGGGCCATGCCGAGGATGTTCTTGCGCACCGCTTCGTTGCGGATCTGCTGCTCGGCGTACTGGCGCGCGCGCCCTTCGAGGCCTTGGTCGGCGCTGCGGAAGATGCCGGTCTTTCGGTTGATCACGCGCGTCTCGCGGTTGTCGATGCGCGAGACGAGAAGCTGCGACGCCGGCAAACGCATGACCAGCGTGCCGTCGGGCTCGCGCCAGACGTCGCGCTGCTGGATGGTGGAGAGGTCGATGCCGGCGATGACGTCGCCCGCGGCGAAGAGCGTGATCTCGTCGCCGGCGAAGCGGTCGGGGAGGAGGTTGTAGCCCTGCTTGATCGTGGAGACGTTGGCGACGTGCATCGACGCTGTCTCGAGCCGCGCCAGCGAACGGACGCGCGTCACGACCGATCCCAGGTCGGCCTGCTCCTCCGTTTTTGTGAGGGTGGCGGCTTGCTCGACGCGGTGCAGCGTGCGCCACAACAGCCACGCGGCGAGTGCGCCGGCCAGTAGCAGCACGACTACCGCCAGGGTCAAAACTCGACGTCTTGCCGTCATGATCAGTAAATTTTGTAACTTTCTGCCAAAATCCTGTTATTCTTCTCCGCCTCCCAGGTCCGTAGGGTTCAAGGAAGCTTTTCAGGGTGGGGGTTCGTCGCTACAGGCGCCACTGCTTGTTGATGTGGTCGACGAACGCCGATTTGCCGGTTTCGAGCCACTCCGTCAGCGCGTCGACGCTGATGTCATCGAGCGATTCCACGATCGATAGGTGCGCCGCCGCGGCGATGCGCTCGAGCGACTTGTCGAGATGCGCGACGGTCCGCGCGGACCGCGCGATGCGAGACGCGGTCTCGACGTCGTGCTTCATCGCCAGCATGCGCGTGGCCGCGAGCGTGAGCAGCGCCGCGCCGTTCCAGTTCGAGCGCCGCTCCCAGCGCGGCGGGACGATGAAGTCGTCCGCACCGATCTCCGCGGCCAGACCGGCGATGCGGCGCTCGGCCGTGACGTGGAGCGCGTCGACGTCGCCGTGGAAGAGGAGCTCGTAGGTCTCCGGATCGTCGTCGGCGAGGAGCTTGCGCGCCGTGGCGTCGGGGTCGATCGGCAGCGCCGCGAAGAAGAGCGCCCCCTCGGCGGCCTCGGCGAGTCGTTGCAGCGCGCCGGCGGCGGTGGTGACCGGGTAGAGCACCGGGACGGCAACACCCCATTTGAGGTCGCGTTTTTTGGCTTCGTCGAAGAGCCGCTTCAGCCGCACGAAGTCGAGCGGCCAGGCGGCGATGATGACGAGGGCGTCGTTGCTCGTCGGGAGCGCGCCGCGCGTCGACGTCAGGAACATCGCGGCGTCGCAGCGTCGGAGCGCGTCGTCGCCGCGGCGGTAGACCAATTCCGCGGATTCGGTTGCATCGATCAGGACGGGAATGTGGAGTGCGGCGGCCATGCCGCCGCTGTCGGTCAGAGCGGCGGCATGGCCGCCGCACTCCACATCGACGTCCGCGCAAACCTCCACCTCCATCCGCTTCGCGGCGCTCGCCGTCAGCGCGAGGTAGTCGATGGCGATCGGCGCGCCGCGGCGCGGCGAGTACGGCGCGATCGTCGTCGCCGCCCAGAACGGCGGCTCGGGGACGCCGGCGCGGACGATGCGGAGCGACGGCGTCTTCTTGTAGAGAATCACGTTCGTTGCGCGAGGTACGGCGTGGCCAGGCTGCGCACGTACTTCGCGATCATGTCGAACTCCAGGTTGACGCGGCCGCCGAGGCTCGCCGTGCCGAGGTTCGTGCGGCGGAGGGTCTCCGGGATGAGCGCGGCGCCGAACGTCGACGCGTCCGGCTCGACGACGGTGAGCGACACGCCGTCGACGGCGATCGAGCCTTTGCTCACGACGAGCTCCCCGTACTCCGCCGGATAGCTCCACCGGTACACCGCGAACTCCCCCTCGGAGGCGATCGACACGAGCGTGCCGACGGTGTCGACGTGCCCCTGCACCATGTGTCCGCCGAGGCGGTCGCCGAGGGCGAGGGCGCGCTCGAGATTGACGCGCGTGTCCGTGCCCAAGGCGCCGAGCGTCGTGCGCGAGAGCGTCTCGTTCGAGACCTCGGTCAAGAGCGCGCCGTCCTTCTGCGGGATGATCGTGAGGCAGACGCCGTTCACGGCCACGCTCTCGCCGCGCTCCAGCGGCTCGTCGAACGTGGCGCGGATGCGCAGGCGCGCGCCGGCGTCGAGCCGCTCCAGCGACTCGATCGTGCCGTGATTCATGATGATGCCGGTGAACATCGCTCACGGGTAGGCCGTGATCATGAGATCGGGGCCGACCATTTCGACGCGATCAAAGCGAAGGCGGTGCGCATCTGTCAACTTCCTCACCGGATCGCCGGCGTAAATCGAGGGCGCGCTGCCGCCGCCGACGATCATCGGGGCGACGAAGACGATCATCTTCTGCCAGAGGCGCTGCTCGATGAATTGCGCGAGGACGAGCGCGCCGCCCTCGACGATGACGGATTGCACGTTCAGGTTCGCCAGCATCGTCTCCAGCGGCACGTCGTCGGTGACGTGCAGCGTTTTGCCGCCGTCGGTGAGGACGCGCGCGGTGGGGGGGACGGCGCGGTCGCGGTCGAGGATGACGCGCAGCCACGGCTGGATGGAGGTGTTCCATCCGAGGCGGCGGGTGAGGCGGGGATCGTCGTCGCGGACCGTGCCGCCGCCGACGATGATGGCGTCGGCCTCCTCGCGCAAGGCGAGGCTGCGCTCGCGCGCGGCGTCGGAGGTGATCCACTGGCTGTCGCGCTCGACGGTGGCGAGCTTGCCGTCGAGGGTCATGGCCGCCTTGACGATGACGAAGGGCCTCTCGTGCGTGACGAAGTGAACGAACTTTTCGTTGAGCCGGCGCGCTTCGTCTTCGAGCACGCCCTCGGTGACCTCGATGCCGTGGTCCCGCAGTTTCTCGACACCGCCGCTCGCGACGTTGTGCGGGTCGCGCATGGCGACGACGACGCGCTTCACACCGGCAGCGATCAGCGCGTCGACGCACGGCCCGGTCCGGCCGTGGTGCGCGCACGGCTCGAGCGTGACGACGATGGTGGCGCCGCGGGCATCGTCGCAGCGATGCAGTGCTTCGATCTCCGCGTGCGCTTCGCCGGCGCGTTGATGCCACCCCTCCGCGAGGACCGCGCCGTCGCGCGCAATCACGCAGCCAACCATGGGGTTGGGGCTGACGGAGTAGCGCCCCCGCTCCGCGAGCTCCAGGGCGCGGCGCATGAGGGCTTCGTCGTTCATGCGCCGATGACTTCGAAGCCGGCAGCGCGGGCGGCGCGGGCGAGGGTGCGGTCGTGAGTAGCGAACGCGAGATTGAGACGATTTTGATCGCGCAACGCGATGGCTGTTGCAAGGTGGATCGCGTCGAGTGTTTTGAGCGGAGCCGCAAACGCTCCGGCAGCCAAATCGAATATGTCTTGGCGAATCTCGACGAGATCCATGTCCACCGTCAGCAATGCGACCGCGGCGCGGCGTTCGATGATCTGCGTCACCGAATACTTGTTATCGAAACGAAGCCGCTGCAACGCGCGCGCACATTCCAGGCGGAGCAAGACACTCGACACGAAGTAGTCGATCTCATTCCAGACGGCGAGCGGATTCGGCGATCGAAACGCGATGCGGATGAGAACCGACGAGTCGATGTACGCCTTCACTGCTTCTCTTTGCGGTTGCGCTCAATGTCCTCGTCGATGATGTCGTCCACGACGGTCCGCCCGTATCGGTCCTCGAGGATGTAATCAACCGGATCGAAGTCCGACTCGGGGATCGGTGGCAGCTGGACATCGCGCATGTTGCCCTTCGCTTTCCGAATACGCAGGCCGTTCTCCCAAACCCACACCTCGTGCGGGTGGCGCTCCGCGACAATGACCTTCTCGCTGTTGATCACGAAGACCGTATCGCCGACTTCGATCTCCTCGAGCTTTTCCTCCACCTTGCTCATGACGCTCCCCATAATAAAAGAGGACAGGCACGAGTGCCTGTCCTCCAGAGAAAAAACCTGCTCGTGCTGCGGGTTACGGCACGTGGATGAAGCGGTAGCCGGAGAAGCCCCGGCGGCCCGGCGTCACCACGTAAAAGCGGATCGTCGAGCCGGCCTTGGCGCGGTCGATGGCGGTGCGGAAGTCATCCACGCTCTTGATGGTCTGGCCCTGCACCTCGGTGATCACGTCGCCTTCGTTGAGGCCGACTTCGCCCGCCGGCGACACTTCCTTCACATTCGTCACGACCACGCCGTTGCGGACGCTGTCGTCGATCGAATACATCTGGCGCACCTGCGGCGTCAGCTCCTGCACCGACATGCCGAGCTTGTTCCGCGCGGGGCCCGAGTCGTTGTTCTTCTCGTTCGTGTCGCTCTGGTCCGACTCGTCGGGGCGTTCCGCCGTCTTCGCGGTGAGCACCTGGCGCTGGCCGTTGCGGAGCACGGTGATCTTCACCGTCGAGCCGACCGGGAGATAGGAGATGTAGTCGATCAACTCGCGGTTGCTGTTGATCTTCTTGCCGTCGAGCTCCGTGACGATGTCGCCCGCCTTGAGGCCGGCGAGATCGGCCGGCTTGCCCGGCTCGACGCTCTGCACCAGCGCGCCGGTGGCGTTGGGGGCGTTGAAGGCCTGGCGCATGTCGTCGTTGATTTCCTGAATGCGCATGCCGAGATAGCCGCGCGTGACCTTACCCTGCTTGAGCTGCGGGATCAGGCGCTTGGCGGTGTTGATCGGCGTGGCGAAGCCGATGCCCTGCGCGCCGCCGCCGCGGATGGCGGTGTTGATGCCGACGACCTCGCCGTTGATGTTCATGAGCGGGCCGCCGCTGTTGCCGAAGTTGATGGCGGCGTCGGTCTGGATGAAGTTCTCGAACGACTGCGTCTCCGTGCTGAGGCCGAGCGAGCGGCCCTTCGCCGAGATCACGCCGACCGTCAGCGTGTTCTCGAACTGGAACGGATTGCCGACGGCGATCGCCCAGTCGCCCTTGCGGATGCGCTCGGAGTCGCCGAGGGGAATGGTCGGGAGCGGCTGGCCGACGTCGATCTTGACCAGGGCGATGTCGGTGGCCGGATCGCGGCCGATGACCTTCGCCGTGACCGTGTGGCCGCCGTTGCCGTTGTCGTCGGCGCCGTAGTGGACCTCGACCTTCGTCGCGCCCTCCACGACGTGGTTGTTCGTCAGGATGTACCCGTCGGGCGAGATGATGAAGCCCGATCCGCCGGCGCGCTGGGCGTGCTCGTCGTCGCCGCCGCTGCTGTCATCGCGCGGGACCATCTGGCGATGCGGGTTCTGACGGCCGTTGGGACTCTGCTGCGGGCTGGGAAAGAAGAACTCGAAGGGATCGATGCCGAAGCTGCGGTTCCGGCTCGTCTTCACCACCTCGGTCGTGGTGATGGAGACGACTGCCGGGGCCACGCGCGCGGCCACGTCGGCGAACGACGGGATCGTCACCGAGGTGACGGGGCCGGCCGCCGTGTGCACGGGCGTCGTGGTCTGGGCGTTGGACTGCCGCATCAATCCGAGGTCGGCGGTGAGGATCACGCCGAAAGCGACGGAGGCGATGATGATCGCAATCGTCGACAGGATGCGTTTGGTGGATGAATTCATGACTTCGTTGGCTCCTTTGACTTCAATGGAAACGATAAAGGGGTTCGACTGCCAGGTGTGTTGCGCCGCAACGTCAGACGCAAGATGCGATCGAAACGTTTCGCGGTTAGGTTACGGGATGAAAAACAAAGGTGGGAGCCAAATCTTCCGGTCGGGTGGTGAGGGCGCACGCCGTGCGCCCCTACCGTTGGGTTATACGACAGAGCGGCGGCCAACGATCAGGCGGTAGATGAACAGCAGTAGCATCGCGCCAATGATCGAGCCGATCCAGCCGGCAGTCTGCTCGCCATGGCCGAGCAGCGTCGAGGCGAGGAACCCGCCGACGAACGAGCCGGCGATGCCGAGCAGAATGGTCACGATCCAGCCGCCGGGGTCGCGTCCGGGCATGAGGAACTTCGCGATCGCGCCGACAACGAGACCAAACAAGAGCCATCCGATGATGTTCATGTGCTTTCCTCCACGTTAGAACAGCACTGTTTGTTCAGCAACGGCAGTGCCAGCCATCGATTTTGCAAGCACTTGGGAGGAATGGTGAACGGCAAACGAACCATCGGGATCCTCACCGGTGGGGGCGACTGTCCCGGCCTGAACGCCGTGATCCGGGCGGCCGTTCGCACGGCGCGAAGCGAGCACGACCTCGAGGTGATGGGCATCCAGCTCGGCTTCGAAGGCCTCCTGACGCGCTCCTGCGTCCCGCTGACGACCGAATCGATCCGCGGCATCCTGCCAAAGGGCGGAACACTGCTGAGGACGACGAATCGTGGAAACCCGTTTGCCTTTCCGTCCCTGCAGGAGGGACATCCCGTCGTCGTCGACCGCTCCGCCGAGGTCGTGCGGAACATTCACGAGCTCGGCATCGATGGGATCATCGCCATCGGCGGCGACGGCACGCTGCGCATCGCCCAGCGGCTGTGCGACATGGGCATCCCGATGGTGGCCGTGCCGAAGACGATCGACAACGACCTCGCGGCGACCGACTACACCTTCGGGTTTCACACCGCAGTCTCCGTGGCGACGGAGGCGGTCGACCGCCTGCACACGACGGCCGAGTCGCACGACCGCGTCATGATCCTCGAGGTCATGGGACGCCACGCGGGATGGATTGCGCTCTACTCCGGCATCGCCGGCGGCGCGGACATCATCCTCATCCCGGAGATCCCGTACGACCCGAAGAAGATCGTCGACTCGATCCGCTCGCGGCAGCGCGAGGGCTCGAAGTTCGACATCGTGGTCGTGGCCGAGGGCGCGCACCGGCTCGGCGGCGAGGAAGCCTATCTCGACCGCACCACGCGCCGCCTCGGCGGCATCGCCTACCAGGTCGCGGCCGACATCGCCCAACAGATCGACCTCGAGATCCGCGTCACGGTCCTCGGACACGTGCAGCGCGGCGGCTCGCCGATCTCGTTCGACCGCATCCTGGCCACGCGTATGGGGAAGGCGGCGGTCGATCTCATGGCCACGAAGGAGTTCGGAAAGATGGTGGCGCTGCGCGGCGACGCGATCGTGTCGGTGCCGATCCGCGACGCCATCGCCAATCAGAAGTGCGTCGATCCCGAGGGGGAGTTGGTCAAGACGGCGCGCAGCGTCGGCGTCTCATTTGGGGACTGACATACAATTGCGCGCCTCAAAACGCACAGGAGATTTCGAATGCCTGGAAGTCTGATTGATTATCGAGTGGAACGCGGCGTGGCCATCTTCGAGCTGAACGATCCGCCCGCCAACACCTACACCTACGAGATGAACCGCGAGCTGGATGAGTGCATCCTCCGCGCGCGCATGGACGACGAGGTGCACGTGATCGTGCTCCGCGGCGCCGGCGACAAGTTCTTCTCCGCCGGGGCGAACATCAAGATGCTCTCGGAGGTGACGCCGCAGTTCAAGTACTACTTCTGCCTGCACGCCAACGAGACGCTGAACCGCCTGGAGCAGACGCCGAAGCTCGTCATCGCGGCGATGAACGGGCACACCGTCGGCGGCGGCCTGGAGATCGCCATGGCCGCGGACATGCGCATCGCCATGCAGGGCGCCGGCAAAGTCGGGCTGCCCGAGGTGACGCTCGGCGTGCTTCCCGGCACGGGCGGAACGCAGCGGCTGTCGCGCATCGTTGGGAAGTCGAAGGCCATCGAGCTGATGGTCGAGGGCGGCCTCTTCGACTTCGAGGAAGCGCACCGCCTCGGCATCATCAACTACGTCTGGCCCGCCGAGGAGAACGGCAAGAAGTGGTGGGACCGCGTGATGGAGTATGCCTGGGGCTTCTGCCCGCCGAACAAGGCGGCCAAGGCCGTCGGGCGCATCAAGCGCAGCGTGCAGACCGGATGGGAGATCCCGTTCGAGAGCGCGCTGGCCGTCGAGCGCGAGCTGCAGCAGCAGCTCTTCCAGAGCGAGGACGCGAAGGAAGGCCTCGGCGCGTACAACCAGAAGCGCAAGGCGCAGTTCGCCGGGAAGTAAAAAAAGAGGGCCCGGAGCGATCCGGGCCCTCGGTGTTTCTACTCGAAGCGGATCGAGCTGGTCTGGTTGTTGAAGCTGAACGAGTTCAGGTCGTTGTAGATGTCCCCGCCCTGGATCAGCAGCCGGTCCGGATCGGCGCAGTTGCCGCTCACGTACATCTGGAAATTGCGGCAGGAGTAGAGCGCCGTGTAGTACGGCAGGCACGCCGCCTTCACGGCCGAGATCGAGTTGTTCCAGCTGATCGTGTCGAGCTCGGTGTACTGGCTCCCGTAGCTGAGGGTGATGTTGGCGCTGCCGGTGAAGTAGGCGTTTTTGTTGAACAGCGAATAGTCCTGCGGCCAATCGCAGACCGGGTAGGAGTTCGTGGACAGACCGCCCTTGGTGCGAGCCTCGATCTGCTGCCGCACGTACTCGTCGGCGACCGAAGGCGAGGTGAAGGCATGGACGACGCCGTGCTCCAGCACGAACGTCAGCGAGTGGTCGGGAAGGACGTGGCCCGCGGGGAACTGCACGCCGTCGAAGATGACCGGAACCGACAATGCCCGGCCCTGTTGGACCTTTGGTCCGACGGCCGAGTCGTCGCCGCGGCTTTGCGCAAAGAGGCTGGTGGCCATCAGCAGGGAACTGGCAAGAACAAGAGCTGTACGAATCTTCATCGCGAAAATCTCCTTTTCGCGGTGCGCCGTTTTGTGTCGACTGCTCCTCACCGGTGAAGGAGCCGCCTCCATCGAGGCGGCACCGTTCGAGGATGACTATCGCACAGCATCGGAATTGTATGGTGTGCCATGTTGTGCCGCACGCAGATGCGCGAGGCGAACACGGTCGAGAAACGCTGCCGGCGCTTCGCCGATGTCATCGGTCCACGATCGGTAGAACGACCGCCGCGACGAACAGATCGCCAGCAGTTCCTTGACCGAGGGAACGTTCTCTCGCTCTTTCAGCCGCGCCAGGACTTCCTGCGTGCGCGGCGAGCAGGCGGTGATGTCGATGCGCAGATCGTCCAGCGCCGCGCGTACCGCGGTTTCGACACGCGCGCTAGCTCCCTTGCGCCATCTCTCGAACTCGTCGGAGCTGGCGAAGCGCAGCACCGACACGTCGATTTTACGAATGTGGATCGGAACGTCCTCTGGTGCAATGACGACTACCTGCGGCTGATCTTTGGACACACGATTCCCCTTTTACGCCGTCGAAGTCGTGAAGCAACTGCGAGGACCGGGCTGGTCCGTACTAGGTGTTTATGGAACTATTACGTTACTGCCGGGCATTCCGTCAAGACCGCCGTCGTAAATTCTTTTTGCTACGATGCCCCGATGCGCTATCGCAACCTTCACGGCACCGACCTCAGCGTTTCGGAGCTCGGCTTCGGAACTTGGACCCTCTCCACCGGGTGGTGGGGCAACTACACCGACGAGCAGGCCCGCGACCTGATCCGTGCCGGCCTCGACCTCGGCATCAACTACGTCGACACCGCCGACGCCTACGGCAATGGCCGCGGCGAATCGATGCTGAAGCCGCTCCTCGCCGAGCGCCGCGACCTCGTCGTCGGCACGAAGTTCGGCTACGACTTCTACAACAACCCCGAGCGGCCGCGCGGGCAGCGCGAGCTGCCGCAGGACATGTCGCCGAAGTTCATCCGCTTCGCCTGCGAGCAGTCGCTCGCGCGCTTAGGCGTCGAGCGGATCGCGATCTATCAGCCGCACAACCCGCGCGTGACGACGCTGATGCACGACGAGCATTGGGAGACGCTGGAGCGGCTGCGCGAGGAGGGAAAGATCCTCTCGTACGGTCCGTCCCTCGGGCCCGCCATCGGCTGGCGCGACGAAGGGATCTACGCCGCCGCCGTCCGCAAGGCGCCGGTCACGCAGATGATCTACAACATGCTCGAGCAAGACCCGGGACGCGAGTTCATTCTCGCGGCGGAGCGCGGCGCGTCGTACGCGGCGGTGCCGGAGGCGATGCAGGGCGAGACGAACAAGAAGCTCTGCACGCCGACGACGCACTTCGAGCACTCGTTTGAAGCGTGGAAGAGCGAGCCGGAGCCGCAGTTCCTGATCCGCGTGACGCACTCGTCGGGGATGCTGGAAGGGAAGTACACGATCGACACGAAGTTCGACGAGAGCGATCACCGCTCGCACCGCCCGCGCGCGTGGCTCGTGGAAGGCTTGCAGAAGGTGGAGAAGCTCGAGCCGCTCCGCGCCGAGCGCGGCGTGACGATCGGCCAGCTCGCCCTGATGTGGCTCTACGCGCACAAGACGGTGCTCTCCGCGCTGCCGAACATCTACGAGGAAGCGCAGCTCCACGAGTTCGCGGCGGCGTCGGACCATCCGCCGCTGACGGACGCGGAGATGGAACGCGTGCAGGAGCTCTACGAGCGCAACTTCGACGTCGTGCCATACGTCGAGGAAGCGGTGGCCCGGTAAGTCTCCACGACGCAGGCGATCCCGCAGGTGATCGCCACGATCGTCAGGGCGATGAGCACGCTGGCGTCGACGATCGCGCCGACCGCCCACGGCGGCGTCGGCGTGCTCGCGTGCAGCGCGGCGAAGCGCGCGATCGACGCCCGCACCGCGGCCTGGTCGCGAAGCACTTCCCATCCGGCGATCGCCGCCATGGCGCCGCTCGCCGCGGCGCCGATGGCGCGGCGCAGCCGTGTCCAGTACGGGCGGACGATGTTCACCACTGCGACCGAGGCCGTCGTCGCGGCGAGAAAGAGAACGGGCACGAAGAAGCGGCCGTGGAACTCCGGCCAGACGTTGCCGCTGATGAACGTCGGCATGTAGGCGAGCGGAAAACCGGCCCACCAGGCGATGAAGATCAGGTTCGCGACGCACGAGGCGATCGAGCTCGCCAGCGGGATGCGGTTGACGTCGCGCTGCTGCCGCACTGCCGGCAGCCGCCGCGGGTCCCACTCCGTCAGCAGCTTCGTCGCGCCGAAGTACTGCTCCTGGATGGCGAAGAGGATCGTGACGACCACGAAGAGCTGCACGACGATGCTCCAGAGCGTGCCGATGTCGCGGGCGACGTGGCCGCGGTACGACGGCACGAAGGCGAGGAGAAACGCCCAGACCAGGATCCAGGGAACGACGTAGACGAGGCCGATCAGCTTCAGCACGAGCGCGTACATCGGAAACAGCAGCGGGCCGATCAAGTGCCGCTGCGGGAGGTAGCGGTTGGCGACGACGAACGGACGGCCGCGCCGCTTCAGCACGGCCTGGACCTCCGTCTCCGTCATGAGCCGTCCGAGGCCGCGCTCCTCGTCCTCGATCTCGGAGAGGATGTCGTCGGTCAGCTCGCGGGCGACGTCGTCCTGCTGCTCGCGCGGCAGCCAGAACCTCACGGCTTGCAGGTAGCGGTCGACCAGTTCCATCGTTGTCCTCCTCAGACGATCGCGTCGAGCGACGCGTTGATGCTCTTCCACTCGGCGAGCAGTTGTTTCAGGATCCGCCGCCCGTCATGGGAGAGGCGGTAGAAGCGCTTGTTGCGCTTTTCCTCCTCGCGCCATTCGCTGGACAAAAGACCCTGGCTCTCCAGGCGGCGCAGCAGCGGATAGAGCGTTCCTTCGTCGATCGGCATCCCGGCGTCGGCCAGCGTTCTGCGCAGCGTGTAGCCGTATTGCTCGCGGCGCAGCGCGGCCAGGACGGCCACGACCACGGAGCCGCGGCGGAGCTCGAGGCGAAGGGATTCGTAAAGATCATCCGACATACTGTGCGCCACACAGTATGTGGCGCACAGTAGCGGACGTCAAGGGGTGTTACTTCTTCGCCACCACGCGCACCGTGGCGGTCGATCCGGCGATCTTCTCGCCGGTCAGCGGCTCGGCGCGGCCGCCGAGGCACTGCGCCAGGAAGTTCTCGGCGCGGGCGTTGAAGTCGATGCTGTTCTCCGGGCGGGCAAAGCCGTGCCCTTCGTCGCTGTAGACGACGTAGGTCACCGCGCCGCCGCTCTTCTCGATGGCGTCGACGATCTGCTCCGACTCGGCCTTGTTGACGCGCGGATCGTTCGCCCCCTGACCGATGAGCAGCGGCTTCTTGATCGCGCCGGCCTTGAAGAGCGGCGAGGCGTTCTTCACCAGCTCCGCGTCCTTCGGATCGTCGACGTTGCCCATGCGCTGGTCGAAGATGGCGCGGAACGTCTTCCAGTACGGCGGGATGGCGCCGATGAGGGTCTTCAGGTTCGATGGGCCGACGATGTCGACGCCGCAGGCGAAGTAGTCGGGCGTGAAGGTCAGGCCGGCCAGCGTGGCGTAGCCGCCGTACGAGCCGCCCATGATGGCGATCTTCTTCGCGTCGGCGTAGCCCTGCTTCACCGCCCAATCGGCGGCGTCGATCAGGTCGTCGTGCATCTTCAGCCCCCACTGCTTGTCGCCGGCGTGGAGAAACTTTTTGCCGTAGCCGGTCGAGCCGCGGAACTCCGGCTGCAGCACGGCGTAGCCGCGGTTGGCCAGCCACTGCGCGGTGCTGCTGAAGCCCCAGAAGTCGCGCGCCCATGGACCGCCATGCGGGAAGAGCACCATCGGCAGGTTCTTCGCCGGGAGGCCGGCCGGGAGCGTCAGGTACGCATGCATGTTCAGACCGTCGCGCGTTTTGATGACGACCGGCTTCATCTCCGAGAGCTGCAGGCCTTCGAGCTTCGGCCGGTTCGAGAAGAGGTACGTGCCGCTCTTCGCCGCGCGGTCCCAGACGTAGTACTTGACCGGGCCGCGGTCGGAGGTGAAGGCCACGAGCCAGTGCTTGTCGGCGAGGTCGCGATTGCTGACGACGAAGTCGCCGGAGTCGAGCTTGGCGATGGCGTCGAAGTCGGCCTTCACCGCCGGGTCGATGACTTTCCACTGCCGCCGTCCGGGCTCGTACGAGACCGCTTCGACGACGCGCGTGATCGGATGGACCATGACGGTGCCGACGTCGACTTCGTCCGAGGAGGCGATCACCGTTTCCGCGCCGCTGGCGAGCTCTTTCTGCACGAGCCGCACGGTGTCGCTGCCGATGGAGGTCTCGACGTAGGCGGCTTTGCCGTCGGCGGTGAAGCCGTCGAGGCCGACGTTCTCCTCCGGCCCGGTCTTGATGAACGTCTTCCACGGCGCGCCGGCGTTCTCGCGGACGCGGATCTCCGTGCCGCCGTCGGGCGTGGCGATCTGCGCGCCGAGGACGTTGAGCTTGTTGTCGGCGATCCAGTCGGAGACGTCGCCGGGGTTCTGGGTGTCCATCGCCAAGGCGCCGCTCTCGATGTTGAGGCGATAGACGTCGAAGAGGTGCCGGTCGCGCGCATTCATCGACACGAGCAGTTCGTTCGGCGAGCCCGGCTCCTGCGCGATGACCGAGGCGCGCACGCCTTGGATGGCCGTGAAGTCGCGGTCGTTGTGGTTGGTCAGGTCGACGCCGTGAACGTGAAAGTTCTCGTCGCCGTCGGTGTCCTGCAAGTACAGAATGGTCTTGTTATCCTCGGCCCAGAAGTACGTGCGGATGCCGCGCTTCTTGTCGGCCGTGACCATCTTGTCGTCGTTCTGGCCGATGGTCTTGACCCATACCTGCAGGACGTTTTTCTTGTCCGGCGCGATCCACGCCATGCGCGTGCCGTCGCGGGAGATGCGTGGGTTGGCGCGCTCGGGATTGCCGAAGAGGACGTCGCGCGGGATGAGCGGGCCGAGGTCGGCCCACGCGGCCGTGGCGAACGAGAAGACGATCGGAAGGATCGCTTTCAACAGTTTCATGGGTGCTCCTTTTTGTTCGCAAATCATACGCGGGCCGATTCGATAAGTTACGATGCGCGCCGCCATGCAGAATCAACTCTTCATCAACGGCGACTTCGTCGACGCGCGCGGCGGCGAGACCTTCGCCACGATCAATCCCGCCACCGAGGAGACCATCACCAACGTCGCCTCGGCCGGTCCCGACGACGTCGACGCGGCCGTGCGCGCGGCGCGGGCGCAGCTCGAGCCGGGGAGCGAGTGGCAGAAGATGAAGCCGCGCGACCGCGCCAAGGTGATGTGGCGCATCGCCGACATGCTCAGCGCGCGCGCCGAGGAGATCGGGCGCATCGAGACGCTCGACAACGGCAAGCCGATCTTCGAGTCGCAGTTCGTCGACACGCCCGCCGCCGCGGAGTGCCTCTACTACTTCGCCGGCTGGTCCGGAAAAGTCACCGGCGACACCATTCCGGTGGCCGAGAACGCGTTCACCTATACGCTGCGCGAGCCGATCGGCGTCGTCGGCGCCATCACGCCGTGGAACTTCCCGCTGATGCTCGCCGTGTGGAAGATCGCGCCGGCGCTGGCGTGCGGGAACGCAGTGGTGATCAAGCCGGCGTCGAACACGTCGCTGTCGCTCTTGAAGTTCGCGGAGTACGCGAAGGAGTGCGGCCTTCCCGCGGGCGTGCTCAACATCGTGCCGGGGCGCGGCAGCGTCGTCGGCAACGCCATGGTCGACCATCCGGGCATCGACGCCATCGCGTTCACGGGATCGACGGAGGTCGGCAAGCAGCTCATGGCCCGGGCGGCTAAGACGCTGAAGAAGGTGTCGCTGGAGCTCGGCGGGAAGTCGCCGAACATCGTCTTCGCCGACGCCGACCTCGACGCCGCCGCGCGCGGCGCGATCAACGCGATCTTCTACGGCAAGGGCGAAGTCTGCGCGGCCGGCTCGCGGCTGCTGGTCGAAGAGGCGGCGCACGACGAGCTGATGGAGAAGGTGTGCGAGCGCGCCTCGAAGATGGCTCCCGCCGATCCGCTCCACCCGAAAACGCGCCTCGGCGCGATCGTCTCGAAGGAGCAGATGGAGACGGTGCTGTCGTACGTCGAAGCGGGCAAGTCGGAGGGGGCGAAGCTGGTGTGCGGCGGCGAGCGCGCTGATATCGGCACCGGCAAGGGTTACTTCGTGAAGCCGACGATCTTCGACGACGTCGACGCGAACATGCGCATCGCCCGCGAGGAGATCTTCGGCCCTGTGCTGGCCACGATCCGCTTCAAGGACGCGGAGGACGCGGTCGCGAAAGGCAACGCGACCGTCTACGGCCTCGCCGCCGCGGTCTGGACACGCGACGTCGCGAAGGCGCACCGCGTGGCGCGGGCGGTGAAGGCGGGGACGGTGTGGGTCAACACGTACAACCTCTACGATCCGGCCCTGCCGTTCGGCGGGTTCAAGGAGTCGGGTTTCGGACGGGATCAGGGGAAGGACGCGCTGGAGAAGTACACGCAGACCAAGAGCGTGTGGGTGAATTTGTAGGGTTAGAGGAGGCGCAGGCCGGGGATGTCGGCGAAGTCGCGGCGGTTGAGGGTCCAGAGGGCTGCACGGTGGCTGATTGCTGTAGCAGCAATGGCGATATCCGCTTCCCGGTGCCGTGGTGACCGGATGAGGCGATAGATCTCCGCGGCGACCACTGCCTCGACATAGCCGAACGGGATGGCCTTGTCGCCAGGAAAAAACAATTCCTGCCAGTAGAGATCCTGTTGAGTGCGGGGTCCTCGAAGCCATTCGTAGAACGTGATCGTGGACAGCCGGAACCGCTCACCCGCAGACATGAAATCGTTAAGGCGATTCTCCGACTGACGCAATCCGCAGAGACTGTCGACCAACGCAGATGTGTCAATCAGGATCATCGATCTTGAGTTCAGTGCCGCCGTGACGGGCCAACCTGAGCTCTTTGAGCTCGCGCTCAACTTCCTCCTGGGGCCGGCTCGGCGGTTGCTTTCTCAATTCAGCAAGCGCCATCAATAGACGCTGGCGTTCCGCGTTGCTGAGGCGTTCAGGAGTTGGAAGGTAATGAAGCATCGCATCATGCAAAACGTCGCCGGGGGATTTGCCTAGACGCTCTGCCAGCGATTCGATCTTCTGGATCGTTTCTTCTTTGAGAGTGAGCGTGTACTCGCGTGTCATCTCTACTCCAACCATTTTGCCATCATCCGCAGTCCAAGATCGATCAGGCTCTCCGGCGCGTGCTCGCGTGTCGGCGGCAACACGAAGACCGGCGGCGTGGGGCGGTTCACCATCTGGGCCATCTTCTTCATGTCCAGCATCGACAGCGCGGCGCCGCAGTGGCCGCACGTCGAGTCGTGCGCCAGGTCGATCGGCGCGCCGCAGTTGGCGCAGTGGATCGTCTTCACGTTCTCGCGCAGCTCGGCCACCTGCTGCGGCGAGAGCGGCTTGATGAAGTCCTTCTCGCGCAGGAAGTCGACGAACGGCGTGAAGCGCCCGTGGCCGGCGTCGCAGCGCCAGTAGGTAAACGGGGTGTTGCGCTGGCGGTCGTGCGTGAGGAGGAGCTGCGCGCCGCACTTCGGGCAGTGCGCCGCCGCGGGGAACGCGCCGGCCGGGCCGGCCGAGGCGATGAGCGAGAAAAGCTGCAGCGTGGAGGCCGGCGTCAGGTGCAGCGTCTCGAACGGCTCGAACCAAAAGGCATGGCACTGCGTACACACGTCGACGTCGATCTTCTTGCCGAGGACCGCGTCGAGCGTGAGGCGTTGCATTGCAGTTTTGCAACCGGGGCAGAGCATGACTTCGAATGTATCCTTCAGAGCATCCATGCGCAAAGCCATCGTGCTGATCTTCTTCGCCGCCGCGACGGCCGGCGCCGCCAACTGGCCCGACCATCCGGTCCTCCACGCCGTCCGCGTCAGCGCGCCGCCTGTCATCGACGGCGATCTCTCCGACGCCGCTTGGGCTGCCGCGCCGGAGTTCACCGACTTCACCCAGCACGATCCCGACGACGGCAAGCCGCCGACGATGAAGACGAGCGTGCGCATCGTCTACGATGACCACGCCATCTACTTCGGCCTGAAAATGGACGACCCTCATCCGCCGACGTCGCTGCTGTTCCGCCGCGACAACTTCGCCCAGTCCGACTTCATCTCCATCAACCTCGACCCGCAGCTCGACCGCCTCTCCGGCAACGCCTTCACCATCTTCCCGTCGAACGTGCAGGGCGACACGGTGCTCTACAACGACATCGGCGAAGACCCGAGCTGGGACGGCGTGTGGGACTCGGCCACGAAGATCCTCCCCGGCGGCTGGCAGCTCGAAGTGCGCATCCCCTTCTCGCAGCTCCGCTTTCCCGAGAAGCCGGTGCACGTGTGGGGCATCAACATCACCCGCCGCACCGTGCGCAACAACGAGTGGGTGCGCATCGTCAACACGCCGAAGGGGCAGACCGGCTTCGTCTCGCACTTCGCCGACATCGCCGGCATCGAGGGCATCCACCGCGGCAAGCCACTCGAGCTCGTGCCGTACACCGTGGCGCGCACCGACTACCGCACGCGTCTCGACGGCAGCGATCCCTTCCTCAACCAGCAGGACCACCGCGCCGATGCCGGCCTCGATCTGAAGTACGCGCTGACGTCGAGCCTCACCCTCACCGGCACGCTGAATCCGGACTTCGGCCAGGTCGAAGTCGACCCCGCCGTCGTCAATCTCAGCCAGTTCGAGACGTTCTATCCGGAGAAGCGACCGTTCTTCACCGAAGGGCTGAACATCTTCAACTTCAGCGACACGCCGGCGCCGAGCCACTTCAACTTCTTCTTTCCGCCGAGCGTCTTCTACACGCGGCGCATCGGCCGCGCGCCGCAGGTGATCCCGAGCGCCGACTTCGTCGACGTTCCCTCGGAGACGACGATTCTCGGCGCCGCCAAGGTCACCGGCAAGCTGCCGGGCGGGTGGGCGATCGGCGTTCTCGATGCGGTCACGGCAGCGGAGCGCGCCCGTTTCGAGAGCGGCGGCGTCTTCGGCCGGCAACAGGCAGAGCCGCTGACGAACTACTTCGTCTCGCGCGGCACGAAGGAGATCGGCGACGGCTCGCGCATCGGCGTGCTGCTGACCTCCGTCGACCGGCGGCTGCCTGACGAGCTCTCGCTGCTCCGCAAGAGCGCGGTCACCGGCGGCGTCGACGCCTACACGAGCTTTGCCAAGAAGTCGTGGATCCTCGAAGGCTCCGCGGTGATGTCGCGCGTGACCGGCAGCGCCGAGGCCATCGCGCTGACGCAGACCTCGCCCGCGCACGAGTACCAGCGCCCCGACGCCGGCCACGTCACCTTCGATCCGACGCGGACGTCGCTCGGCGGCTGGGGCGGGCGGGCCATGCTGTCGAAGGCCGACGGGCTGTGGCGGCCGATTTTCTCGGTCCAGGCCTACTCGCCGGGCTTCGAGACGAACGACGCCGGCTTCCTGCAGCGCACCGACATCGTCTCCACGCACGTCGTCATGCAGTACGTGAATCAGACCCCGACGACGCGCTTCCGCGAGAAGAACCTCTGGTTCGGCTCGTGGCAGAACAACAACTTCGATCGCGACACGCTCGAACGGGGCGTCTTCGCCGACTCATTCGGTACCTTCGCGAATTATTGGACGGCGCGGGCGGCGCTCTTCCTGACGTCGAGCGCGTTCAACGACCGCCTCACGCGCGGCGGTCCGCTGGTGCGGACGCCGGCGTTATGGTCATCCGACTACAGCGTCGGCACCGACGACCGCAAGAACTTCTCCGCGCAGTTGAACGGCCACGCCGATCATTCCGACGATGGCTCGTACTCGCGCAACCTCGGCATCACGTTCACGGCGCGGCCGCGCTCCAACCTGCAGCTCAGCGTCTCGCCGACGTTGTCGCGCTCGCACGACCACACGCAGTACGTGACGGCGTTCGCCGACCCGGCCGCGGCGGCGACGTTCGGCGCGCGCTACGTCTTCGCCGACCTCGAGCAGCGCTCGTTCGAGCTCGGGACGCGCGCCGACTGGACGCTGACTTCGCGCCTCTCTTTCCAGCTCTATCTCCAGCCGTTCATCGCCTCGGGCGACTTCCACGACTACCATTCCCTCGTCGCGGCGCGGACGCGCGACTACGAGCCGTTCGTCTACGCGGCGCCCGATCCCGACTTCAACTTCCGCAGCGTCCGCGGCAGCGCCGTGCTGCGGTGGGAGTTCCGTCCCGGCTCGGCGTTGTACGTGGCCTGGAACGAGAACCGCGCCGGCCTTGCGCCGGTCGGCGACTTCCGTCTCGGGCGCGATCTCCGCGCCATCCCCACGGCGCCGTCGCACGACGTCTTTTTGGTGAAGTTCTCGTATTGGTTGCCGCTATGATCGCGGTGTGAAGGCCGACGAAGAAATTCTCGACGAGCGCGCGCTCGCCAAGAAGTACGGCGTCCGCGAGCTCGTTTTTCCGGACAGCGAACAGCTCAAGGCGTTGACGCGCTATTTGTCGGACGCCGTCGAGAGCGGCCGCAGCGGACCGGTGCCGAAAGTGGCCGTGCAGGTCATGCTCGAGTATCTGCAGGGCGTGCTCAACCGGCAGCACATCACCAAGGGCCCGCGCATGTCCGACCGCGAGTTCGACCTGCTGCAGACGCCGTACTACCTGGCCGCGCGCATCGTCACGAAGCTCGCCCGCGAGAAGCGCGAGCTCGCCGCGAAGAAGGGGAAGGTCTACCAGACGACGTACCTCTCGCTCGTGCAGTTCATCGAGCTCTTGCGGAATCTCGTCGACCCCGGCTGCTACTGGATGCGGCTCGGCAAGATCCCCGAGGGCGTGCTGGAGGTGATGGAGGCGCTGTGGGACTTCGTGCTCCTCTATCCCGAGGCGCGCAAGAAAGGACGGGCGCTGTAGAATCCTGCCGGGCCATGTCCCGCTATCTGCAGAAGATCTCTCTGCGGCCGTACAGCGAGACGGAGATCTGGACGGGGTGGGAGCTGGAAGGCCGTGAAGGAGAGATCGAAGGATTGGTCCTCGCCGACGCGATGAGCGACGAGGAGATCGCCGCCCTCGGCGTGACAGAGTTCCAGAAGATCCCGAAGGAATACCTCGCCGACATTCTGCCGAAACGGTGAAGCGCTACGACAAGGCTTACTTCGACAAGTGGTACCGCCGCGAGCGCGTGAATTCGCCGGCCGACGTGCGGCGGAAGGCGGCGCTGGCGGTGGCGCAGACGGAGTACTGCCTGGCGCGCACGCTGCGCAACGTGCTCGACGTCGGCTGCGGCGAAGGCGCCTGGCGCGAGCATCTGCGCGCGCTGCGCCCGCGCGTCCGCTACGCCGGCGTCGACCCGAGCGACTACGCCGTGGCGGCGTTCGGCCGCGCGCGCAACATCCGCAAGGCGGCGTTCGGCGAGCTGGCGTCGCTGAACTTCCGTGAGACGTTCGATTTGGTGGTCTCCTCGGATGCCATGCACTACATCGCCGACGAGGAGCTCCGCCGCGGCCTCCCCGAGCTCGTGCGCCTCGGACGCGGCATTTTCTTTCTCGAAGTGCTGACCGCGGACGACGACATCGTCGGCGATCTCGAAGGGCTGATCCGGCGGCCGATGGCGTGGTATCGGAAGTTGTTTCGGGAGCACGGCCTCAGGCCGGTAGGACCTTATATGTGGAGTGCGCCGGCCATGCCGGCGCTGTCATAGCGGCGGCATGGCCGCCGCGCTCCACATCATGTACAGCCCATGAAAGTGGTGCACCCCGTTCTCCCTCTGCGGAGAAAAGCGTCCCGTCTCGTACGTCGATGACGCCAATCCCCGCTGCACCGCCTCGCAGATCCCGATGTCCTCGACCTGGATCTCGTCGCTGAAGGCGATCTGCTCGTCGATGCGGCGCTGCACGTCGGGGGCGTCGGGGTTGTGGAAGTACCACTCGAAGAGCGTCAGCGTCCGCGTCGGGCCGAGCGGCACGATGAGGTTCGTCGAGTAGTTGTCGGGATAGACGTTGAGCATCAGGTTCGGGAAGAGCCAGTAATACTCGGCCTGGTCGTCGCCCTGGCGCAGCGGCGCGTGCTGGATCGAGTACGTGCGCCGTGTCTCGGTGCTGTAGCGCTGGTAATCGAGCGCGCGAAAGAGCGACGGGTGGACGATGGGGATGTGGTAGCCCTCCAGGTAGTTGTCGACGTAGACCTTCCAGTTGCAGTCGACGAACCACTCCTTGCGCGCGGCGAGGTGGAAGTCGCGGAAGCCGTCGAGGCTCCCGGCGAGATCGCCGACGAAGTCGCGCAGCGGCGGCGCGGCAGGATCGAGGTTGACGAAGATCAGGCCGCCCCACTCCTCGACGCGGAAGCGCGGCAGCGACACGGCGCTCTTGTCGAAGCACTCCACGCCGTCGAACTCCGGCGTCGTCAGGAGCCGCCCGTCGAGCGCGTACGTCCAGCCGTGGTAGCCGCACTGCAGCACCGGGCGCTTTCCTTCGCCCTTGGCGATCGGGCCGGCGCGGTGGCGGCAGACGTTCGAGAGCGCGCGCAGCTCGCCGTCGTTGCCGCGGACGATCAAGAGCGGCTCGTTGGCAATCTGCGCGGTGAAGTAGCCGCCGGGCTCCGCGACCTGCTCGGCGCGCCCGGCGAGCTGCCACGTCCTGCCGAAGATCGCGCGCTGCTCGCGCTCGAGCACCGCCGGATCGACGTACCAGCTCGACGGCAGCGTCGAGGCGCGGGCGAGGTTCGGTTCGAATTGCCAGGTCATCGCAGTTTGCGGACGAGAAGATAAACCGGAACGCTCGCGGCGAGAACGCCGAGGGCCCAGAGGCTCGTTTTCAGATCGCCGGCGACGGCGCCGATGAGGAACGCGACCGAGGCCGCCAGCGCGAGGGCGGTGGTGAAGGGATGGCCGATGGCGCGGAAGCCGCGCGGCGCGTCGGGCCGGCGCTGCCGCAGCACGAAGAGCGACGTGAACGACAGCGTGTAATTCGCCACGAAGAAGAAGGCCAGCACGGCCACGACTTGGTTGAAGCCCGCCCACATGACGAAGACGGCGGCGACGCCGCTGCTGATCAGCAACGCCACGTCCGGCGTTCCGCCGCGGTTGACCTCGCCCGCGCCGCGCCAGAAAAGGCGGTCGCGGCTCATGGCGAAGACGACGCGCGGCGCCATCAGCACGTTCGAATTCACGGCGCTCAGCAGCGCCACGATGGCCAGGATGCGCGTGATGTTGTCGCCGTCGAAGCCGAAGAGGTGGTGCGCGACGACGGCCACCGGCAGCTTCTCCCGCGCGATCGTCGCCAGCGGCACGACGCGCAGGAAGGCGACGTTGAGCACGAGGTAGATGGCCATCACGGCGAAGACGCCGCCGAACATCGCCCGCGGGATGTTCCGCCCCGGCTCCTTCACTTCCTCGGAGAAGTAGATGACCGCGGACCAGCCGTCGTAGGTGTAGATCACGAGCTGCAGCGCCACGACGAAGGCGACGAGCATCGATCCTTCGTGCTCCGGCACGATGCCCTGCGCCGACGGGTTGCGCGCGCCGAGCCAAAAGCAGGCGGCGATGAAGACGAGGAACCCGATTCCTTTCGCGAAGCTGGTGACGTCCTGCGCCGCGCCGCCCCACCGCACGCCCGCCCACTGCACGAGGGTGAGGACGGCGATGACGGCGAGGGCGATGACCTGCACGGCGCGGAGCTGCGGCCAGAGGACGAGCGCGTACTCGCCGAGGGTGATGGCCACGGCGGCGGTGGTGCCGCAGGTGGAGATCCAATCGCTCCAGCCGACGACGAAGCCGCCGTAGTCGCCCAAGGCCTCGCGGACGAAGACGTATTGGCCGCCGGAGCGCGGTACGACGGTCCCCAGCTCGGCGAGCGCGTTCGCGCCGAGGAGTGCGTACGCGCCGCCGATGATCCAGACCGCGAAGTAGAGCCCTAGGGTGGGGAGTTGCTCAGCGATGTCGCCGGGGGAGCGGAAAATGCCGGCGCCGATCATGTTCCCCACCGTCACGGCGAGACCGAAGGTCACACCGAGGACAGTGAGGAGTGTGCGCGCCGGCCGGGACACGCGCGAAGTTTACGCGAGTGGCGCCCCTCACCCTGGCGCTTCGCGCCTGTCCCTCTCCCCGCAAGCGGGGAGAGGGTGGCGCCGAAGGCGCCGGGTGAGGGGCGCCACTCGTCCCTAATCCGCTTCCTTCACCACCACAGGCCCGTTCACCGTCGACAGCGTCACGTTCCGCGCGCCGCTGCCGAAGGAGAGCTGGCGCGGACGATCGTCGTCGTCGTCGTGCCACGAGCGCTTCAGATCGCGGCACGCCTCGGCTTTGCACGAGATCGGGCCGTGGCCCTTCAGTGTCACGTCGACGCCGCTATTGAAGTTGCGCGGGATCTTGACCGACAGCGGGCCGTTCTGCGTCGTGGCGTCGAGCGTGCCGTCCCAGCGGTCGCCGGAGAGCTTCACCGACAGCGGGCCGTTCGTCGCCGTGATCTTCACGTTGCCGGATCCGCCGGTGAGCGAGATCGGGCCGTTCACGGTCGTGGCGTCGACCGTTCCGCTGATGTCCTTCAGCGCGAGCGGTCCGTTCTGCATGTGCACCGCGAGCGTTCCGTTGACGTGATGCAGGCTGATCGGACCGTTGGTGCCGTCGACGTCGAGCGAGGCGTTGCGCGGCGTGCGCACAAGGAGGAAGGCCGTCCAATCGTTGCCCGAATCGGGCCCGGCGATGGTGACCTCGTTGCCGCTGAGGCGGGCGTGGATGTCGCCGAGCATGGAGCCTTCCGCGGCGGCCTTGCAGACGGTGACGGCGTAGCGCGGCTGGTCCCAGCCCATGACGCGGACACCGCCATTCCTCTCGCTGTTGATCTTCAGCGAGCGCAGACTCGCCACCGGGAGCTCTTCCTCGGCGCGCATGGCGGCCTGGTCGTCGAACCGGATGCGGATCTGATCGCACGTGATCGGCTCGTCGTCGCTGTCTGTGGTGATGTTGATGTTGCGGCTATGGCCGTGGTCGTGGGCGAAAACTGCGGGGGCGATGAGCAGTGCTGCTGCGGCGATGAATCGGCGCATGGTGTTCCCTCCGTTGCGCCATTAGACGCCGGGATCGGACCGGCGTTAGGGCCGGCGCGGCCGGCTGCGTTGATTGGCAAAGCCCGCCGCGCGATTTTTCCCCGTGGCGGGCCTTGCCGCGAAACACTTCTACTGCGAGATGACCAATTCGACGCGGCGGTTCTGCTGCCGCCCGGCCGCGGTCTTGTTCGTGGCGATGGGCTGGGTCTCGCCCTTGCCGACGGCGCTCACACGGTCCGCCGGCACGCCGGCGCTGACGAGGTAGTCGCGTACGGCCTCGGCGCGCTTCTCGGAGAGGGCCTGGTTCTTCTCCGCGCTGCCGGTGTTGTCGGTGTGCCCCTCAACCGTCACCTTGACCCCGCTGTCGCCCTTGAGCTGGTCGGCGATGCGCTTGAGCGTCGCCTGCGCGCCCTTTTTCAGCGCGCTCTTGCCGGTGTCGAAGAAGACGCCCGACGACAGCGTGACGATGAGACCGCGCTCCTCGCGGCGCGTGGCGGCGATGCGGGCGAGCTCGTTCTGCATCCGCAACTGCCGCGCCTCGGCGTCGCGCTCGGCGATCTCCTTCCGCGCTTTCTCGAGCTCCGCCTGCGCGGCCTGTGCCGCGGCGGTGGCCTGCTGCGCGGCGGCTTTCGCTTCCGCCGCCGCCTTGGCCTGCTCCTCGGCGGCTTTGGCTTGCGCGGCGGCTTGTTGCTCGGCCTGTGCGCGCGCCTGATCCGCGGCTTTCGCCTGCTCGGTCGCCTGCGCCGCCTGTTGTTGTGCCTGCAACGCCTGCTGCTGGGCCATCTCGGCCTGCGCCTTCAGCGCCTGGGCCTGCGCTTCGCGCTCCTGCCGCGCCTTGAGCGCCGCGTCGATGGCCGCCTGCTGCGCGCGCTCGGCGTCGGTGCGCTGATTCAACGCGTTTTGCCGCTCCTGCCGGAACTGCTCGAGCTCCTGCTGCCGGCTGATCAGCTCCGCCTGCCGCGCGGCGAGGAGCTGCGGCGTGAGCGTGCTGGAGCGCTGCGCGGCGTCGAGGTCGTTGCGCATGCGCGTGACGTCGGCGGTCATCGCCTCCTGCGCCAGGCGCTCGCGCTCCTGCGCGGCGCGCAAGGCGATCTGCGCGTCTTCGAGGTTGCGGCGGGCCGTGTCGAGATCGGCGGCCGTCGTCGTCGACGAGGCGATGGCCGTCTGGTACGCGCGCGACGCTTCGTCGACGCGGC